>CAMDOO010000020.1 GCA_945903545.1 Opitutus sp. GAS368 | reverse complement strand
TGCTTGAAGCAACTGTAGCCGGGGTCGTTGACCCCGGATCCGATCCGCCGGCCTCAACGAGGCCAGCTACAGAAATCAAATCAAGCCAGCCCGCTTCGGGAGATTCAACCCGCAAGCATCTTTCGTCATGCTACTTGCATCAAAGCGATGAGTGTAAAACGAAGCTTTCCAGGTGGGATGGCGCACCCCATGGCCGACGGTATTTTACGGGACAGGCCCTGAACAGATGCCCGATAATGGCGTTAGCGACCCCTGAGGGCCTGCTGGACAACTTCCGCCGGGCGCTTAACCACTCTTTCATACCATGAGCCAAACGTCATCCTCCCCCCGCCGCGTGGTGATTACCGGCATCGGTGCTGTCACTCCGGTTGGTAACAACGCGGCCGACACTTGGGCCGCCCTGATCGCGGGCCGGAGCGGCATCGGCCGCATCACCCGGTTCGACGCGACCGGCTGCACCGCCCAGATCGCGGGCGAGGTGAAGAACTTCGAGCCCACCAAGGCGCTGGCGACTCCGTTGCATCCCCGCGGTCCCGGCGGAGAGCCCGTGACGGCGGCCTTCAACGGCAAGGATCTCAAGAAATTCGGCCGCTTCACCCACCTCGGCACCGTCGCGGCGGTCGAGGCCTACGCGGACTCCGGGCTCGATGCCCACCGCGCCGGCCTCGACGCCAACCGCATGGGCGTGAACCTCGGCGTCGGCCTCGGCGGCCTGCCCGAGATGGAGGCGATGCACGACACGTGGAAGGCTGGCGGCTTCCGCAAGATCTCCCCGTTCTTCATCATCCAGATCGCGCCCAACCTGCTCGCGGGTCAGGTCTCGCTGCTCCTCGACTTCCGCGGTCCCAACATGAGCGTCGCCTCCGCCTGCGCCACCAGCGGCCATGCCATGGGCGAGGCCGCCGCGGCGATCATCCGCGGCGATGCCGACGTGATGATCGCGGGCGGCGCGGAGTCCACCGTGACCCCGCTCGCGATCGGCGCCTTTGCCCAGATGCGCGCCCTCTCGACCCGCAACGACGCGCCGGAGCAGGCCTCGCGTCCGTACGACCAGGATCGCGACGGCTTCGTCCTCGGCGAGGGCGGTGTGGTCTTCGTGCTCGAGGAGTTGGAAATCGCGAAAAAGCGCGGTGCCCGCATCTACGCCGAGCTTCGCGGCTACGGCGCCTCGGCCGACGCCCACCATCTTTCCTCGCTCGCCCCCGGTGCCGAGGGCTCGGCCCGCGCGATGCGCGCGGCGCTCTCCCGTGCCGGCCTCGCGCCGTCCGAGGTCGACTACGTTTCCGCCCATGCCACCTCGACTCCGGGCGGCGACGGCGAGGAAGCCGCCGCGATCGCCGGCGTGTTCGCCGAGAACAAGGCCTCGCTCCACGTCAGCGGCGTGAAGTCCATGACCGGCCACCTCCTCGGCGGCGCCGGCGCGATGGGCGCGTTCGCCGCCGTGCTCGCGGTGCACCACGGCATCGTCCCCCCGACGATCAACCTGGCCAACATCGATCCCGCCTGCGCCGCCACCGGGCTCAACTTCACGCCGAACACCGCCGTGAAGAAGACCGTCCGCGCCGCACTCGCCAACAGCTTCGGCTTCGGCGGCACGAACGCGTCGCTCGTGGTGGCAAAGATTTAAGTGAGGTAGGGGCACGTGTCACACGTGCCCTGGGTCGCGGGTAGGGCTGGGTCGAGCTGGCCGCGATAATTCCGGATGGGTGTCACGCAGAGAAGGCGCGATATGCGCCAAGGCAAAGGACGCAGAGATCTGAACTGAATATTCGGATTCCTAAACCAAAACCCTTCTGGCCTCCGCGTTCTCTGCGTCTCTGCGTGCCAAAGGTTCGGATCTCTGAAAGCCCGGCACTTGACTCACCGCTATCGACTCTGGACTGATCATCACCATGGACCGCCGGCTCATCTGGTTTGTTGCGCTGCTCCTGCCGATCGTGGGGCTGTCCTGGATCGACCCGCACGACCGGCTGACGTGGTGGCTTGAGTCGGGTCCGGTCGTGCTCGGCGTACCGCTGATCTGGTTTTTCCGGAAGCGCTTTCCGCTTTCGACGCTGCTGCTCGTGCTGCACTGGCTGCACTGCGTGATCCTGGTGGTCGGCGGACACTACACCTACGCCCGGGTGCCGCTTGGCGAGTGGGCGCGGGACTGGTTCGGCTGGCCGCGGAACAACTACGACAAGCTCGGCCACTTCGCGCAGGGCTTCGTGCCGGCGATCCTCACGCGCGAGCTGCTGGTCCGCACCTCGCCGCTCCGGGGCAGCCGCTGGCTCGGTTTCCTCGTCGTCTGCGTCTGCCTGGCGTTCTCGGCGTTCTACGAGCTCATCGAGTGGTTCGCCGCCGCCGCCGGCGGGGGCGCGGCCGAAGATTTCCTCGGAACGCAGGGGTACGTCTGGGACACCCAGAGCGACATGTTCCTGGCGCTGATCGGGGCGGTGGTGGCGCTGCTCGCGCTGGCCAAGGTGCACGACCGCTCGATGGCGGGGGTCGCTAGCAAGGCGGATTGAGGATGGGGCGAAGCGATTTGTAGTCGGGGTGCCCACCCCCCGAATCAATCGTGCCGGGTGAGGGCACCCGGCCTACATCCGATCTCGACAAAATCGCGGCCGGCCCGGCGGGCCAGCCCTACCCGCAAGCCAACGCAGCGGCGGCCACGGAGTGACCGCCTTGGTGGCTACTTCGCGGCCGGCTTGGCGTCGGGCAGCACGATCACTTGGAAGGTCCGCTCGGGCAGGAGGTACTGGCGGGCGAGGGCGTCGATGTCGGCCTTGGTGATCGACTCGAAGTCGGCGGTGCGGGAGCGGCTCCAGGCCAGGACCTCGGGTTTTTCCTGCGCCTTGTGCAGGACGCTGCCGATCCAGTATGAGTTGGTCCGGGCGCTCTCGCGCACGTTGGTGAGCACGGGCTGCTTGGCGCGGTTGAGTTCGTCCTCGGTCACACCTTTGGTCCGCAGATCCTCGGCGATGGCGCGCACGGCGTCGGCGATGGCGGTGGCGGCCGGCGGGTCCACGATCACGTTGGCGAGCAGGTAGCCGTAACCGGTGAAGGTGTCGCTCGACGAGCTGCCGGCGGCGGGACTGTAGGCGCCGCCGATCTCCTCGCGCACCTTCACGCGAAGGCGGTCAGTGAAGATCGTGCCGAGGATGGTCAGGCGGCGGGTGCGGCTGACGTCGTTGGCGTCGGTCGTGGGCCAGTAGAGGGCGACCACGCCCTTCGGGATCTCCGTCGGCACGGTGAAGCTCCAGCGCGCGCCCTGGGCTGGGAACGAGACGCGGCGCTCGGCGGCGAAGTCCGGCCGGGCGGGGCGCGCGGGCAGGGCGCCAAGGGTCCTGGCGACGGCGGCGATGGCGGCCTCCACGTCGATGTCGCCGACGAGGGCGATCTCCATCGGGCCGCCGGTGAGCTGCGGCGTGAGCCACGTCTTCACCTCGGCGACGGTGCGCTTCTGCAGCTCGGCCTTGGCGGGCATGCCGAAGCGCGGGTCGCCGCTCGCGAGGCGGCGCGTGACCTCGAGCTGGATCGGGCCGCTGGGCGTATGCTCGAGGCTGGCGTAGGTTTCCTCCTGCGTCTTGACCGCCTGGCGCACGGCTTCGGGACGATAGCCGGGATCGGTAAGGTACGCTCCCATATACTGGAATTGCAGCGCTAGGTCGTCGCGATTGGTGGTGGCGGAGAGGGTCAGGGCGTCGGACGCGACCCGGAAGCCGAGGCCGACATTGCGGCCGGCGAGGATGCGGTCGAGGTCGTCGGCGCTGTGTTTGCCGAGGCCGCCGGCGGAGAAGATGCTGCCCGCGAAATAGGCGAGGCCAGGCTGGTCCTTCGGCTCGGTAAGCAGGCCGGAACCGGTGCGAACGCTGACCTGGATGCGGCCGGCCTCGAAGTCGGTCGGCTTGAGGTTGAGGCGGACGCCGTTGGCGAAGGTGACGAGGGTGATGCCGAGGTCGGCGACCGGCTCGCGCTTGGCGACGGTGCCGGCGGGACCGAAGTCGGTGTAGCCCCACGCCTGTTCGGTACGGGCGATCGGTGCGGCGACCTCGACCGAGCGGGAGTTGTTATAGACCGAGAGCATCTCGGCCTCGGCCGTGGCGGTGTCGGGCGCGGGGTTGTTGGGCAGCGGGGCGCGGCCGGCGACCATGAGATTGCGGTGGTTGGCGCTCCACGCGGTGCGGAAGGCGGCGGTGCATTGCTCCGGTGTGAGGCGGGCGAGCACGGGCCCGAGCAGGGCGAGGTCGTCTTCCGGTGAGGTAAAGACATCCTTGTTGGTGAGCGATGAGGCGAGGGCGCCGACGAGGGAGCTGGAGCGGCGGGTGGCGGCGGTCTTGACGGCCTGCTCAAGCCGGTTGCGGTAGTTGGCCACGACCTCCTGGAGCTCGCCGGCCTGAAAGCCGTGCTCGAGGACGCGGCGGACCTCCTTCTCGCCCAGCGCGAGGGCGTCGCGCCAGCGGGCCGGCTCGCAGCTGAGCTCGATGCCGACGGAGCGGAAGAAATCGTAGTTCTCGCCGACGTAGTTGGTGGCCGTGGTGAAAGGGGCGTTCTCCAGCTTTGCCAGCATCTCCAGGCGGTGGTTGAGCATGGAGATGGCGAGGCTGCGCGGCAGGTCGCGGATCCGGCGCGCGGCGGTGTCGGCTTCGCCGGTGTACGACTCCATCAGCGAAATGCCGACCAAGGTGGCCGGGGCCTCGGCCTCGGGGTGGAATTTCACGCGCACGCCGGGGGCGGGGTTGATGCGGCCGAGGTCGGGTTTGGGTCTGGCGGGGGCGCGGGCGGTGAGGCCGCTGAAAGCGGTGCGGACCTGGGCCTCGACGGCGGCCGGGTCGATGTCGCCGACCACAAGCACGGTGATCAACTCGGGCCGGTACCAGGTGTTGTAGAAGTCGGTGAAGGCGGTGCGGTCGGCTTGCTCAATGACCTCCTTGACCCCGATCGGCAGGCGGCGGGGAAACTGGGTGCCGGCGAGCTCGAACTCGTAGCCGGCGACGCCGATGCGGTAGTCGACGGAGTCGCGGGTGCGCATCTCGCTGAGAATGACGCCGCGCTCGCTGTCGATCTCCTTGCCTTGCAGGAACAGCCCGCCGGCGTAGTCGGACAGCACCTGCAGTCCCTCGGCGAGGGTGGCGGGGCGGGTGTTGGGCAGTTCGAGGAGATAGAGCGTGCGATCGAAGCCGGTGCTGGCGTTGGTGTCGCCGCCGAAGTTCATGCCCATGCGCTGGAAGAACTCGACGAGCGTGCCCGGCGCGTAGTGCGTGCTGCCGTTGAAGGCGAGGTGCTCAAGGAAGTGGGCGACGCCGCGCTGGCCCTCGGTCTCCTGCAGGGCGCCGACGTCGACGAGCAGCCGGAGCGAGGCGCGCTCGCGCGGCTCCTGGTTGGCGCGGATGACGGTGCGCACGCCGTTGGGCAGCGTGCCGAAGCGCACGGCGGGATCGGGCTTGAGGTCGCTGGCCTCGTGCGGGAAGGGCGGTGCAGCGGAAAACGCGGGAGAGGCGACGGCGAGGCACAGGGCGAAGGCGGCGAGGAGGCGGCGGTGCATGGGGGTGGGAAGCGGAGGATGGCCGGAATATTTCGCGCGGCCATGAGATTTTGGCCGGGCCGGGGGTTGGCCGGAGCGATGTCCGCCCTAGGGGGAGTGTCATCTATTAAATGACAGTGGCCGGGTTCGGCGCGTGGGATGCGAGCGGCAGCATGCGGGGAGTGTCATCTCATAGATGACACTCCCCGGCCCCGAAGAGGGGTGGACGGCAGAAGTTTCCCGTTGCGCGGTGCGGGGCTTTCCCGGCCAATCATGGCAATCCATGCTCTGGCTTTACCGACTCCTGTTCGCCCCGGTTTGCCTCGTGCTGGCGCCGGTCTACCTGCGGCGGATGTGGCGGCGGGGCGGCTACCGGGGCCGTTTTGGCGACCGGTTTGGTGCGGTGGGCATTGGTCCGCGGCGGACGGGCGTGAAGCGGGTTTGGGTGCAGGCGGTGAGCGTCGGTGAGATGCTCGCGATCGGCCCGCTGCTGCAGGGGCTGCGGGCGGACGGGGTCGAGGTTTACCTCACCACGACGACCAGCACGGGCTACCGCGTGGCGTGCGACAAGTATGCCGACCTCGTGGCGGCCATCGGCTATTTTCCTTTGGACTGGTGGTTCTTTGCGCGGCGCGCGTGGCGGCGCGTCGAACCGGACCTGGCGATCCTGACCGAGGGCGAGCGCTGGCCGGAGTTCCTGCACCAGGCGCACATGCGCGGCGTGCCGGTGCTGGCCGTGAATGCGCGCGTCTCCGACCGCGGTTACCGCCGCATGATGGCGGTGCGTTCCGTGGTGCGCCCGCTGCTCACCGGGCTGACCCGGGTGCTGGCCGCGTCGGAGCAGGATGCGGAGCGCTTCCGGGCGCTGGGTTTTGCGCCGGCGGAGATCACGGTCACCGGCAACATCAAGCTGGATGTCGCGATCCCGCCGCTGGACGCGGCGCAACGCGCGCAGCTGCGGCGGGAGCTCGGCCTGCCGGACGGCCCGGTGCTGCTGGGCAGCTCGACCTGGCCCGGCGAGGAGGCCGCGCTCGTCGCGGCCTGGCGCGCGGCACGGGCGGGCGGGCAGGCGGTGGGGCTGCTGCTCGTGCCGCGGCACGCGGAACGCAGGACGGAGATCGAGGCGCTGCTCCGCGGGGAGGGGCTCACGCATCATTTCCGCTCGCGCGGCGCGGCCGCGGGCCTGGTCGAGGTGTCGGTCGCCGACACCACGGGCGAATTGCGCAAGCTGGCGCAGCTCGCTGACCTCGTCTTTGTGGGCAAGAGTCTCCCTCCGCACACGGAGGGGCAGACCCCGGTCGAGGCGGCGGCGCTGGGCAAGGCGCTGCTCTTCGGTCCGGGCATGACCAACTTTCGCGTGATCGCGCGGGAGCTGGTCGGTAACGGGGCGGCGTCGGTCGTGGCCGATCCGGCGACGCTGACGGCGGCGGTGTCGAGCTTGCTGACCGATCCCAGCCGCCGTGAGCAGCAGTCCGCCGCGGCACGCGCCTGGCAGCAGGCCAACCAAGGAGCGATCCAGCGCACACTCGCGGTGATCCGCGAACAGCTCTAGCCCGAACATTTCGCACTCAGACGTGCGAAATGTTCGCCCGGTCGGGCCGACTTGGCCGGGGCTAGCAGAGGTCGGGCTTCGCCCTCGTGCGGCTAGGATCCGAAATGGCGGCGCCCTTTCGGCCGGAAGGTGGTTGTGTAGTCTGCCGGGTGTGGCACGGCAGGCTGTAACAGACTTGTAATTCGGGATTGCACCGGGCGGGCCGGTTTCTAGGTTTTGCTTTTCCGCGAATGCAATCGCACGGGCCGAAGCGAGTATATACCCCTCAGTCGCTGGAGTTTTGGTTCGAGAAGCTCGATTCCGAATGGGAGAGTCATTTTCAAGTGGCTCAACTCGAGGAAGGCCGCCGGATTTACCGGGACGGTGAGGTCCGGGAATTGGAACTCACCGATCATGATGCGATTGTGCATCGCCGGGTGGATAAACGTGACGAGTACGCCGTGCTGGAATGGGACGCCGCCGAAGGCAGCCTGGCCGTCCGCTCCTCGTCCACGGATCCCGATATGGCGCGGGCATTGGCCGTCGCGGGCATCCACGAGATCGAGGAATTGGTGGCCGACGAGATCCCGGTGCTGCCGGGCGATCCGGCGACGAACGGCAATGGTCACGGGCCGAAGTCATCTTCGGCCAAGGCGGGAACCAATGGCTCCCAGGGGACGAATGGGAGTAATGGGACCAATGGGAGTAATGGATCCGGCGCGGGACATGGCGCGGCGAAACCTCCGGTTCCTTCCGGCGAGGTCCGGCCCCTGTTGCTCGTTTTCAAGGTCCGCACGGCCGGCCTGCTTTTTCAGGCGTACTGGCTCGATGCGAACGGCCGCTCGCGCCAGCCGGCGCTCGGCAGCGCGGCGCACGCCAACGGCCACGCGCATGTCAGCTCCTCCGAGCGCGCCAAGCTGATCAACCTCGCGGCCTATGCCCGCCGGGCGCACTTCCACTATCATCAGGAGAACGGCCAGTACCTGATGGAGTCGCTGGTGGAGATCCCGAATTTCCTGAAGACCGTGCTGCCGGCCTGGCGCCGGCATTTTGCCGTTGAGCTCGATGACCGCGCGACGTTGCTGCAGAAGGGCACGCGCACGATCGAGATCGAGGCGGTGGCGGAAAAGGCGGCGCCGGGCGCCGGCGGACCGGGCGCGACGCCTTCGGAAGACGGCCTGAACCTCCGCTGGATCTTCCGCGCGGGCGAGCGGATGCTCACGGACACCGAGGTGAACGCGCTCCTGCGCAAGCACGGCGGGCCCGTCATCCTGCCCAACATCGGCATCGTCACGCTCGAGGCCGCGCGCTGGGAGGTCTTTAACTCGTGGCAGAAGAACGTCGCCGAGACCCACGGGGAGGGCGCGCTCTCGCCGTACCTCGTCTTCTCGCTCTTCAGCGATGCGAAGCTGAAGCTCACGCTTTCGCCGGAGGTCGAGGCCTGGCGCCGGCTGGTGCTGACGCCCCCCGAGATCTCGCCGACGCTGCCCGAGTTGCTCCGGCCCTACCAGCGCCGCGGCGTCGAATGGATGCACCACCTCGTCGAGGTCGGCTGCCACGGCCTGCTGGCCGACGAGATGGGCCTGGGCAAGACACTGCAGGTCCTCTCGCTCCTTGCGTCGCGCCCGGTGGCGGACCGCCCGTCGCTCGTGGTCTGCCCGGCCAGCGTGGTGCCGGTGTGGCGGCAGGAGATCCAGAAGTATTTCCCGGAGCTCGCGGTCGACGTGCTGAAGTCGGGCAACGACTTCTCCGCCCGCACGGGCCAGGTCATCTGGCTCGCGAGCTACACCCAGCTCCGCAAGCACCGCGAGCTGCTGCCCGCGCACGAGTTCGGCTACGCGGTGCTCGACGAGGGCCAGTTCATCAAAAACCCCGACGCGAAGGTCACGCAGACCTGCTTCGCCGTCCGCGCGCGGCACCGGCTGGTCCTGACCGGCACGCCGCTGGAGAACCGCCAGCTCGATCTCTGGAGCATCTTCCGCTTCCTGCTCCCCGGCCTGCTCGGCTCGCGCGCCGGTTTCGAGGCCGCGCTCACGGCGGACCGCGACGGCACGCTGCACCGGCTGCGGGCGCAGCTCGCGCCGTTCGTCCTGCGCCGCACCAAGAACGAGGTGGCGAAGGAACTCCCGCAGAAGGTGGAGATGGACCTGATCTGCCCGCTGACCGACGTGCAGCGCGCCGAGTACGCCCGCATCTGCAGCGAGGGCCTGGCGCGGTTGGGCGACGACGTCGGCACGGCGATGCGCGAGAAATCCTTCGGCTTCCTCGCGTTGCTCACGCGCCTCCGGCAGACCTGCTGCGATCCCGACATGCTGCCGTGGCTGAAGTCGCCGCTCTCCGATTCCGGCAAGATCACCCTCCTGCTGGAGAAACTGGCCGAGATCGTCGGCAGCGGGCACAAGGTGGTGATCTTTTCGCAGTTCGTGATGCTGCTCGACCGCGTGCGTGAGGCGCTGGCGCAGAAGTTCCCCGACCTCGCGCGGCACGAGCTGACCGGCATGACGCTCGACCGGCAGAAGCCGGTGGAGGCGTTCCAGACCGCGCCCGGCGCGGCGGTGATGCTGGTCTCGCTCAAGGCCGCCGGCACGGGCATCACGCTGCACGCCGCCGACTACGTCTTCCTGCTCGACCCCTGGTGGAACCCGGCAGTCGAGGCACAGGCGGTGGACCGCGTGCACCGCATCGGCCAGACCAACACCGTCTTTGTCTACCGCATGGTGACGGCCGGCACGATCGAGGAGCGGATCCAGGCGCTGAAGGCCGCGAAGAAAGACCTCTTCGACAAGCTGATCGGCAACCTCGGCGGCGACTTCGACCTGAGCCAGCACTTCACCTCGCTGCACAGCCTCGTGCAGCTCACGTCGCCCTCGGAGCAGGAACAGGAGCCGGAGCCGTACACCATCGACTAGCGTCGATGGTGGCGGACGGGTCGTCCGCGAGGGCGGAGGGCAGACGGCGGAGGGTGGATTCGGAGGTAGGGCGGAGATGTCATCTCCGCCCCGATGGATCGAAAGGCAGGGCTGCCTCGACTGGTCAGCCGTAGGCTCGGCGAAGGCTGGCGAGCCAGCCGCGATTGAAGCCGATCCGGGGGGGGGCTAATCTACGCTGATGATTCGGATGTAGTCCGGGTGCCCTCACCCGGTTTTCCGAGAAAGAGTAAGAGAACGAGAAAGATTCGATGGGGATCGATCCCGGTCCGCCGGGGACGGCGCCCCTACCGCTGGAGGAAAGGCGGCGGCGAGGTGGCGTCCAGACGCTGCAAGAGATCGCGGATCGTGGCGTTCCCGGGCTCGGCGCGGAGGGCGCGCTCGAGGTAGGAGCGCGCCGCGGCCGGGTGCTGGAACCTTTGGGCCAGCAGGCCGAGCGCGGTGAGGATGCTGGGATTTTCCGGCTGGAGACGGAGGGCCTCCAGGAGGTGCATGGTTGCGTCTTGCTCCCGGCCGAGCCGGCCGAGGACCACGCCGTACTCGTAGTGCAATTGCGGGGAAAGGGGCCGGGCGGCCACCGCGGCCTGGAGCAGGACCTCAAGATCGCGGTCGCGCCGGTTTTGGAGGAACACCGCGCCGTAGTTCTCGTGGATCCAGGGCGCCTTGGCCGGATCGCGTCGCAGCGCCTCGGCCAATTGGGTCGAGGCGGCGTCGGAGCGACCGGAAAGGACCAGGGCGGCCGTGAGGTCCATTCGCAGCGGGGTATTCGCCGGCTGGAGCTTGAGCGCCGCCTCGAGGACCGGCACGGCTTCATCCAGGCGCTGGTAGTAGAGCAGGGCCTGGCCGCGGCGGTAATCTGTGGTGCCACGGTATTCGGCGGCGGCCAGGAAATTGCCGGCGAACGAGGCCAGCAGCAGGATCGCGGCCGCGGCCCGGAAAACCACTCGACCCGCCGGCCGGCCGGCGAGCGCGTGGTCGAGGGCGAATCCGCCGGCCGCCGCGAGGAGGAAGAGCACGGGGGTGAACTCGATTTCGTAGCGGGCGCTCGCGCAGTAGAACAGGCCGATGACCAGGGCAGACGACAGGAACAATCCGCCGGCCGCGACCAGGAAGGCGCGCAGCCCGTGGCCGGCCGGTTCGGACCGGCTTCGCCAGGCCAGCGGTGCGGCCAGCGCGAACAGCGCGATCGGGGCATGCGTCAGCAGGGCGAAGGGGTGATCCACCTCGCCATGTCCGGGCGGCAGCGCGGCCGGGTCCGGCGGGAGCAGAAACGGGAAACTTCCGCTCCACCGGGGCAGGGCAAAAAAGTAGGCGCGCAGATTGAACCAAAGATAGCCGAGCCCGAAGTGGTTGATGTCCTGCCGGTCGCCGGCCAGCTGGAACGTCTGGCCGAATTCGCCCGGGGAGCCGAAGCGCAGGTAATTGTAGGTGGCGAGACCGAGCCCGACGGCCCCGAGCGGCAGCACGGCCGCGGACAGCAGGCGACGCCAGTCTCCTGTCTCCCGGCGTTGGCTCCAGGCCAGCCAGACGGGCACCAGCAGGATCACGCTCCCAAAGAGCAGCGACGGCCGGGCGCCGACGGCGAGGCCGTACGCGAGGCTGGCGCCGGCCAGCGTCCAGGTGCGGTGACGCGCTTCGTGCAGCACCCGCCAGAGCGCGGCCAGCGTCAGCATGACGAGGGCGTAGCCGCAGGAGATGGGGACTTCCCACACGTCCGGCCGGCTGAGCATCACGGGGATGCCCGAGGCCAGCCCGAGGGCGGCCGCGGCCGCGGCGACGGCGAGCACCGGGATCTGCGGAAAGTAGCGCCGCCGGATCGACCAGAGCAGCCAGGCCCCGGCGAGAAATCCGACGGACACAAAAATTGTCACCGCCTGGCTGTGTTCGAGATAGTGTCCCGTCACCGCCGCATAAGGCCAGAATAGCAGCAGCGCGGGCGTGATCCCGAAATACAGGTAGAGCTTGCCGCGGTAATATGTGAGGTCGTGCAGCCGGTTGCCGCCCTCGTAAATGTAGCCGCGAAAGGCGAGGTTGGCCTGGGGGTCATAGGGATCCGCGAGGGCCGTCAGCCCGTCCGGTGCCGCGCGCGCCAGGTTCAGCTGACCGCTCCGCAGCCCGTCCACGAGCAGATTGTAGTAGGCCTCCTTGGCGGTCGGGTTGCCCAACTCGGAAACGCGCGACCCGGCCAGCAGGGCGTAGAGCGCGATCACGCCGGAGCACAGGGCGGCGAGGACGGCCGTCTGCCACCAACCGGGTGACGAAGAGGTGCCGGGTTTACCCATGGGGTTTTGCTAGGTTCTCGGACAACCCCGCGCAACAGGCTTTTGCGCCGGCGGCCGCCGCGCAGGACGGGATGGGCCCGGGCGGATCGCCGGCATCACCGCTGGAGAAAAAGCGGTGGCGCGGTGGACTCGAGGCGCTGGAGCAGCTCGCGGACGGTGGCGTTGTTCGGGTCGGCGCGGAGCGCGCGCTCGAAGTAGGCGCGCGCCTCGGTCAGGCGCCGGGCCTTTTGCGCGAGGAGGCCGAGCGTGATGAGCGGGCTCGGGATATTCGGCTCAAGCCGGAGCGCCTCCTGCAGGTGCCGGGTGGCCTCCTCGTCCCGTCCCAGCCGGGCGAGGATCACGCCGGTGTCGTGGAGGAAACGCGCCGAGCTCGGTTGGGCCGTGAGGGAGGCCTGGAGCATGACCAGCACGTCTTCCTCGCGCTGGTAGGCCAGGAACACGGGGCCGTAGCCCTCGTAGATTTCGGACGCGAGGGCGGGGGCGCGCCGGAGCGCCTCCGCCAGTTGCGCCGAGGCGGTGGCGACCTGGCCGGAGATCAAATAGGCCGAGGCGAGATCGAGGCGGGCCTTGGGACGCGAGGGCTGCAGACGGACGGCAGACTCCAGCACGGGGACCGATGCGGCGGTCTGTTTGTTGGCGAGGAGGTTGAAGCCGCGGGCGTGGTCGAGGAGGCCGCGGTAGGCGACGGCGGTCAGGAGGTTGCCGGCGAGCGAGGCGACGAGCAGCACGGCGGACCCGGCGCGGGAAAACCGGCGCAGGCCGGGCCGTCCGGAGAGGGCGCGGTCGAGGGCCAGCGCCCCGAAGGCCGCGAGCAGGAAGAGGGCGGGGGCGAACTCGATTTCGTAGCGCTGGCAGGTGCCGTAGAAAAGTCCCATCACCAGCGTGGCGGAGAGAAACATCACCGCGACGGCGGCGAGGAAGGCGCGGAGATTCCGCCGGTCGTCGTCGGCGCGCGCCCGCCACGCCAGCGGCACGGCGAGGGCCAGCCACGCCAGCGGCGAGTTCGTGAGCAGGGCGAACGGTCGCTCCACGCCGCCGTGTCCCGGCGGCATCGGGGGCAGTTCCGGTTGCTGGAAGTAAGGGAAGGCCGTGGTCCAGTCGCCCCAGGCAAAAAAGTAGGCGCGGAGGTTGAACCCCAGGTGGCCGAGCCCGAAGTGATTGATGTCCTGCCGCTCGCCGGCCAGCTGGAAGGTCTGGCCGAACTCGGTCGGACTGCCGAAGCGCAGGTAATTATAGTACGCGAGTCCGAGGCCGATACCGCCGATCGGGATCACGGCGGCCGGGAGCAGCCGCCGCCAGTCGCCGGCCGGGCTGGCCGGATCGCGGCGGCGGGCCCAGGCGAGGCCGACTGGCACGAGCAGGATGACGGCGCCGAAAAGCAGGGACGGACGCGCCCCGACGGCGAGGCCGTAGGCGAGGCTGGCCGCGGCCAGGGCCCAGGTGCGGTGACGCGATTCGTGCAGGGCCCGCCAGAGCGCGACGAGCGACAGCATGATCAGGGCGAAGCCGCAGGTGATGGGCACCTCCCAGACGTCCGGCCGGCTGAGCATCGCGGGGATGCCCGAGGCCAGACCGAAGCCTGCCGTGACCGCGATGACCGCGAGGGCCGGGGCCTCTGGAAAAAAGCGCCGCCCGGCCGACCAGAGCAGCCAGGCTCCGGCGAGAAATCCGACGGAGACGAAAATCGTCACCGCCTGGGCATGCTCAAGGTAGTTCCCAGTCAGCGCCGCGTACGGCCAGAACAGCACCAGCGCGGGTGTGACGCCGAAATACAGGTAGAGCTTGCCGCGGTAGTAGGTCAGGTCGTGCAGCCGGTCGGTGTCGACGAAAATGGCGCCCCGGAAATCGCCATTGGCCTCGGGGTCGTACGGATCCGGCAGGGCGGCGAGTCCGGCCGGCACCTCGCGCGGCAGGTTGAGCTGGCCGGCGCGGAAGCCGTCCACGAGCAGGTTGTAGTAGGCCTCGCGGGGAGTCCGGTTGCCCATCTCGGAGACCCGGGTCCAGCCGAGGACGGCGTAGACGGCGATGACCGCAACGCACAGTCCGCCGAGGACGGCCAGGGGCCAGCCGCGGGAGGTCGGGCGTGCGTGGGGGTCGCGCATCGCAGTGATGTGACGCGCGGCGCGGGATCTCGGCAACTGGCTTTTGGCGGAAATTGCGGGCGGTCGAATCAAAATTCGAACAGGCCCCGGTAGGGCGACCACTCCGTGGGCGCCGTGATTCCATGGGGGCCTGCGCTCACACAAGGCCGGATCGTTAGCCGGCAGGTCCGCCGCAAGCGGCGACCCTACGCAAACCCGGCGGTGACGGAGTCGCCGCCCTACCGGGAAGGAGACCGGCGGGATCTCCGGGTGCCCGCACCCGGAGATCCGACAGATGGATCGGACAAGCGGGCACATGTCCGGCCCGTGCTTGTTTCCCGGGGCCGGTCTTGTAGCGTGCTGCGCGTGACGCCGACGAACCCGAGTTTTTTCCGCGGCTGAGATGAAGGGTGCCCACGAGCCCACCCAGCTGCTGATGGCGCGCCTGCTCCGGCTGCTGCGCTGGCGGGTGTGGATCGCCGAGCGGCTGCAGCCGACGGAGTGGCAGGCGACGCTGCTCTGGGCCGCGCTGGCGGGGTTTGCCGGGGCGATCTCGTCGCTGGTATTCCGCGCGCTGGCGGAGGACATCCACCGGCTGCTCACGGGGTCCGATGCGGGCGTGGTCGAGTCGTTCCGCCTGCTCCCGTGGTGGGGGCGGCTGGCGGTGCCCACGGCGGGCGGGTTGATGGCAGGCCTCGTGCTACTCTGGGGCGGGCGGCTGACGCGGACGCAGAGCTCCACCGACTACATGGAGGCGATCGTGATCGGCACGGGGCACGTGCCGATCCGTGCCAGCCTGGTGAAGAGCACAGCGGCGTTGTTCTCGATCGGTTCCGGCGGGTCGATCGGGCGCGAGGGACCGATGGTGCAGCTCTCGGCGATGTTGGCCTCGTTCATCGGGCGCTGGCGCCGGTTCTCGCCGCCGCAGCTCCGGCTGCTCGTGGCCTGCGGTGCGGCCGCGGGCATCGCCTCGGCGTACTTCGCGCCGCTGGCGGGCTCGTTCTTCGTCGCGGAGATCATCCTCGGCACCATCGCGATGGAGAGCCTCGGGCCGCTGGTCGCGGCGTCGGTCACGGCCGCGCTCACGGTGAAGTTCCTGAGCAATGCGCACCAGCTCTACGAGGTGCCGCGGTTCGTGCTCAACTCCCCGTGGGAGATCCCGCCCTTCCTGCTGCTCGGGCTGCTCGCGGGCATGGGGGCTCCGATCTTCCTGCAGTCGCTGCGCCTGGCGGAGAAGGCCTTCCTCGTGCCGCGGCTGCCGCTGGCGGTGCGGCTGGGGCTCGGCGGCCTGATCGTCGGGGCGGTGGCGGTCGCGGTGCCCGAGGTCTGTGGCAACGGCTACAGCGTGGTGCTGGCGATCCTGAACGGCGGCTACGCCTGGCGGATCGTGGCGCTGGTGCTGGTGTGCAAGTGGCTCGCGACCGCGGCCTCGTTCGGCTCCGGCGCGCCCGGCGGCGTCTTCACGCCGGCGCTCTTCATGGGCGCCAGCGCGGGCCTGCTCTACGGCACCGGGATCCGGGCGCTGTTCCCCGTGGGCACGGTCGACCCGGTGGCCTTTGCGCTGGTGGGCATGGGCGCGTTCCTCGCCGCGGCGACGCGGGCACCCGTCATGGCGGTGATCCTGCTTTTCGAGATGACCCTGAGCTACGATATCGTCGTGCCGCTGCTGCTCTGCAGCGTGATCGCGTACTACACCGCCAAGGGAATCGAATCCCATTCGCTCTACAGTGAATTCCTCCGGCGCAAATCGGCCGACCAGCCGGCCGCGGGCCTGCCGGCCGGGCGGGTCGACGAGCTGATGCGGCTGAACCCGCCGTCCGCGCCGATCGATGCCCGCTTCGCAGAGATCGCGCGGACCTTCCTCGGGGTGCGGGTGAACAACCTCTACGTGACCGATGCCCATGGGCGTTTCCGCGGGGCGATCGCTCTGCACGACATCAAGCCCTACCTCGCCGACGCCGCGCTCGCGGAGCTCGTGCTGGCGCGCGACATCGTGCTGGAGGATTTTCCCCGCGTCCGGCCCGACCACACGCTGGGCGATGCCCTCGCGGCCTTTGTCGGCCTCACCGCCGAGCGCCTGCCGGTGGTGTCCGGGGACGGCCTCCTCCTCGGCAGCATCTCGAAGAGTGATCTGCTGCTGGCGATGGTGGAGCAGAGGAAGAAGCCGGCGGCCTGAGCGGCGCCTGCATTTTCCTTTGCGCCCGGGGGGGCTTTCGCCGCAAATCGCCGCACCCCGCCATGGCCAATCCCGCCCTCAGCTTCATCATTCCTCTCTACAACAGCGCCGCGACGATCGCAGCGGTGGTGCGGGACATCGAGGTGCTCGAGATTCCGGGCGGCCACGAGATCGTCCTCGTGAACGACGGCAGCGCGGACGGCACGGCGGAGGTCTGCCGGGGGCTGGTCCGCGACGCGAAGGTGCCAATCGTGTACGTCGAGCACGCGCGGAACTTCGGCGAGCACAACGCCGTCCTGACCGGCTGGCGCCATGCGCGTGGTGCGTTCCTCGTGAACCTCGACGACGACGGGCAGAATCCGCCGGCCGAGGCCAAGCACCTCTGGGAGCACGCGACGCAGACCGGGCTCGACGTGGTTTTTGGGCACTATCACGTGAAGCAGCACTCGGCGTGGCGCAACGCGGGCAGCTGGTTCACGAACCGCATGACCGACTGGGCGCTGGACAAGCCGCCCGGCTTCTACCTCTCGAGCTTTCGCTGCGTGTCGGCCTTCACGGCGCAGCAGGTCACGGCCTACGCCGGGCCGCATCCGTACATCGACGGCCTGCTCCTGCAGGTGACGCAGCGCATCGGCTCTATCAACGTGGAGCACCATGAGCGGCAGGCTGGGCAGAGCGGCTACACCCTGCGGCGCCTGCTGCGGCTATGGCTGAGTGCGTGGATCAACTTCTCGGTGCTGCCGCTGCGGGTCGCGACGGTCCTCGGACTCGGGACGGCCTTCGCCGGCTTGATCGCACTGCTCGTCGTCGTCGGTTTCTGGTATGTGGACCGCGGTCCGCCCAACGGCTTCGGCTGGCTGATGTCGGCCATGCTGATCTTTTCCGGCGCGCAGCTCGTGATGCTCGGCTTGATCGGCGAGTACATCGGCCGGATGTTCCTCAGCGTGAACCAGCGCCCGCAGGCGGTGGTGCGCGAAGTGGTCAGGAAATAACCGGCCCCAGCAGCTCGGTCCACCGCGCCAGCTCGACGTCCACCGCGGCATCGATGATCCGCCGCATGGCGGCGAGGGTGGCGGGCGGAGGATCGCGGCGCAGGCCGATCGTGTGGAGCCAGACTCCGAATTGGAAACCGTGCCCGTGCGTGCCGGGCTCAAGCGGACTTAGCTCGTAGTAGTGCCGGCACCAATGCCGCGCGGCGCAGTCCACCAGCTCGCGCCGCCAACGCAGGGTGAGCCGGCGGCTGTTCTCCTCGTTACGCAGGGCGCGGCCCGGGGAGGAACTGACGTGGTGGCGGATCACGCTCCGATCCGCCACGGCGTTGAGGAGTCCGGACTGCTGGGCGCGGAAGCAGAGATCCACATCTTCGCCGCCGTTGCGGAAGCCCTCGTCGAACCCGCCGAGCTTGTCCCAGGTGGCGCGGGCCAGCAGCACGCAGGCGCCGGTCACGGCGTCGGCGACATGGAAGCCATGGAGCAGGGTGCTCCAGCCCTGGGCCTCGCGGCGTTCATGCTCGGGCTTGCCCTTGAGATTGATGAAAATGCCCGAGTGGTCGACCTGGCCGGTGCGGGCGTCGATCTGGACATTGCCGGTCAGGCCCGCGCGCGGACCGGAGCGGCGGTGCACCGCGAGCATCGGCTCGAGCCAGCGCGGGGTAAGGACGAGGTCGTTGTTGAGCAGGGCGACGAGTTCCTTCGTGGCGGCGGCGACCCCGCGGTTGTTCGCGCCGGCATAGCCGAGGTTGCGCTCGTTGAGAACGACACGAAACCCGGGCCCGAGGGTTGCGAGCCACTCCCGGGTGCCGTCGGTGCTGCCGTCGTCGACGAGAATGATCTCGTGCTCGAGGCAGGCCGGGAGGGTCGCCTGCAGGCTCACCAGCATCGCCTGCGTGAGCGGCAGGCAGTTGTAGAGGGGGATGACGAACGAGACCGACATGCGCTGGCCGGTGAAAAAGGCAGAAAACCCGGGCCGGTCCGAATCAAATCGCGGGCCCCATAGGTTTATGCGAGCGGCGCAGCTTCGGGCCGCCGCAATCAAAACACCTGAGGATTGTTCCGCAGATTACTCGGAGGGCGCAGATCCCAATCCGAATCCGGTATTCATCGGCAAATCTGCGGTCAAAATCCGGGTGCTCAATTCCTCCCGGTGGTCCGCAGCAGTTCGGTCGTCTCCGGATCGAGGTTCGCGGCGCCCAGCTCCGCGACCAGCCCGGTGGGGTCGGGCGCGAAGGCCGGCAGATCGCCGCCGGGGCAGTCCTGCTGGGCGCGCAGGGTGAAGCGCAGGGCGTTTAATCGCGAGGCGCGGGCGAACTCGGTGCGCCCGAGGTCGGCGTAGATCCGGCCGGCCTCGGCGCTGAGCGCGGCGTAGAGCAGGCGTTTGTCGCGCGCGATTGCGCCGGGCTCGTCCTCGGCCAGCATCAGGTAGTGCTGCTCGGGCGTGAACTGGAAGACCTCGTGAAACTCCCGGCCGAAGAGGCGCGCGAAGGCATCGGCGAGCGACTGCAGCGCGTCCTCGGGCTGGCCCTTGCGGCGCTGGAGCACCAGCCGGGCGAGCAGCCGGCCTACCTCGTCAATGATCCGCAGGATGTAGTCGCGGCGGGAGGTGAGCATGGGTGAGGAGGTTTATGCGGGGTGAGGGCACCCCGTCTACATCTTGAACAATCAGCGCATTGCGATCAGCCTCACGCTCTCCTCCAAGACCCGCGACGCCCAGCGCAGGGCGGGCGCGGCAGCGCCCGCCCCATGAAACCCTTCCTGCTCGGCCGAAAGTCCCTCGATTCCGCCCCGCTGCGCCTGGCCGCGGCGCCGCCGGTGCGGCCGGTGCGCGGGCACAGGCACGACGACTCCGCGGCGGAATCGTCGGCCGCCATCGAGGTGATCAAGGACGGCGACAAGATCGTGCGCCTGGTGGTGACGTGCTCCTGCGGGGAGAAGATCGAGGTCAACTGCCTCTATCCGGCAGGAGGCTGATCCGGCCCAGGGCCGGTGGGAGATCGTGGATGGCAGATGGGAGATGGGTAGGGCTGCCGACGAGGCGACCGCGATCGATCCAGCAAACCTTTTGGCACACAGAGACACGGAGGACACAGAGCTTGGTCTTTGGGTGGTTTGGTTCGGGAACCCCAAACCATTCCGTGCTCTGCGCTACTCTACTGCAGGATCCTCGTGTGCCGGGAGGGATTTCCGGGCGTTAGGCCGACCCTTCCCACGGATTTCGCGGATGAACGCGGATGTCCAAACCGGATTGCGATTGAATATCCGCGTCGATCCGTGAAATCCGCGGGAAAGTTTTGGGTCCCTTGGTTGCCCTTCGGCTCAGCTGAGGGCCTGGGTGTGTCGAAACGGGCGACCGTGATGATTGGCATTCAAGATAGGGCGGACATGGGAATGTCCGCCGGATCGGACGTCATCGCGGCGGAGATGGCATCTCCGCCCTGCCACACGAGGCAGCGCGAAATTTCATGGCCACGCGGGAGATGGGGCCTCCATGCTCCGGCTTTAATCCCGTGAGCGAACCCACCCAGAAACCAGACGCAGAGATCACTCCGCTCGAAGCCGTCCGTCCGCCGGGCAAGGCGATGGGGTTCTGGGACCACCTGAACGAGCTGCGCGGGGTGCTGTTCCGCAGCGCCTTGGCCTTTATCGCGGCGGCCGTGGTGGTGGGCATTTACTTCAAGGATTTCTTCGACGCACTTTCCTGGCCGTTGAACCATGTGCTGTCCGAATACCCGGATCTCACGTTCCGGTTTGTCACGAATTCCCCGATGGAGGGATTCAACGTGATCATTCAGCTCTGCCTCGTTGGGGGACTGATCATGAGCTCGCCGTTCATCCTGTTCTTTATTGGCCAATTCATCGCCCCGGCACTGACCGACCACGAGCGCCGGACGGTGCTGCCCTTTGTCGGGGTGGGCCTGCTCCTGTTCCTGTCCGGCTCCGCGTTCAGCTTCTTCCTGCTCGTGACGAGTGCGCTGCGGGTGTCGATCGACCTGAACCTGCTGTTTGGCTGGGGCTTCAATTGGACGCCCGCGAATTATTTCAGCCTGATGACGTGGTTGGTCCTCGGCGTGGGACTCTCGTTTGAATTCCCGCTCGTGATCGTGCTGCTGGTGCACTTCAGGCTCATGACGACCGCATTCCTGCGCAAGTACCGGAAGCACGCGATCATTGTGATCTTCATCATCGCCGCCATTGTCACCCCGACCCCGGATCCGCTGACCCAGGGCCTGATGGCGCTGCCGCTGTACGTGCTCTTTGAGCTGGCGATCATCGCGGGCAGCCGGATCGAGAAGAAGCGCGCGGCGCGGCTGGCGGCCGGGGTGTAAGGCAGGGCGCGTTATCCCTAACGCGCCGGGTCGGATCCGTGGGCTGGAGGAGCGGCTTTATGCCGCGAATGCGGTCAGATCTCGCGGGGTAAACCCGCTCCTACACCCGTGCCATGGGCGGTGCGCCCTCGGTCGTCTTCAACGACCCAACAACAGGTGAGGGGCCGCAGGCCCTTCACGCTCAGATCTTCTTCAGCAGCTCGGTCAAGCGGGCCCAGGCAGCGTCACGGGCGGCCTTGTTTGGCGGCGTGATGTCGGGATTGGCCGGATCGCCGGCGCGCATGAAACCGTGGCCGGAGCCCTCGGCGAAGGTGACGGGCTCGTACACCTTGCCGGCGGCCTTCATCAATTCGACCGTCTGGGGAATGGTGGCATTCACCCGCATGTCGTTGGCGGCATAGAAACCGTAGATGGGGGCGTTGATGCGGGCGATGTCGGCGGGGACCGTAGGCTGGGCGCCGTAGAAGGAGAACACACCCTTGATGTCCTTGTTGTTGGTTCCGAAACGGAACGACTGGGCGCCACCCCAGCAGAAGCCGGCGATGACGACCTTGTCGTTGGCCGCCGGGATTTTCTTCGCGTACTCGACGACCGCGGTGAGATCGGCGGTGATGCCATCGGGCGTGAGCGCCTGGTGGGCGCGACTGACCTCCCCGGTCGTGGCCATGAGTTCCCGGGTGGTCTTGCCATCCGCCTGCGTGAGCATGTCCGGCGCGATGGCGATGTAGCCGGCCTCGGCGAGCTGGTCGGCGAAATTGCGGGCCCAGTCGGTCAGGCCCATGTTCTCGTGGAGAACGATGACGACAGTGGCCTTGGTGCTGACCTCGGGGTAGGTGACAAAGACCTGGAGCGGCCGGGTCGCGGAGGTAATCTTCTGCCATTCCTGATGGCGGGGGGACTTGCCCTCCAGGCGGCCCAGGGCCCACGGCTGGGGCTGGGCGTGGGTGGCGGGGATGAGAGACACCGCGAAGGCGGCGAGAAACAGGGAGGAGAGCTTCATGGGTAGGGGCATCGGGTTTCGACCATCCGGGGCGAATGGGGATACTGCGGTAACGAGTAGCGGCCCAAGGGAATATTCCAAGAAAACACCGAAAGTTGTACGTTACGGATCTGGAACCAAAAACCCATTGCAAAGTCAGTCGCCGTGATTTGCATCGCGGCCGTTTAGCGTCTCCCGAAACCAACACCTTCCTATGAAGATCCGCACCTTGTTCACATCGTCCGTACTCGCGCTGACCCTCGGGTCGGTTGCTTTCGCCCAGCCCGCCCCCGGCGGCCCCGGTCCCGGTGGCGCCCCGGCCAACGCCGCCCCGAAGACTCCCCTCGAGGAGCAGATGGGCAAGATCAACACCGCCAACATGGCGCTGCGCTCCGGTCGCGGTGGTGCGGCCGACGTGTCGGACGCCTCCAAGCAGGCTGAGGCCATCAAGCAGGTCGCGATCATCAAGGCCGCCGCCAACGAGGCCGTGAAACTTGCTCCGAAGTGGGCTCCGGCCGCGGTTGTGACCGAGGCCGACAAGGCGAAGTACGTCTCCGATTATCAGATCACGATGAAGAAGTTCATCGCGGCGGTTGAGACCCTCGAGACCGCGCTGAAGGCGGGCAAGACGCCGGAGGAGATTGCTCCCCTCTATGCCGCCCTTGGCATGATCCAGAGCCAGGAAGGCCATAACACTTTCCGCGCTCCCCGCGGTGGTCGTGGCGGTCCCGGTGGCCCCGGCGGCGGTGGCGCTCCCGGTGGCGGCGGTCCCGGTGGTCCCGGCGGCGGTGCGCCCCGTGGCAACTAAGCTTTAGGCATTCTCCGCAAACGCCGCCGGTTCTCCGGCGGCGTTTTTTTTGTGCCCGGCCGCCCCGATGAACTTCGTCTGCTGGCTGATCGGCAGGACGGAGATGTCATCTCCGCCGCGACCCCGATCCCGAGCCCGGCGGACATGACATGTTCGCCCTACCCGCGGCCCCGGTCCCTCAAATCTTCAGCGCCCGGCGCAGGAACTTGGCGCCCTTGGCGGCGATCTCGTCCTGGGTCGGCTCGATGCGGCGCCAGATGGCGGCGGCGCGGGCGATGATCTCGACGTCGGAGGTGAACGACTCGACCACAACGTCGCCCTGGTACTTCACGGCCTTGAGTGCGGCGGCGATGCCCGCCCAATCGGTGTGATCGTTGCCGGGCGTGCCGCGGTCGCTGCCGGAGGCGTGGAAATGCCCGAGGTGTTTCCCGCAGCGCCGGATGGCCTGGCCCAGGTCCTTTTCCTCGATGTTCATGTGGAACGTATCGAGGTGGATCTTCAGCGCCGGGTGCCCCACGTCGGCGACCATGTCGAGGGCTTGGTCACAGGTGTTGATGAAATCGGTCTCGAAGCGATTCAGCGGCTCGAGGCACAGAGTCACGCCGCGGTCACCCGCGTAGGCGGCAAGGTCGCGGAGGTGGAGCTTCACGAGCTTCCATTGCTGGCGCTTCGCCGCGGCGGTCTCGGCGTCGGCCCGGCCGACGGTGCTGTAGATCGGGCCGGCGAGCACGGAGGAACCCAGGAGCTTCATCTGGCCGATCAACGCCTTGACGTAGGCGATCGACGCCTGCTGCTCCGCCGGCGTGCCCCGGAGGTCGCGGCCCGGCCCGAAGGCCCCGCAGACCGTGCCCGCGACCAGGCCGTTTTTGTCCAGCTGCTCGCGGACGTAAGCGGGGTCCATGTCGGACGGCGCGGCGACCGCGAGTTCGACCGAATCGTAGCCCCACTTCCGGAATTTCGGAAAGAACCGGGTGTGCCGGTCGTGAAAGGGGCAGGCGAAGAGAAAGGTGTTGATTCCAAGACGCATGATAATGGAGGTTGGGGTGGGACCCTGTTGAAAAATGGAGGGGCCGAACGGCGTTTTCGATCCCATATTTCCGGGTGCAGCGCCGGCCGACGGCGAAATCCCGCTCCCGGCTGGCCGCGAGCCGTCTCGCATCGCGGGCGAGGCCGGGGACTCGCGGGAACGAAGGTTCCGAGCCCGGAGGACCTAGGCCAGCAACCGGCGCAGAAAGAGCACGCCCTTCTCGGCGATCTCGTCCCGGGTCGGCTCGATGCGGCGCCAGATCGCGGCGGCGCGGGCGATGATCTTCACGTCTTGGGTGAACGACTCGATGACGACGTCGCCCTGGAAGTTGATGGCCTTGAGGGCGGCGGCGATGCCCTTCCAGTCCGTGTGGTCGGAGCCGGGCGTGCCGCGGTCGCTGCCCGAGGCGTGGAAATGCCCGAGCAGCTGGCCGCAGCGGCGGATGGCCTGGGCGGAGTCCTTCTCCTCGATGTTCATGTGAAACGTATCGAGCATGATCTTGAAGGCCGGATGGTTCACCTCGTGGACGAGCTGGATTGCCTGGTCGCAGGTGTTGAGGAAGTCGGTCTCGAAACGGTTGAGCGGCTCCACGCAGAGCGTCACGCCCCGGTCCCCGGCATACCTGGCCAACGCCTTGAGGTGCTTCACCACGAGTTGCCGTTGCGTGCGCTGCGCGGCCGGGGTCTCGGCCCCGGCCCGGCCGACTTCGCTGTAGAATGGACCGATCAGGGTGTGGCAGTCCAGAGCGGGCATCCGGTCGATCAGTTCCCTGACATAGGCGAGGCCGGCCTGCTGTGCCCGGGGATTCCCGCGCAGGTCGCGGCCGGGTCCCATGGCGGCGGCGACCGAGCCCGCGACCAGCCCGGACTTGTCCAGCTGGCGCTTCACGTGGGCCCAGTCCATGTCGTCCGGCGCGGCGATCGCGAACTCAACCGTCTCAAAACCCCATCTCCGGAATTTTGGGAAGAGCTTCGTGTGCTGGTCGTGGAACGGGCAGGCGAAGAGGAAGGTGTTGATGCCGAGTCGCATTTTGAAGACGGGAAAGACTGGCGGCCGGCGGGAAGCACCCGCGGCCGCGCGAGGTACGAACCCGCCGGGTTGGACCAGCGGGCGCGAGGGATCAGCGCGCGAGGCTCTCGATGTAGTCGAGGAGCGAGGCGAACTCGGTGATCGTGAGGTTGCCGGCAAGGCCCTGGGGCATGATCGAGGCCTCGACCGAGGTGCGGTTGGCGATATCCGACACCGCGATCCGGGTCTGTTGCGTCGTGATGTCCTGGATCGTGACCGCGCTGGGCGTCTCCTGGACGATGAATCCGACGATGGTGCCGCCGGAGCGCCGCGTGATCTGGTTCGTGGGGAAGCCCTGGGCCATCGATTTATTGGGGAGCAGGATGGCCTCGGCCAGCTCGCGCCGCGGGAGGATCTTGGAAACGAGGTTCAGCGGCGGCCCCTTGGGGGTTTCGCCGGCGGCGACGGAGTGGCAGGAGACGCATCCGAGTTCCCGCACGAGCTGGGCGCCGCGGGCGACCGTGCCCTTGGCGGGCACCACCGCGTCGAGGATGGCCGGAGTGGCCATCAACCCGATCTTGGGGCCGGCGGCGGCCGCGGCCAGCACGGCCGGGTCGATGGTGAGCTGCTGCATCGCGTAGGTGGCGGCGCGGGCGACGGCGGCATCCGCATCGTTGGCCGCAGCGATGATCTGCGGTGCGCGGGTGGTGTCTTTGGCGGTGACGGCCGCCATGATGATCTGCAAGCGGCGGCCCGGGTTGCTCCAGCCGGCGTCGAGGGCGCGGGAGGCGGCATCACGGGGAGCCGTGGCCCCGAACTTCCGGGCGGAAATCGTGAGCAGGGCGGCGTCGGCCAGCTGGGAGCTGTCGCCATTCAGTTTGGCTGCTTCGTCGATGAGCACTGGATAAACTTCGTCCAGCTTGGGCGAATTGAGGATCGCGAGCCGGGCTTGCTCGGCGGGGGGCACTCCCGCCGCGCCGCCGCGGCCACCACCACCGCGCCCGGCGGCTACGGCAGGTGCGGGCACGGCCACAGACTGCGCGGTGAGTGCCGCGACTTGGGCCGGGTTTAGCTTGGCCACAGAAGTCTGGATCTTGACGAAGGCGGCGGAGCGGGCGAGGGCCAGCGCTTCCTCCGCTTGGGCCACGCTGGCCGCGCGAGCGGCCACGGTGGCTTGGTCGGCTGTCAACGAGGCCTGGGTAAGTGCGGTGCGCGCCGCAGTGAGAGCCTGGAGCTGGGCCGTGCTCGCGGTTTCGAGTGCGGTCACCAGCAATTGCTGAATCGGTGTCGCGCCGGGAATGCCCGCCGGGGCGGCCGCGGCGGCCGCGCCGCGACCACCCGCGGGCGCTCCGGCCTGGCCGATGGTGGCCACGGCGGGTATGAGAGCGGCCCAGTTGGCGCGATCCGAGGTCTTGGCCAGTGCCGCCACGGCGTCGGCGCGGACATTCGCCGGGACGGTGACGTTGGCTGCCGCCTTGGTCAGGACTGGGATGGCATTGGCCGGGATTTCATCCGCAGCTGCGAAATAAGAGGTGATCTGCGGCAGGAGCGCCGGTTCGGCGTCCGCAAATGCGAGGAACTTGGTCACGGCGGCACCCGGCGAAACGCCCTGTTTGATGTAATGGCGGGCAATCGCGAGGGTCTGCTCGGGGCCGGCGCGATTGAGCACGGTATTCAGGGCGGTCAGAATCTTGCCGGTCTCGGGCCAGGGAGCGGGCGCATAGTACGGTCCGACCGTGCTCGGGCGCGTATTCCACCAGCTGCCGTTCCATTGGGCCTCGGTGTTGGCGAGGCGGGCGAGCGTGCCCACGAGATCATTCTGGCGCTCGACCGTCTGGTCGCTCGTCAGTCGCTGGATGAGCGCATTCGTCACGCGGGCTTCATGGATTGATTGGAGAACCTGCAGCGAGCCCTTGCGGAGCGCAGGCACGGCGGTCGTGGAATCGACGACCGCGAGCGAGGCGTCGACGGCCCGGAGGCTGCGCAGGGCCTGCACGGCGGTGTGGGCGACGACGGGATCCGGATCGGCGAGCAAGGCGGTGATGGCCGGGGCCGAGGCGAGCGAATCGGCGCGCGCGAGGGTGATCAGCGCCTCCTTGCGGGTGCGCGGATCGCTCGAGCGGAGGGCGGCCGTGACGACGGGAATCGGAATCGAGCGGGCTTGGGTCAGATCGTCGCCGAGCGCCTTGATGGCGAGGGCGGCAATCGTCGGGTCGCTGGCCAGCTGGGCGATTTGCGCGGTCGCCTGGGCACCGCGGAGCTGCTTGTCGGTGTACAGGGCCGCGACGCGGTTGGCGAGGGGCTTGGAACGGTCGGCCGCAAGCGCCTGGAGCATCGGGACGATCTGGGTGCCGAGCTCGGCCTTGCGCCGGAGGATGGCCCGTTGCGCCTCGATACGACGCACGTGGCTGGGTCCGTTCAGCACCTCGATCAGAGCGGCCGCGGAAATCCGGTTGAAATCCGGCAGTGGCGCCGGGGTGAAGTTCTTCGGCGAAACCTTGTAGACCATTCCGAACATGGGTCCGGTCCAGCGGAAGCCGCCGCCACGCCAGGCCACCAGGTAGATGTTGCTGTTCGCGTCGACGTCCGCGTCCATCGGATTGACCGCCTCGAGGAACGGTTCATTGCCGGCCGGAGGACCTTCCTGGCCGGGCGTGAGGAGCGGGGGATTGGCCGAGGTGGTGCCACCCGAATAGCCCGGCAGCGAGAAGGTCGCGCCCTTGGGGACCAAGGCATGGTGGAAAAGCGCCCGTTGGCCGTAATCCGCCGTGGTGAGGCCGTTCCACTTCGCCGGGATGCCCGGCTCGTCGAGCCACATCGCACCGACGCCCGAACCGCCGCCGAATTGGGCCAGCGGCGCGATCACTTCGTCGGAAAAATTGACGAAGAGCGACGGATAACCGTGGTCGGTCATGCCGGTAAAGTGGTGGAGACGCACATCCCAGCCGCCGCCGTCATTGGTGTTGTCGCGGGAAAAGACGTCGAGCAACGGGCTGATGGCCACGCCGTAGTTGTTGCGCGTGGCGCCGGCGAAAATCTCCATGCCGCTGCCGTCGGAGCGGAAGCGGACGATGCCGCCACTGCGCATCTGGAGCGTGCGGCCGTCGGACCCCGTGGCCTTGAAGATGCCGATATCTCCCACAGCCAGGTAAATCCAGCCGTCGATGCCGACCTCAATGTTCTGGATGGAGTGGTCGGCGAGCGCCATGGTCAGGGGCCAGCCCATACCGCTGATCAGGACCTTCTTTTCCTCCGCGATGCCGTCGCCGTCCCGGTCGTAGAACGCGGTCACATTCGGCGGGGCCATGACGATCAGATGATCGTGATCCCAGATCACTCCGCGCGGCGAATCGATGTCGGGCACAAAGGGCTTTGCCTCGTCGACCACACCGTCCTTGTTGGTGTCCCGGAGCCGGACAATCCGTCCGAGATGGGCGTTGGCGCCGAGGGAGCCGGAGCCGTCGACCGCCACGTAGATCGTGCCGTCCGGCGCGGCGGTGACCGCAGTCGGATGATTCACCAAGGGTGGCGTGCCCCACGGTTTGGCTTCGAACCCATCCGGGACCGTCAGTTCGTTCATCGCGATCTCGGCGTACGCCGGCGTGATCACGGGCGTGGTGGCATAACTGGCGATGGAGGGTTGCGGGCCGGCCTCTGGAATCTGGTCGTACTGGCCTTCAAAGGAAGCCGTGCGAGTCCAGGCATAGGTGCCGAGCGGTACCTCGGTCGACGGCGTGGCCGCGCCGTTGAGGTAAATGACATCCTTGCTCGTGACGGTGATTTGGGCCTGGCCCAGGGAGGCGGTCAGCAGGAGGGTGGCGGCCGCGAGGTTGAATCGTTTTGAGTGCATGGGGTGGGGATGAGCTTCTGAATGGAGCAGGCTAGCGCCGGCCGTAACGCCGGCAGAAAAAGGAACCGATCGCGCCGGGGCGCGATTGAAGGAAAGGAAAGGATCGGACCCTAGCAGGTCACTTGGCGTTGCCGGTCGAGGTGTTGCCCTGGGCGAGGCCGAGCGACCAAAGAATCCCGTTGAGGACGTGCCGCTGGTAAGCGGTGGAGACTTCGTCGGAATTGATCTTCGCGTTGCCATCCATGGCCGGGGTGCCGGCCAGCAGCACGTCGTCGCGATGACCCAGGGAGGTGTAGAACACGCGGCCGCGGCCCTGCAGCTTGGTCCAGGCGACCGGCTGACGCTGGCCGTCAATGTCCGCGTCGAGTAGGGAGTGGACCTTGCTCCGGTCGATGCCGGGGAGGTTGGTGCTGGGGTCGGCCGGGTTCCGGCGGGTGAATTGGAAAAACTCATCCGTCACGGCAAGGCCATCGGGCCAGTCCTTCGTCGCAGGATGGGTGGCATCCACCTTGTAGACCTTGCGTGCGGTGGTGTTGCCGCCAATGGAGGTGGCATAGCGTGACCCGCCCGAGAGCATGTCCATGTAGGAGTCAGGGGTATTATAGCTGGTGTCCATCGCCGCGTGGATGCCCACCACGGCGTGACCGGCGGAGACCCATTTCAGGAATGCCTCGCGGTCTGGAAAGGGCAGCGCCCCGGTGGAACTGAGGAGGATGACGCCGTCGTATTTGGCGAGGGCGGCGGTGCTCAGGTGTTCTTGGAACAGTTTCGCCAGCGTCTGGCTGTTGTCTGGAGCGGCCGGAGCGGCCGCACCGCGCCCGCCGGCTGCCGGCGCCGCCACGGCCAAGCCTTGAACCTGATCGGGGGAAAGCCGGTTGGCCGAGCCTTGGATCTGGACCAGAGCAGTGGCCCGCGCGAGCGCGAGACTGAGCTCGGCGGCGGCCAGGGTATCAGCCTTGGTTTGAATGTCGGCAGGTCGGGCGAGCGAGGAGGAGGCAAGCTCGGTGCGGGCCGTGGTCACTGCCGCCATGAGCGGAGCAATCGACGTGCTCGCGGTGTAGAGGGCATCCTGCTGCGCCATGCGCGCTGTCGGGATCTGGCCGGCAAAGCCCGGGATGGCTCCGCGGCCACCGCCCGGGACGCGGGAAAAGGGATAGTCGGCCGCGTCCGACATCATCGTCACGGTGAACTGTCCATTGGATTTCGCGGCGAGCTCACGGAGCATTTTCTCCCCATGGGGGATTGAGGCATGGCGGGCGCCGACCGTGGCACTGACGACGAGAAGTTTTTTGGGCTCGGCGGCGGTGAGGGCACTGGAGAGACCGAGGAGGGCAATGCTGGCAGAGAGGGTAAGTCGGTTCATGGGGAATGAGGGGGTACGAGTGACGAGTGACGGGTGACAGGTGACGAGTGACGAGGCGGTGAAAGTGGCAGTCCGGGCACTGGTCACCTGTCACTCGTTCCCCGTCGTTTCAGCGGTTCAGTTGGCGAGCGCGAGCGTGAGGTCGGCGTCCTTGCAGCCGCACTCCTGGGTCTCGACCTCGACGGCTTCACTGGCCGCGGGCGGGGCCGACATCAGGGACATTTTCTGGGCCGCGGCCGCCGGGGCCGGCTTGAGGTAATCGCTGTTCAGCTTGTTGGCGGCCCAGAGCACGCCGCGGGTCACGAGGTCGAGCATGCGGGTATCCTCCACGGTCGCGTTGTTGTGGCCGATGGTGGTGCCGAACACGCGGGTCTTCTGCTTGTAGATGTTGGTCCAGGCGACGACGGTTTCATCGGCTCCCTGCTTGCCGTATACCAAGGGATGCGCGGTGGGCAGAATGCCACCGGCGTAGTTGTTGTAGAGCTCTTCGCCGATCGTGGTCCAATTCGTCATTCCCTTCGTGATGGGACTTTCCTGATCGACGAAGTTGAGGGCGATGGGGAGCTGGGCGCCGTGGCCGGTCGATTGCATGCCGGTCAGCTCAAACCAAGGCGTCATACCCCCGGTGTTCCAGCCTTCGGTGCGATAGCTGTGCATGGCGCAGTGGAGGAAAACCGCGGGTAATCCATCGATGTGGGGCTTGAGGATGTTCCCGATGATCGTCATGTCCGTGATGCCGGCGGAGCACTCGTCGTGGATCACGAGATCGTAGTTTTTAGCCCAGTCGGCAGTGTTGAAGATGTCGTGCGTGAGGCTGGTGCCGTTCGCGCTGGTGAAGATGTCCATCTTCACGTTCGCCCGCTCCTCCAAGGCCTTCTTCAGGATGGCCGGCTGGTTGATGTAGTCATGACAGCAACCGCCCGCGACAAAGAGGATGCGGAGCGGGGCAGGAGCTGGGGCGGCGCCGGCGAAGGCCGGGGCGGAGACGCCGGACAAGACGGCGACGAGCAGGGCGAAGGCGAACAACGGTTTTGTTTTCATGGGTAACAGGGCGATGAAGCTTGGGGTGCTGAGGGGTTCCCGGTGGATTAGTGCGCGGAGAGACTTTCGAGATAATCGAGGAGGCAGGCGAACTCGGTCATCGTGAGGTCGTTGACGAGGCCGGCGGGCATGAGGGACGTTTCCATGGACGTGCGCTTGGCGATGTCCGCCCGGTTGATGCGTTCCTGTTGGGCGGCGATATTCCTCACGGTGATCGCGTCGGCGGCATCATTGACCACGAAGCCGGTGAATGACGTGCCGTTCTTCAGCTCAATGATGTTGGTGGCAAAGCCCTGGGCGATGGTTTTGTTCGGCAGGAGGATGTTCTCGGCGATGTCGCGGCGACGCTGGACGCCGCCAATGGCGCCGAGGAACGGGCCCTTGGGTACCTCGCTGGTGGTGAAGGCATGGCAGGCAGCGCAGCCCACCTGGTTGGCGATCTGCTGGCCGCGGGCGACGGTGCCCTTGGCCGTGACGACGGCGTCGAGGATGGCAGTCACGTCCATGGTCGAGAGTTTCGGCTGCATCGCCTCGGCGCGAATCGTGTCCGCGTTCAGGTTCAGCTGCTGCAATGCATACTTGGCAATCTGGGAGACGCCTGGGTCCGCATCGGTGGTCGCCTGCGCGAATTGGAGGGCGCGGCTCGTGTCGCGGGCGCTGACCGCGGCCATCATGATCTGCACCCGGCGGCGGGGATCGCTCCAGCCGGCGTCGAGTGAGCGGGCAGCGGCGGTGGTGGGCTCGGCCGCCCCGACCTTCCGGGAGGCCAGGTTCAGCAGCACCGAGTCCGCGATCTGGGAGGCGGCGCCGTCCAGCTTGGCGGCTTGGTCCACGAAAACCTGAAAGTTGGCATCAAGCTTGGCGGAGTTCAGGACGGCGGCCCGGGCCATGTCCGCGGGAGTTGCGGCCGCGGCGCCACCGGCGCCGCCCCGGCCACCGCCTCGTCCGCCCGCCGCGGCGGCCGGAGGAGTGGCGGCCGCCTGGGTGGCGGTGTAGGCTGCGACTTGGAGCGGGGTGAGTTTCACGGCGGACGTCTGGATCGTCGCAAAGCCGGTCGCCCGGGCGTTGGCCAGCGTCTGTTCCGCGGAGGCCAAGGCTGTCACCTGGGCGTTGATCTCGGTTTGATTGGCCGGAAGGGTCAGGGCCGCGGCCAGGACGGCTGTGCGGGCGGTGGCCACATTCTGCAGCAGGGCGGCGCTGGGAGTTTCGATCAGGGCCGTGGCCACAATCGTCTGGGCGGCGTTGAGAGCGGCACCGGGGGCGACCACCGGAGCAGCGGCCGCACCGCCGCGTCCACCGCGACCGCCGCCGGCCGCCGGGGCGGCCTGCAGGGATTGCAGGGCCGGGATCACGGCGTCCCACGCGTCCCTGCTATCGGTCTTGACGAGCGCGTTGAGCACCAGTCCGCGATCAGCGGCGGTCGTGGTCGTGGCCTTCGCCATCTTGACCAGCACCGGGATTGCGTTGGCCGGAACGGAATCTGCCGTCGCGTAGTAGCTCGCGATGGCGGGCAGCAGCTTGGGCTCCGTGTCGGCGAAGGCCACGAACTTGGCCGCGGCGGCCCCGGCGGGAACGCCCTGCCGCTGGAGCACGAGGCCGAGTTTGACGGTTTCCTCGGGGCTGGCCTTTTCGACGAGAGAATTGACGGCGGCGACCACGCTGGCCGTTTGGGCCCAGGGGGCGGACTGATAGTAGGGTCCGCCGGTGGTCGGGCGCGGCGTCCACCACGTGCCATTCCAAGGGGCCTCGACATTGGCGAGGCGGCTCAAGGCGCTGGTCAGGGCGAGCCGGTTGTCCGGATTGGTTTCCCGGTTGAGGCGGGTACCTAGGGCGGACACGACCTTGGGGTCGTGCTGGACCTGGAGGACCTGCAGGGCGCCGCGGCGCAGTTCGAGTGAGGAGGCGGGGGAATCGAGGATCGCCAGAGGGACATCGACGGCCTTCAAGGTCTTGAGCGACTCGACCGCGGTATGCCACACGATCGGATCGGCATCGGCCATCAGCGGGGCGATCGCGGGGATCGATTGGGCGGATTCCGCGCGGGTGAGGGTGATGATCGCCTCCTTGCGGACGCGGGGATCATTCGACTTCAGGGCGCTCTGCACGAGTTCGACGGGAATGCCCTTGGCCTGGGCCCGGTCATCGCCGAGGGCGCGCAGCGCCCAGGCGACGATGGTGGGATCGGCGATCAGTCGGCTGAGGGCGGGCGTCGAGGCGGCGCCGCGCATCTGGCGGTAGGTGAAGATGCCGGCGACACGCAGGCTGGTGTCCTTGGTCTTGTCCGCCATGAGCGCCTCGAGCAGAGGGGCGGCCGCGGCCTGCGCCGCAGGCCGGCGGAGGAGGGCGCGCTGCGCTTCGAGCCGGCGGTGCGCGCTCGGGCCCTGCAGTTCCTGGACCAGCTCGGCGGCGGTCAGGGTTTCGTAATTGGGCAGCGGGGGCGCCTTGTAGCCCTTGGGTGAAATCCGGTAGACCATGCCGCTCATCGGCCCGATCCAGTTGAACTGCGCCGGGCCCCAGGTGGAGAGGTAGAGGTTGCTGTTCGCATCGCCGTCGAGATCCATGGGCTTAACGACGGAGAACAGGGGATCATTGGTCACCTTGAAGGTCGCGCCGTCCGGAGTGATCGCATGCCGGTAGACATTGGCGCGGCCCCAGTCCGCGGTGTAGGGGGCGTTGTTGTATTTCGCGGGGATGCCAGGCTCGTCGACCCAAGTGGCACCGACGCCGGAGCCGCCGATGAACTCGTCGATGGGCTTGATGATCTCGTCCGGGAAATTGAGGAAGAGCTGCGGATAGCCATGGTCGGTCATGCCGCTGAAATAGTGGAAGCGGACGTCCCAACCGCCGCCATCGTTGGTGTTGTCGCGGGCAAACGCGTCGAGCTGCGGTCCGACGGCCACGCCAACGATGTTGCGGGTGCGATTGGCCCAGAGCTCAAGGCCGCTGCCGTCGGGGCGGAAACGGACGACCCCGCCGCCGTGGAGCTGGAGGCGGCGGCCATCGGACCCGATGGCGTCGAGCATGCCTTGGTCGCCGCAGGCAAAATAGATCCAGCCGTCGATGCCGGCCTCGATGCCGTTCTGGCCGTGGTCGACATGGACTTCCTTCAGGGTGAAGCCGACGCCCGTGACAAGGATCCTCGAGGATTCGGCCACGCCGTCGCCGTCACGATCGTAGAAGGCGGTGACATTCGGGGGCGCGAGGACGATCAGGTGGTCGTGGTTCCAGAGGACGCCGCGGGGCGAGTTGATGTCGGGCACGAAGTTCTTCACCTCGTCGGCGACGCCATCGCCATTGGTGTCGCGCACGCGCAGGATGCGGCCCATGTGCTCCATCGCGCTCAGCGAGCCGTTGCCGTCCACGGCCACGTAGAGCGTCCCGTCGGGGGCGGCGCCCACGGCGACGGGATAATTGACGACCGGCGGCGTGGCGAAGACCTTCACCTCGAATTCCTCGGGCACCGTAATGGCGGCCAGCGCGGCGGCGGCCTGCTCGGCGTTGACCGCTCCGAGCCGGGCGAAGTCCTCCGGGCGGGTCTGCGGGGGATTCGGGGTGCCGGGATTGCCATTGTTGCCACCGTTTCCGACATAACCCGCCGGCGGCGGCACGTAGGGCGGCACCGCCAGTTGTCCGGAGACGGCGAGGGGAAGAATCAGTCCGGCGAAACCGGCGCAGGAGAGGAAAAGATGGCGGGTGAGGGTGGCCATGTTGAGGAAGTGGATCGGGAGAAATCGAAAAAATACGCGTCCGGCTCTGCGGTGGTCGCGGGTGGGCTGGCTTGGGGTTTCTGGAGCAGCGGTGAGCCCACGGTCGGGTATCACGGAGCAGGGGATTCGAGACTAGCAGCTCACCGGGACCGAGTATTGCAGAATTCGGGTCATTCTTTTAGGAAATGGCGGAATTCTACCAGTCCGGACGAGGAGACGATGCGAATTTTTTGGCGGAATCATGCAATAAGAGTACGCGGGCAACTGCTAGGGTCGCTGTCTGCGCCCTTTGCCCCCATGCCTTCGTGTCCCTTGGGGGCATGGCGGCCCGCCCCTTTCTGCCTTGGTCGCGAGTGCGGACGGTGCGATAGAGCCATTACCCCATGAAGAAAAACCGCCCACCGAACACCGCGCAGCTCCTGGACAGCATGAAGTCGATCGGGATGGCCGTGCCCGAGGTGCTCGAGGTGCTGGACCACGTGGCGGAGGTGGCGTTCTGGATGAAGGACCGGGCCGGGCGCTTCACCTGGGTCAATGTTCCCTGGCTCGTGACGCTGGGCCAGAGTCAGTCGCGGGAGGAAATCATCGGGTGCACGGACAACGAACTCTTCTATCCCATGCTCGTGGTCCAGTACCGCCTGGACGACGAGCGTGTCCTGCGGGGGGAACGCATTATCTCGCGCATCGAGCTCATCGGGCGCTTTGACCACACCGCCCGCTGGTTCGTGACCACCAAGATTCCCCTGCGCGACCGCAAGGGGGAGATCGTGGGGACCGCCGGCACCTGCATGCCCCTCCCGGGCAAGTTGCCGGAGGCCCTTGAGGCTTCGCCGGTGAGTGCCGCCGTCGGCCTGATCATGCAGCGTTACGCCGAGCCGCTGAATAATGCGGAGCTCGCCAAGGCGTGCCACATGTCCACGAGCGATTTCGAGCGAAAGTTCACGGAGTCCTACGGGATCACGCCGCACAATTACATCCGTAACATCCGGGTGCGGCTGAGCTGTCAGCCCCTCGTCTTCTCGCACAAGCGGCTGTCCGAGATCGCGATGGACTTCGGTTTTGCGGACCAGAGCCATTTCACGAACGAGTTCCACCGCCTGATGGGCGAGGCTCCGGGTGCCTACCGGCTGCGCTTCACGGACAAGGGCACGGGTGGGGCGCGTCCCCAGCGGAGCTGAGAAGCTCTTCGCCAGGTCCCCGAGGCTGGAAGCGGAGCGGGGCGCGGTGTCCATGTGCTTGCGGATGGGGTGATTCTCCCGCTCTTTGCGCCAAAGAGATTTTTCCCGGGGAGTGGGCCCGCGACTGCATGGAAGGTCGCGACGATTGATAGGATTTCCGGGATGCGCCGTCGCAAATAAGAATTGCGCGAATTCTGCAATACGGAGCGGTAGTGATTTGCTACTCTGTGTATAGACAGGCGGCGATCCCCTTGCTCATTCGCGGCCTTTTCAACCCCAACCCCAAGTTCCGCGCGCCGAGTTATGCAATGGGTACATGTTATTGCTGCATGTGCTCAGACTCTCCGCCGCGGGCCCACCATAATCGAATCTTTATAGTTATGAGCTCTACCCGCAGGATTTGAAGATCTTTTCCGGGTCCGCCGCCATTGAACGGTCGATCCCGTCTGACCGGACAGAACAAGCAGGGCGAAGCCTTGGCAATTTCCAAGCTCAGCGCCCGAGAAACCAAGCCGAAAGAAACTGCAACGAAGCCGCCCGCCATTTCGGGCGATGACAACCCAACATCGCAAACATGAATCCCCCCAAGAATATCCCACGCCCGCTGGTCGGGGCGTTGGTCGCCCTGCTCGCCGTCCCCGTCATCTCCTCCGCCCAAGTCGCCCCGTCGCCTTCGACCGCGGCTGCCGCACCGGCTGCCGCCGAAGTTGTCCGGCTGAATCCGTTTGAGGTCAGTGAGCAAACGGACGACAGCTTCACTACCCAATCGATCGGCACCGGGGGCCGCCTGGTGCTTGAGCTCAAGGATGTGCCGGCCCAATATTCCGTCATCAACCGCGCATTTATCGACGCCCTCGGCATCACCGACATCAACGAGGCGGCTTCCTGGGCGCCGGGACAGTCGTTCGATAGTGGCAACAATCTCGGCAATATCGACGGCCAGAATGTCCGGTTTCAGGTGCGCGGCCTGACTTCGATCAACTCATCGAACACCGCCAGCATCTCCGGCTCCTCGAGTGGAGTGCAGCGCAACTTCTACCAGAATGTCGCCGCGGGTAATCAGGATTCCTACGCGGTCGAGACCTTCGACTTCGGCCAGGGCCCCAATGGCATCCTTTTTGGTGGAGCTCAGTCCACCGGTCAGTTCCAAGCCTCCGCGGCCTCTGCCGGTTTGACTGGAGTATCGAGCACCCAGACCAAGAAGGCCCGCTTTGATGCGACCCGGACCACCCTCACGGCTGAAGTCGGGGCCTTCAACTACCGGAGGTTCACCCTCGATCACAACCGGCCGCTTTCCGATCGCATCGGAGTGCGGGTCAATGCCGTCGATTCGGACAGCCACGGATTCATCGACCATGCTGAAACCCAGAAGCGCGGACTCTCCATCACCACGTCCTTCCGGCTCTCCAACACGGCTGATCTCTCGATCGAGGTGTCCTACGACAAGACGAACACTCACCCCGTCAACACCCCGAACGAAAATTTCTCCGGCTGGGATGGCCGCACCGTCGCGCGCGGCCTCATCGATACGACGATGATGCCCAATACCGTCAACAATAACACCGCGAGCCTGAGCAAGGCGTACGGGTCGATCATCGGGACCAGCACGCCGATCTCCTGGGGTGGTGAACCCAACGGCGTCCAGCGAGCCAATGGAAACGCGGCCGACAATTACTTCTGGGAAGCGGGGAGTCCCACCATCATCAACATGCGGGGGATGCTCATGGCCCGCCGGGCGGACTCGACCAGTCGCGTTCCGTTGTGGACGGCGACGGCGCCGAACGGGGCCTTCTTCGTGCGGGGTACGCGGCCGAATACCGTCAGCAACGGGGTCAACGTCCAGACCGATGTCGGCTTCGGCGTCTCGAACCGTTCCTGGCTGAATCTGGAAGGCCTGCCCTTGGACATGTACGCCCGCGTGGTGGCCAATTCCAAAGCCAAGACCCTGGGGGTCCGGGAAAACCTCTCTTGGGAAGGGCCGGGCAACGACACCCGGACGCGCGACCTGCAATTCTCCTTTTCGCAACGCCTCGGGAACAACTGGGCCGTCGGCTTGGGCGGCGACTGGAACCGCACCCAGATGAATGGCCGGACGATGGATCGGGCCCTCAATTCGATAAACTTGGATCTCAATCAACTGTTGCCGGACGGCAGTCCCAATCCCCATTTCCTGGAAATGTTTTCTTTCGACCCGATCGACGGTGTCTCCGACCAGTTTTCGATCACCGTGGATCAGGCCCTCCGCGCGAATGTCCAAAACACGCTGAACGCCGGCCGGTGGGGGAATTACGTGTTCAATTTGAACGGGAACATTAACACGCGCACCTCGGATTACTACTTCATGGAGCTCGCCATGACCAGCGCCCCCAATGACCCCAGACTGTCCACTCTCCTCAAAGATCCAAGGACTTGGTCGGACCGCGGAAGGGTTAACATGATCATCTACCAGTCCTCCGACAAGGGCATCGGGGAACCCAAAACCCCCCGGGAATTCAATCTGATCAATTCAAATTGGACCGGGACCGGGACCGAGGGGGATGCCAATGCGTTTACGCCAGCGGTGACGACCACCAAGGTTACGACGGAATGGGTAAACCACCCGCAAAGCACCCGGTCGGCTCCCTCGACCTACCAGACTTTCCATACGGCGAATCTCGCTCTCCAGACGACCGCCAAATGGTGGGATGACAAGGTCGTGTTCCTGGGCGGCTACCGTCGGGACTACAATAGCACCATTATGAAGCAGGGGCAGGCCACCGCCTATTATCCGACGATCGACCCGATCACCCGGCCGGGCGGTTTCGTCGTCCCTGCCGGCCTCTGGGACGGGCAAACCCGCTACTACAAGCCCAACTTCCCGGGCACCATCCTGCAGTACAATGCGCTGACCTACAAACCGCGCGACACCAACGGCAACCAAGTGGGCAGCGCGCGGCAGGCCATCACGCGCCCAACGACCACGTTGCCCGGCGGCGCGGACGGCGGTAATCTGAACGGCATCTTCACGGTCATCGATCCGCGTTACGCCACCGATCAGTTCAGGAACGATTACAGTTATCCCAAAGTGGCGTCGTACGGCAGCACCAAGACCTACGGCCTGACGCTCAACGTGCTGCCCTGGTTTGCCCCCTATATCAACAAGAGCGACCAGATCCTGCCCACTCCGTTTACGAGCGGAACAGGCACGCAGGGCAACATCGACCTGTACGGGCAACAGCAGAAGGACATCCTGGCGAAGGGCACCGATTTCGGTTTCAAGTTCAGTTTCCTGAACGGCAAGCTCACGGGCCGGTACAACTATTTTAATACCACCCGTTACAATAACCCTGCGGGCAACGGCGTGATCACCAATATCAACACCCTGATCAACGCCAACCGCTGGAGTGATGTCGAACTTACGAGCGGTGCATCCACCGCCATCAATCAACTCGGAATTGACCCCCTGAATCCCAACGGGGATTTCAACACGCGGGGCAACTTTGGCTATGAGTTTGAGCTGAGCGCCCAGGTGAAGGGTGTCCGCCTGACCCTCAACGGCGGGGCCAGCAGCCAGTCGACCGACAACTCCACCTTCTACCCCACGACCAAAAGGTACATGGCGGATCCGCAGAAGCTGGCCGATTTGAAGGCGTTGCTGGAGGACGCGGGTGCCAGTCTGGACACCAGCCAAAAACCGATCAGCAACGGCCGGGCCGTCGCCGCCGCCCCGGGCCTCGCCCTGCTGACGCCCCTGCCGGGCAGGGGTATCGGTCTGGACACCACCAACGCGGTTAATGCCTACAATAACCTCTGGATCCAATTCGACCAACTCGGGACGAACGCCACGCGCACCCGGAACTCGCCGACGGCAAATTTCTTCGCCGATTACGTCGTCCCCTCCACCTTCCTGAAAGGGCTGCGCATCGGCGCGGGCGTGCAGTGGCAGGGAGTCAGGAACATCGGCAACAAGGCCAACAACACGGTGCTAGCCACCGATCCGGTTCTCGGGGTGGTGGCGGTCGACGATCCGTCGGTCAACAACACCGACATCTTCTGGAAATCGGGGCTTATGAAAACCCAAGCCAACTTCAGCTACACCTTCCGGCTGAAAGAAAACCGGACTTTGGCGCTGGCCCTGCGGGTAAACAACATCGGCGTGACCGTCCTGCAGTTCAGCTCCGCCACTCGCCAGCCGCAGGGCGACCTGACGAAGCCCAATCGTGTGCTGATGGGCGCGGGGAACCCCTCGTCGATCAACGAACCCATGAATGCCCGACTTACCGCCACCTACAGCTTTGGCGGTGCCGCCGGCCGTCGTTAACGCCTGCCTGAAAGTTATCCACGGGGTGCGGCGGCTGGTGCCATGGGGTGCCAGCCGCCTTGCCCTTCCTGCCGCTTTCGGACTGTCACCCTCTTTTCCCCCATGAATCGATTCGCCCTCACCACCTGCACTATCGTGTTCTCACTGTCCGCGGCCCTGGGTGCTGCGGAACCGAAAAAACTGCTCGTGGTTGGCGCGACGCTCGGCACGCGCGACGTCTCGATTCCGAATGGCGAGAAGCTGCTCCGCGAGCTCGCGGCGAAATCTAACGGCCAGTTCACGGTCACCGTCATGTCGGACGCGGCCGACTATCCATTCTCCCGCGTGCCCGGCGGAGGACGCGGAACGATCCCGGGCTTTGCGGGCCAGATCCTGACGGCGCGCATGACCCAGCAGGATGCGCTCTTCATCGCCAGCGCGGCCAACGGACCGCTCCTGGCGGCGGCGACCGCGGCGCATACCGAGCTCACGGCCACCTCGTTTTCCAAACCGGCGGAGATTCCGGCCAAGGTCTCCGCCCTCGCGGCTGCCGAATTGAACCTCGCCCTCGCGCGGGCCAATACCTTGGCGCAGGTCCAGGCTTCGGCCCACCGGCTCTCGCCCGAACAGATCCAAGCCTTGGCCGGATCGGCCCAGGGCCCGGCCGGGGGACGAGGTGGCGTTCCCGCCGGCGGGCGTGGCGCTGCTACCCCGGCGGCGCCGGCCGCTCCCGATCCTGCGCCCGTGGTGGCGAAGCTGTTCCAAGAATACTTTAGCCCCGCCGCGCTGAAGAACTATGACGGTGTCATCTTTCTGAGCTCCACGGGGGCCCTGCCTTTCCCCGACCGCGATGGGTTCCTCAAATGGGTGTCAGACGGCCATGCCGTGGTGGCGATCCACGCCGCCATGAACACCGGGTACGAAACCCCGGATGCCCACATGGCCATGCTTTCCGGCGGCACCCGCTATGCCAGCTCGCCCGGCGGCAGCGCCACCGCGCGCAAGATCTACAAGGTGGACGCCACCCATCCGACGACCAAGGACTGGCCCGATGGGCTGGCGGTCGTCGACGAGTTCGCGCAATTCAATCGCGCGAGCCCGCGGGACGGCAATGTGAGCATCCCCGGAATGGACCGGACCAAGGTGCACTCGCTGCTCGATGTGGACTATGAAGGCCAGCGCCTCGCGGTGGCTTGGACGAAGATGCACGGCCGCGGCCGCGTGTTTTATACGTCCCTGGGGCACCGCGATGATGTGCTGCTGCCCGGCATCCCGGCCACCGAGGGCAACACGAAGCTCAATCCCGACGCCGTCTCCGCCGCCTACCAGGCGCATTTATTGCAGGGCATCCGCTGGGCGCTCGGTCTCGTCAACGGCAACACCTCGCTCGGCAACGCCAAGTAGGATTCACCCCCACCGTCCCAATCTAAAAATCGGCCTCACCTCGTTACCCCCATGAAAATCAAACCGCTGTTCCCGCTCGCCGTGTTCCTCGCCGTTTTGTCCGGCGTCTCCGCCCCGGCCTTCGCCGGGGCCGCTGCCGGCCCGAAGCCGCTCCGCGTCCTGCTCGTGGCCGGCGGTTGCTGCCATAATTACAAACTGCAGTCCGACGCCCTGAAAAAGGGCCTCGAGGAGCGCGCCTTCGTCCAGGTGGACGTCATCTACAACGCCGGGTCGGGAGGGACCCGGACCGTGTTCGCCGAGTACGCAAACCCGGATTGGGCCAAGGGCTACGACCTGATCCTCCACGATGAATGCTCGGCCGATGTCACCGACGCCGCGTACATCCAGCGGATCATGGCCCCTCACGCCCAGGGCTTGCCGGCGGTTTTCCTGCATTGCGCCATGCACAGCTTTCGCACCGAGGGCTACATTGTCCCCGGGAACATGACGCCCTGGTTCGAGCTGACCGGCCTGCAGACCACCGGGCACACCGCCCAGGCGCCGATCACGATGACCTACTTCGACAAGAATAATCCCATCACCAAGGGACTGCAGGACTGGGTCACCGGCAACGAGGAGCTCTACAACAACCCCATGGGCGGCATCCTGCCCACGGCGCACGCGGTGGCCCTGGGCCGGATCGGCACGGAGACCTCCGTCATTGCCTGGACCAACATCTACAAGGGGAAGGGCCGGACCTTCGCCACGACGCTCGGTCACAACGACGAAACCGTCCTCGACGCCCGCTATCAGGATCTCGTCACGCGCGGCCTGCTCTGGGCCGCGGACAAGCTGAACGACACCTACCTGAAGCCGGCTCCGAAGGTTGAACCGTCGGCGGTCAAGAAGGTGACGCTGGCCGTGCCCGACGCCGACCACGCCGCGGAAGCCGAGGGTTGCGGCTGCGGCTCGAGTCTCGCCCTCGCTGACTGACACATCGTCAGTTTCTCGGAATCTGCCGGTCCGGGCAGGTGCGCGGTGATGCAATGAACGCCGGCGAAGCGCGGTCCTTGAGCCCTCCAATCATGCGCCTCGGCATCAACACGTCTCTCTTCGCCAGCCCCTTTGGCGACCAGCACACGCGGCTCTTTCCCCGGTTCCGCAAGTGGGGCTATGACACAGTCGAACTGGCGATCGCCTCGCCGGCCGACTTCAACCCGATCCATGTGCGCGAGCAGCTGGACAAATGCGGTCTCGTCGCGGGGAGCCTCTACGGCGTATTCGGTCCCGGCCGCGACCTGCGCGGCCCGCCGGCGGAGCAGGCGGCGGCGCGGCAGTATATCCAGGACCTGCTGGGCCAGATGCCGGTCCTCGGTTGCTCCGTGCTCGCCGGGCCGATGTACAGCACGGTGGGGCGGGTCAACCCCGAGACCCGGGCGGCGAAGCGCGAGCAGTGGCTGCTCGTGAAGCGGCACCTTGGCGAGCTGGCCGCCTGCGCCGCCGACCACGGCTGCACGCTCTGCGTCGAGCCGCTGAACCGCTTCGAGACGGACTTCCTCAACACCTGTGAGCAGGCCATCGACCTGGTCGGCGATGTGGATCATCCCGCACTGAAGATCCATCTCGATACCTTCCACATGAACATCGAGGAAAAGGACCTGGGCCAGGCCATCCGGAACGCCGGCTCGTTGCTGGGTCATGTCCATGCCTCGGGCTGCGATCGCGGCACACCCGGGACGGATCATACCAACTGGCGGAGCATCAGTTCCGCGCTCCGGTTCGTGAACTATCAGGGAGATGTCGTGCTGAGGTCCTTCTTCGCGGATGATGAGATCATCGCCCAGGCCGTCCCGGTCGGACGCCGCCCCGAACCCGCCCGCGACGTGATCGCGCGGGAGGGCGCGAAGTTCCTCCGCCGCATCATCAACCCGGAGGTCGGCTGCGAATTCCCGTATCTCGTGGCCCGTGGAGCGACTGTCGGGTGACGGATCCGTCAACTATTATCAGGATCATTTAGGGATTTCTGTAGCCGGGGTCGTTGACCCC
>CAMDOO010000019.1 GCA_945903545.1 Opitutus sp. GAS368 | reverse complement strand
ACCTTGGCGTCTTCGCGTCTTGGCGTGAAACCATCCGGGTGCAGCGCGTTGGGGTCAACGCGCTCCACCGGGTGATCTGAACGGGGATCTCAGATCTGAAATTTGAAATCAGAGATTCGGCGAATCCGTTTCAACAGTGGCTACAGCTGCTTGGAAACAAACAGACCGAACCGGACCTGATTGCGGTCGCCCTTGAGGCGCACGAGCGGGGAATCGCCGGCGTCGCCAAGGAGGCGGGTGACGCCCAGCGTGCCGACCCACGTCCAGCCGTTGTCGTGGCGGCAAAGGGCGGTGAGGTTCCAGCCGGCGGTGTTGAACCCGGACGCAGCCGTGAAGCGCGCCAGGCCCGAGCCGACGGAGGCGGAGGGCGAGACGCCGAAGAAAGTGTCGTTGTAGTCGCGGTCGCCCCAGCCGAGGCGCGGGCCGGTGGCGATCACCCAGCCCGACGCGAGTCGCACCGAACGGTCGAGCGCGAGGTCCAGCGTGAGCCCCTCGTGGCCGTTCAGGCCTTGGAGCACCTCCGCGGTGGCGCCCCAGAACCCCTCGGAGAAGGCGAGCCGGGCGCCAGCCTGGACCGTGGAGTCGATGTCAGCGAAGCCGCCGAGGGCGTCGGACCGGCCGCCGGCGACGACAAAGCTTCCCTGGCCATCGGCGTCGCGTCCGGAGTCAAGCTTCACGAGCGGCGCGAGCCTCCAGCGATCCGAGCGGGCGACAACATAGCTCACCCCCTGTTCGTAGGAAGCGGCAAAGCGGTCACCGTGCGTCACGCGCACCGAGGGCAGCGCCCGCAGCTGGTAATCGCTCGAGCCGGCAAAGGCCGGCGCATACAGCATGCCGCCCCCGACGCTCACCGACCAACCCGCCGGGGCGCCGGCCGCCCGCATGGACGGGGTGACGGCAGCCATGGCTAGGACGAGGAACAAAAACCAGCAAGGGCTTCTTTTCATACCCGTACGCGATGCCGATTCCCCGGAAAATCAAACCGATTCGGGCGCAGACAGCCCCATCACGGATGGGGGATTTCAGATTTCAAATTTCAGATTTCAAATTTCAGACTCGGCAGACGAGTTGGAGCGCGTTGTTCCAACGCGCTGGTTTGCGGCCCCCATCCGCAGATTTCACGGAATTCACCGTTGAAGGCTAAACGCCCGGACAGTTCTGGAGTAGACAACCTTGTGCCGTAACATCTGGCCGATCCCGCATTGCAGCCGACCGCCACCGCGATAGGTTCACCCCGTCATGACCTCCGAGGTATTCCGGCATTTCGTTTTCGTAGACTTTGAAAACGTCCCGAAGGTGGACCTTGGCTTGGTCGAGGGCCGGCCGATCCATGTCACGCTGCTGATCGGCAAGAAACAGACGAAGCTCGACCTATCCCTCGTGCATCAGATCCACCGGATGCACTCTCAGGTCAAACTGGTCGAGGTGGGTGCCTCCGGCCATAACGCCCTCGATCTCAACCTCGCGTTTTATCTCGGGCGGGCCGTGGAAAAATACCCCGCCGCGCAGTTCAGCATCGTTTCCAAGGACAAGGATTTCAACCCGCTGGTCGACCATCTCGCTGCCAGTGCCACCCAGGTTTCACGGCACGAGACCTTCGCCGGGGTTTTTCACCCATCAACGCGCAAGGCCCTCCCAGCCAAACCGGCGGCACCGGGAAAGGCAGCCGCGCCCGCGGCCGACACGGCTGCCTCGGTCGATGAACGCTTTGAGAAACTGATTACGCGCCTTCGTGACAACACGGCCCCGCGGCCGAAAAAGAAGTCTTCGCTCCTCGCCCATATCAACACCGTCGCCGGCGGCAAACTCGGCGAAGCCGAGCAAAGCGACAAACTGACTGCTCTCATCGCAAGAGGCATTCTCACTCTCGATGACAAGGAACGGGTTAAGTACCTGTAAGCACCCATTCTTCGTTTACTTCGCGACCTTCTGTAAAAACCGGGTCGCAATTCGGCGCGCCCTACCCCGCGCATGGCGCGGGAGATCTCAGATCTGAAATTTGAAATCTGAAATCCCCTTCGAGCCAATCCCAGCCGCCGTGACTTCGGGCCCTCCCTCGATCACGGAAAACGGGAATCTCAGATCTGAAATTTGAGATCTGAGATTCGTCGGAGCCCATCCTCTGCGATCACTGCGCTCCCGGCGTGACACCATGCAGGGTCGGATAGTCGGTGTAGCCGCGGGCGCCCGGGCTGTAGAACGTGGCCGCGTTCGGCTCGACGAGGGGCACACCACGCTGCACGCGTTCCACCAGGTCGGGGTTGCTGACGTAGTGATGGCCGAAGGCGACGGCGGCAAGGGTGCCGGAGGTGACCGCGGCGGCCGCTTCCTCGGGCGAGTAGCCCATGTTGCCCACGAGGGCACCGTGGAACGCCTGGCGGGCGGGCGTGACAACGTCGGCTTTCTGCACGCCGAAGAAGTCACCCCGCATGAGGTGGAGATAGGCGATGCCGCGGCGGTTCAGTTCGGTCGCGACGTACCGGGTGACCTCGACCGGATTGTCGTCCTGCATGAAATTGTAGCTGTTCAACGGTGAGATGCGCACGCCGACGCGGTCGGCGCCCCAGACGCCGATGACGGCATCGGTCACCTCGAGGAGCAGACGGGCCCGGTTGGCCAACGGGCCGCCGTAGGGACCGGAGCGGTGGTTGCTGCCGCTGCGCAGGAATTCATCGAGGAGGTAACCGTTGGCGCCGTGGACCTCGACGCCGTCAAAGCCGGCAGCCTTGGCATTGGCCGCGGCGTGGCGGAATCCCGCCACGATGCCGGGCAGCTCGTCGTCGCGCAGCTCGCGCGGCACCTCGTAGGGTTTTTTACCCTGCGGGGTATGGGTCTCGTCGTTCTCGATGCGCAGCGGGCTCGGCCCCACCGGCTGGGCGCCCATATTGAGAAGCGAGTGGCAGGCGCGGCCCCCATGCCAGAGCTGCAGCACGATCCGGCCGCCCTTGGCGTGGACGGCATCGGTGACCTTTTTCCAGCCCGCAACCTGGGCCGGGGAGTGGATGCCGGGTTCCCGGCCGCCGAAGGCCGAATTGCCCTCGATCGCCATGGTGGCCTCGGCGATGAGCAGTCCGGCGCTGGCGCGCTGGGCGTAATACTCGGCCATGATCGCGGTCGGCACGTGCTCGGCATCCGCCCGGCAGCGGGTGAGCGGCGCCATCAGGATGCGGTTGGGGAGCGCGAGGGCGCCGAGTTTGACGGGAGTGAAGAGCGGATCGTGGGACATGGAGCGAGGTCGGGTTGGCGGGAGAGGCCTGCATCACATCCAGCTTTTGGGAAATCACAACCACGGCCGAGGATTTCAGATTTCAGATCTGAAATTCGTCGGACGCTGCGTCCGGCGCGCCCCCCACCTTCGATCTGGCAATCTTCTCGGCGCACCCGTGTCGTGTTCCTGCTCCGCCGCCATGTCCACCTTCCTGAATATTTCCGTCTACAAGTTCACGCCGCTGGCAGAGCTGGTGCCGCTGCGGGACCGGCTGCGGGAGTTCACGGTCGCGCGCGGGCTGCGCGGGACGATTCTGCTGAGCCCGGAGGGCATCAATCTCTTCGTTGCCGGACAGCGCGACGACATCGCGGCGCTGCTCGGCGAACTCCGCGCCGTGCCGGGGCTGGAGGACCTGGCGCCGAAGGAGAGTCCCAGCGACGAGCAACCGTTCAACCGGATGCTGGTGAAGATCAAGCAGGAGATCATCGCGTTTGGCGTTCCCGGCATCGATCCGGCCCGGCGGCCGACGGCCAAGCTCCCCGCCCGCACGCTCAAGCAATGGCTCGACGAGGGCCGCCCAATCACGCTGCTCGACACGCGCAACGACTACGAGGTGCGGCTCGGCACGTTCCGGGGGGCGCGGGCCGCGCACATCGACCACTTCCGGGAATTCCCCGCCGCCGCGGACAAGCTGCCCGCCGAGCTGAAGCACCAGCCCATCGTGATGTTCTGCACGGGCGGCATCCGCTGCGAGAAGGCCGGGCCCTACCTGGAGCAGGCCGGCTTCACCAACGTCCACCAGCTCGACGGCGGGATCCTGAAGTACTTCGAGGAATGCGGGGGAGCCCACTACGAGGGCGAGTGTTTCGTGTTCGACCGCCGGGTCGGCGTGGACCCCGCCCTGCGCGAGACCAAGTCGGTCCTGTGCTGGAATTGCCAGATGCCGCTCACCGAACCGGAGCAGCGCGATCCGCGGTATGTGCCGGATGTGAGCTGCCCACATTGCTTCGGAGTTAAAACGGTTGGCACGCCAAGACGCGAAGAACGCTAAGGTCGGAGAAGCAGAGTCAGCATCCGATCCGGGGTTTGCCACCCGTCTTCGGTGCGCTTCGCCGAGGCAGGCAGAGACACCCTCCGTCGCTCTTCGAGCTATGGAGGGCAGGCGCCGCCCGAGCCTCGTTGTTTGGGGTTTAGAACCCCGAGCTGGATTGGCCGCAAAAAGGCGCATAAACGGATTTCGATCTCCGCACCAAAACCGCAGGGGCTGAGTTCGATGCTTTTTTGCGTCTTTTGCGCCTTTTTGCGGCCAATAATTCCGGATCCAGGCAACCAGGCTTGGGCTCTGTGCTCTCTGTGGCAAAAAATCTGGGGATCGGGCTGTCTTGACGCCGCCCCGAACGTGAGCCGCGATCGGCGGGCATGACCGCTTTGCCTACCGATAACCCGCAGCTCCGCCGGGTGGGCTCATTCCACGAGCTGGTGACGACGCGGTTTGCCAACGGCGTGAATGCGCTTTGCTGGGAGCGGACGCTGCCGGGTGATTATGCGGAGGTGGTGGCGCGGCTCGGGGCGAGCAACTCCGACCCAATCGTAACGCTGGATGAGGGGCGGTTGCGGGCCTTGCCGCTGAGCGCGGCGGGACGCATCGCGGTGGAGCAGATGCTGGCGGACTTGCGGCTGCTGCGGGACCACGCGCTGGATCCGGTGCTCAACTGCATTCATGGTTATCCGCGCGACGAGGAGGCGGGGCCGGTGCCGGTGGACGTGTTTTCGTTTCATGCAGACAGCGCGCCGGTCGAGGCGGACACATTTCTGTGCACCTATTTCGGGCCGTCCAGCGAGGGGCTGCGCAACGAGGAGGCGCGGCGGCGCGTGGATGTGCCCGAGACGCGCGCGGCCCTGGTCGCGCAGTTCGGCGGGGCGGACAACGACGACTTCCGGGCCCACCTCACCGAGCAGTGCTACGACCTGCATTACGCCCCGTTGCCGCACGCCCGGCCGTTTGCCTTCGGCCCCGGCAACCTCTGGCGCCTCGCCATCAGGCATCCGGACAGCGCGGTGCCGCCCTGCATCCACCGCGCCCCGGCGACAACGCCCGGGCAGTCGCGGCTGCTGCTGATCAGTTAGAGCGGTTTCAAAATACTGTAGCCGGGGTCGTTGACCCCGGTGCCTGCGGACCGCGAATGAAGAATGGCAAACCGGGGTCAACGGCCCCGGCTACAGAAATCCTTAAAATGCTCCAGCCGCCTGTCGGGCTACACGCCCGCAAGCTGCTAAACCAATGGGTGCGCCGCCCCGGCGTTACGCCGAGAGGGTTTGTCCCAAAGCGGCTTGCCTGTCTCGGGCGGCTGGGGCTTCGGGCCGTTGGGTGGCGCCATTTGCGGCGCGCGGGCGGACTGCTTCTGCAGCGCGGCCTGGATGGCCTGCTGCTGCGGCATGGTCGACGGGAGGTAATACTCGGTCTGGCTCTCCGCCGCCGTTTCCGCCGCCGCGCGGGCATTGAAAATCTGGGCCTCCTCGCCCCCGGCCAGCTGGCGCTCGGCCTCGAGCCAGATCTCCGAGTCGCTGCCGTTGGGACAGCCCCGGTCCTGCCAAAGTTCATGGGCCTGCCGGGCAATTGCGTCGTGAGTGGGTGTTTTCAAAGGGGGGATGATCGGATCGGGCGCGATGGTTCGCGACCGCTGATGGTCGCCCAAAGTCAGGAGTGCGCCGCACCGGGTCGTGCGAACGCAGCATAGCCAAAAACCAACCGGATCATATAGGGTGTTACCCATCCCTCCGAGAAAATGAACCGGATCAGGGCACGTGTGCCCCGTCCTGACCAAACGGCGTCGAGGTATGCAGCAGCCAGAACATCCATCCCGGCCGGCTCGTCGAGCCAGCCCTACCCACAGAGCTCTGCGCCCTCTGCGTCAGGAGGATTGGGATCCGCCGCGCGCCCCAACAACCAATAACCGTCCAACCAACAACCGTCGCAGCCGCGCGCGGCTGCAACTCTCAGATCGTCGTGCCGGTCGGCAGCGTCGCGCCCTTCGGCACGACCAGGACGCCGTCGCGGATGATCACGGCACCGTCGAGGTACTTGCCGTCGGCTTTGCCGGCGGGGTCGAGGACCACGCCGTCGCCGATGCGGGCGTTCTTGTCGATGATCGCGTGCATGATCCGGCAGTTGCGCCCGATGCCGATCGCGGGACGACCGCGCGCCTTGTTCTCGGCGATCTGCTCGGCGTTCTCATAATAGTCGGAGCCCATCACCACGCTGTCCTGCAGGGTCGTGCCCTCACCGATGAAGGAGCGCACGCCGATGACGGAGTGCTTGAGCGACGAGGCCGTGAGGATGCAGCCGTCGGCGATGACGGCGTGCTCGACCGCGCAACGGTCGAGCTTGGTCGATGGCAGGTGGCGCTCCTCGCTGTAGATCGGATAGGTGGCGTCGTAGAAGTCGAAGGGCGGGTTGGCCTGCGCGAGGGCGAGGTTGGCCTCGAAGAAGGCGCGCACGGTGCCGATGTCCTCCCAGTAGCCCTCGAAGATGCTCGCGAAGAGCCGCTTTTTGCCAAGGAGCGACGGGATGACCTCCTTGCCGAAGTCCGTCATGCCGTTGTCGAGCGCCTCGGCCAGGACCGAACGGTTGAAGAGGTAAATGCCCATCGAGGCGAGGCAGTGCTTCTCCGGCGACTGCGACTTCAGCTTGGCCTCGAGGCTGCGGCTGAGCGTCAGGCTCTCGATCACCGCGGGGTCCTTCGGCTTCTCGACGAATTGCTGGATGCCGAGGTCGTCGCCGACGCGCATCAGGCCGAGGCCCTCGACCTTCGAGGCGGGGAACGGGATGGCCGCAATGGTCACGTCCGCCTGGTTCGCGATGTGCTCGGCGATGATCGCGCCGAAATCCATCCGGTAGAGCTGGTCACCCGAGAGGATCAGGACGAGGTCGTGCGGGGAGCTGCGGAAGTGGACGAGGTTGCGGCGGACGGCGTCGGCCGTGCCTTGGTACCAGTCGGCGCGGGTCTCCGTCTGCTCGGCCGAGAGGATGTCGACAAAGCCGCCGCCGAAGGCGTCGAAGTGGAAGGCGCTCTGGATGTGCCGGTGCAGCGACGCGGTGTTGAACTGCGTCAGGATGAAGATCCGGTTGATGTCGGAGTTGATGCAGTTGCTGATCGGAATGTCGACGAGCCGGTACTTGCCCGCCAGCGGCACCGCGGGCTTGCAGCGTTCCAAGGTAAGGGGCGATAGGCGCGTGCCGCGACCGCCGCCCATGATCACTGCCAAAACTCGTTTTTTATTCCTCATGGAGAATGGGGCCCAGCGGGGTTGGTGAGCTAAAGCCTTGATTGACCTTTGGGTGGGCCGCTTACTTTCGCCAAACAAAAAGGAAAAAACATGTGCGGAATCGTTGGCTACGTAGGCAAGCAGAAGGCGGCATCCATCATCCTCGAGGGCCTGAAGCGGCTCGAATACCGGGGTTATGACTCCGCGGGCCTCTGCGTGCTGCAGGGCGGGCGGCTCGACGTCGCCAAGAAGGCCGGCCGCGTCGATGTGCTCGTCAAGGAGGCCGCCAAGCATCATTTCAACGGCTCGACCGGCATCGGCCACACCCGCTGGGCCACCCACGGCGGCGTGACCGACGCCAACGCCCACCCGCACGTCAGCAGTGACGGCAAGTTCGCCCTCATCCACAACGGCGTGATCGAGAACTACTCGGGGATGAAGAAGTTCCTCATCGGCAAGGGGTACACCTTCCAGTCGGAGACCGACACCGAGGCGCTCTGCAACCTCATCGCCTACCACTATGCCAAGGAGCCCGTGGTGAAGAATGGCGGCAGCCGCTTCCTCGAGAGCGTTCGCAAGTCCCTCCGCCACGTCGAGGGCACCTACGGCATCGCCGTCCTCTGCCTGGACTGCCCCGACGAGATCGTCGCCGCCCGCAAGGCCTCCCCTCTCGTCCTCGGCGTGGGCGACCAAGAGTACATCGTCGCCTCCGACGCCTCGGCGATCGTCAGCCACACCCAGAGCGTCGTCTACCTGAAGGACGGCGAGCTCGTCCACCTCACGCCCCGCACCTTCTCCATCACCACGCTCGACCAGGCTGACGTGTCGCCGGTCGTGGACAAGATCACCTGGACGATCACCGACGCTGATCTCAACGGTTACTCGCATTTCATGGAGAAGGAGATCTTCGAGCAGCCGCTCGCGCTCGAGAACACCATGCGAGGCCGCTTCTCCGAGGACGGCAGCACGGCCCAGTTCGGCGGCCTGAACCTCAACGCCGCCGAGTTCCGCCAGATCGACCGCTTCCTCTTCTGCGCCTGCGGCTCCGCCTGGCACGCCTGCCTCGTGGCCGAGCACTTGATCGAGACGTTCGCCCGCGTGCCCGTGGAGGTCGATTACGCCTCCGAGTTCCGCTACCGCAACGCCCCGCTCGACCGCAACACGCTCTGCTGGGTCATCAGTCAGTCGGGCGAGACGATCGACACCCTCGCCGCCATGCGCGAGGCGAAGCGCAAGGGCCACCGGGTCCTCGCGCTCAACAATGTCGTCGGCTCCACCATCGCCCGCGAGGCCGACGGCGGCATCTACCAGCACGTCGGCCCCGAGATCGGGGTCGCCTCGACCAAGGCCTTCACCTCGCAGCTCCTGCTTGGCGCGATGATCGCCCTCTACATCGCCCGGATGCGCGACATGAGCTTCAGCGACGGCGCCCAGTACGTGCAGGCGCTCAAGGGTGCCCCGGACCTCGTGCGCACCGCCCTGAAGCAGGCGCCCCAGATCAAGGAAATCGCCAAGCGCTACGCCAAGCACGCCGACTTCCTTTTCCTCGGCCGCCTCTCCCTCTTTCCCATCGCCCTCGAAGGGGCGCTCAAGCTCAAGGAGATCTCGTACATCCACGCCGAGGGTTACCCGGCTGCCGAGATGAAGCACGGGCCCATCGCCCTCATCACCGAGAACTGCCCGAGCGTTTTCCTCGTTCCCAAGGGCGACGTCTTCAACAAGATCGTCTCCAGCATGCAGGAGATCAAGGCGCGCAAGGGTCCGATCATCGCGATCGTCACCGAGGGCTGCGAGCTCCCGCCGGGCGTCGCCGACGATGTCATCACCATCCCCGACTGCCACCCCGCCGTGCTCCCGATCGTCGCCACGATCCCGGTCCAGCTCCTGAGCTATTACATCACGCTCGAGCGCGGCTGCGATGTCGACAAGCCGAGGAATTTGGCAAAATCAGTCACGGTGGAGTGAATGCTTTGCAGCACTCTCCACCGGAACGTATACGCCAGCATTGCGGTGGAGATTGACGCGAAAAACCTCAGGCACAGTGCGTGATTCCCAAGACACACCAAGAAACGTCACGGGATCATCCGACCCCTTCCCTGCTTAAGTAGCCCCCCGGCAATCCTTCTTCAGGATGCCTGAACTCCAGAGGCTTCCGTAAATCTCCCAGGACCGTCACCTCGAAGATGATTGAGGCCTTTGGCGCCCCTCTGGGTTAGCCATATTGACCCTCATGAGCCGTCCTGATCGTCCGCCCAACCCAGACATCAAGCGGCGTCGCGAACTAAGCTTTTTCGGGGTCTAATCGGCTTTCGAGCTGGGACCGTCCCTAGACGACCAGAACGGCGCTTCTTATCTTCACATGAAAGCACTTTAAAAAACTTTCCCAAGTAAGAGACGGCTGACTCAAAATCCCCGAAATCCACCCACCCGGCATAACCTACGCCACCACCCGCCCTGAGTTCATGATCGACTGAGGCGTTGAAGCTCGGATGCGCCGTGAGATCTCCCCCGGCCTCTGCGATAAGTTCAATGAGCCATTTACGCGCGTTGAGCGTTCCCGTTGGAGTGCCGCTCGGTCTAATTTCGAGCGCCCCCAAATTAATCTTCCTTGCAAAATCAAACTTGATCGCGACGTACTTTTCGGAGGCCTGCAGAACCATCGAACGTTTACTTTTCATTTACACAATCAACGCTTTCGGCCCCCAACGATGGCAATTGCCGTAGATTGATCCTTTGTGATCCGTATCGCTCGAGGCTGAACTGGCGGGGCCCCAAAATCGACGCCGACACTCCGGGGTCCCTCCCCCTCTTTTTTGTGTTCCCATTCGAAACTGCGGGTGGCGTCCCGTCCGCCGCACCGTGAAGGATCGAGGCAGAATCCCACAGCCAGAGCGTGGTTCCAGAGGCGGATCCGGAGCGTTCCGGGATCATTCATTCCCTGCTCTGGCATGTGTATGCTGCCATGGAGACAGCGGACGATCGGAACGCGCTGGGATCCCATAGGCCCGAAAGACCCGAGGACCGGACACTCGGAGATCCCAACCCTCCGATCCTCCACCTGCCGGGGGATGACGGCGGGCTTGCCCTCCGACCGGGCAACCGCGTGAATCATCCGATTCACGATCTGCGCCGATGAACATCCATCCGACCCGCGAGGCATTCCTCGGCCTGGCCGACCAAGGCAACGTCATTCCCGTCTATGCCGACCTGATGGCGGACTTTGAGACGCCCGTCTCCGCCTACGCCAAGCTCAAGGAGGCCGGCCCGTCGTACCTACTCGAGTCGGTCGAGGGCGGCGAACACCTCTCCCGCTACAGCTTCATCGGCTGCCGGCCACGCAAGGTCTTCATCTGCGGGCCGAAGACCACCGAGATCCGCACGACCGGGCAGCCGGCGCAGACCATCCCCTCCCCGGCCGACCCGCTCACGCTGATCGAGGCCGAGATGAAGGGCTACCGCGCTGTCACCCTGCCCGGCCTGCCGCGCTTCACCGGCGGCGCCGTGGGTTTTGTCGGCTACGAGTACGCCGCGCGCATCGAACCGACCGTGAAGCCCGCCGCCAAGGACGAGCTGGGGCTCCCCCTGCTCTACTTCATGCTGTCGGACTCGCTCCTGATCTTCGACCGCGCGAAGCAGACCCTCCGCCTCTGCGTCAACGCCCACATCCAGGGCAATGCGGGCGCCGCCTACGATGTTGCCGTCGCCGAGCTCCGCGAGCTCTACGCCATCCTCCGCCACCCGCGCGAGCTCGCCCCCGCGCCCATGGTCGAGATCGGTAAGCTGACCGTGCCGCCCGGCAATTTCACCCAGCCGAAGTTCGAGGCCGCCGTCACCGCCTGCCAGGAATTCATCCGTGCGGGCGACATCATCCAGGTCGTGCCCTCGCAGCGCTTTTCCAAGCCCTTCGACCGCGCCCCGCTCGACCTCTACCGCGCACTCCGCACGGTGAACCCGTCGCCGTACATGTTCATCCTCGAGGCGGGCGACTTCGCCATCGTCGGCGCCTCGCCCGAGGTGCACGTGCGCCTGACCGACGGCCTGGTCGAGATCCGCCCGATCGCCGGCACACGCAAGCGCGGCGCCACCACCGCCGAGGACCTGGCGCTCGAGAAGGAATTGCTGGCCGACGAGAAGGAACTCGCCGAGCACCTCATGCTCGTCGACCTCGCCCGCAACGACATCGGTCGCGTCTGCACCTACGGGTCGATCACCGTGCCGGAAAAGATGGTCGTGGAGCGCTACTCGCACGTGATGCACATCGTGTCGCAGGTCGAGGGGAAGATCTCCCCGCAGCACAACGCCTACGACCTGCTCCGCGCCACCTTCCCTGCCGGCACCGTCAGCGGCGCCCCCAAGATCCGCGCCATGCAGATCATCGCCGAGCAGGAGCCGGTGCAGCGCGGGTTCTACGCCGGCGCCCTGGGTTACTTCGGATACGACGGCAACATGGACACCTGCATCATGCTGCGCACATCGCTGATCAAGGACGGCAGGATCCACATCCAGGCCGGGGCCGGCATCGTCGCCGACTCGGTCCCCGCCTCCGAGTACCAGGAAACCGTCAGCAAGGCCTCCGCGCTCTTCAAGGCCGTGGCGATGGCGGAGCAGTTCTAGGCCCGCCGGCCCACGGACCGCAGCGATCCGCGGCTCGTTCAGCCCCGCCGGACCTTGAGGACCTTCGCAAGGTCGCGTTCCTCGACCCGCTTCTTCAGGTCGTCGCGCTTGTCGAAGAGCTTCTTGCCCGTGCCGAGGCCGACCTCGACCTTCACGAGGGCACCCTTGAAGTACATCCGGAGCGGCACCAGCGCCTTGCCGCCGGCGGCGAGCGCCTGGATAATCTTCCGGATCTGGTGCTGATGCAGGAGCAGCTTGCGGATGCGGCGCGCCTCATGGTTGTTCAGGTTGCCGAAGGCGTACTGCTCGATGTGGGCGTTGTGCAGCCAGACCTCGCCCTTTTCGATCCGGCCGAACGCGTCCGAGATCTGGGCCCGGCCGCCGCGGATCGACTTCACCTCGGTGCCCTTCAGCTGGATGCCAGCCTCGAAGCGCTCGCCGATCGCGTAGTCGCGCAGCGCCTTGGCGTTGCGGATCTCCGTGAACCGGGGGGCATCTTTGTGGGCGGTGCTCATGACGTGAATGGACTGCCCGCAGCGGGCTGTGATCCGGCCGAATCTGACAGGGATTCGACGGATGACACGGAGAAAGGGATCAGTGGCAGGTTTTAGCCAGGCATTCCATCTGTAGCCGGGGTCGGTGACCCCGGGGCCGGCCTCACCGAGGCCAGCTACAGCGAAAACGTCCCATCCCGGGAGGACCCCACGGAGCCAGCCGACACTGGACCGGGCCGCCGCGTGGCGGCCCCGGAACTCAGACCTCGCTCAGGTCGTAGCTGATCTTGCCCTCGATGATCTCGCGCAGGGCGAGGTCCTCGGCGGACAGCTTCTCGAGCGACTCGACCAGCGCGCGGTTGCCGCGGCGGAGCTGCTTGACGCGGCGCGAGACCACGTTGATCAGCACGTTGGGATCGGGAATGACCTTCTGGGCTTCCTTGATGTAGTCGTCTCTCATGGCGGGTGGTTTGGCTGCTAAGAAAGGCGTCAGGGATATGCCATGATTTTCCTCGGTCAAGGGCTGATTTTAGCCGGAATCCGGGCCGTTTTAACCACGGATTTCACGGATCAAACAGGATTTCTGCCGCAGAAGCACCGAGCCACCGAGTTCCGATGCTTGGGGCTTCCTAAGCCGGACTGAAAAAACCTCTTATCCGGACTCTGTGTCTCTGCGTCTCTGTGGCAAAAACAATCTGGACCTTCCCCCCCTCCGACTCCTCCCTGTTCTCTCTCATGCTCAAAGCCGGAATCGTCGGTCTGCCCAACGTGGGCAAGTCCACCCTCTTCAACGCCCTCACCCGCTCCCGCAAGGCGGAGGCGGCCAACTATCCGTTCTGCACCATCGATCCGAACGTCGGCGTCGTGGTGGTGCCCGACGAGCGCGCGTATGTGCTCAAGGCCATTGCCAAGACCAACGTGGTGGTCCCGGCCGCGATCGAATTCGTCGACATCGCCGGCCTTGTCGCCGGGGCCAGCAAGGGCGAGGGCCTCGGCAACCAATTCCTCGCCACCATCCGCGAGGTCGACGCCATCGTGCAGGTCGTCCGCTGCTTCGTGGACAACGACATTATCCACACCATGGGCGGGGTCGACCCGATCCGCGACATCGAGGTGATCACCACCGAGCTCGTCCTGGCCGACATGGACGCCGTCACCAAGCGCATCGACAAGACCCAGAAGAAAGCCCGCTCCGGCGACAAGGAGGGGCTCATCGAGATGGCGCTCCTGGAGAAGCTCACGCCCCACCTGAATTCCGGCAAGACCGCCAACACCCTCCCCGGCGCCACCGACGAGGAGAAGGCGCTGATGAAGCTCTTCCAACTCCTCACCGCCAAGCCGGTGCTCTTCGCCTGTAACGTCGCTGAGTCCGACCTCGCCAATGCCGAGGAGAATCCGTTCGTGAAGCAGGTTGCGGAATTCGTCCGCACCCACCACGACGCCGCCTATGTGCCGATCAGCGCCAAGATCGAGTCCGAGCTGATCGACCTTCCCCCCGAGGAGGCCAAGGCCTTCCTCAAGGACCTCGGCGTCGATGACTCCGGCGTGTCCGCCCTCATCAAGGGCACCTACACCCTGCTCGGCCTGCAGACCTATTTCACCGCCGGCGAAAAGGAGGTCCGCTGCTGGACCATCAAGCAGGGCTGGAAAGCCCCGCAGGCCGCCGGCGTGATCCACACCGACTTCGAGAAGGGCTTCATCAAGGCCGAGATCGTCTCCTACGCCGACCTCACCCGCCTCGGCAGCGTCGCCGCCGCGCGCGAAGCTGGGAAGTACCGGCTCGAGGGCAAGGAATACGTCTTCGCTGATGGGGATGTGGCGCTGTTCAGGTTTAATACCTAAGCGGTTGGGCGGACTCGGTCAGTCAGCCGTGATGATCTTAATCCCGGCGGGCATGCCCTATCCGCCCGACCCCTGACTCAACTCCGGCCAAACGTCGGATCGAGCTCCAGCCCGAAGTACTCCCGCGCATTGGCAAAACAGATGTTCCGTACCATGCCACCAACGAGCTCGCGGTCGTTCGGGATCTCGCCTCGCTCCATCTCGGCGCCGAGGAGGTTGCAGAGGATGCGTCGGAAGTACTCGTGGCGGGTGTAGCTGAGGAAGCTGCGCGAGTCGGTGAGCATGCCGACGAAGCGGCTGAGGAGCCCGAGGTTGGAGAGCGCGTTGAGCTGCCACTCCATCGCCTCCTTCTGGTCGAGGAACCACCAGCCGCTGCCAAGTTGGATTTTCCCCGCGATGCTGCCGTCCTGGAAGTTCCCGAGCATCGTCGCGAAGGCGTAGTTGTCGGCTGGGTTGAGATTGTAGAGGACGGTCTTAGGCAGCTCGCCCGTCGCATCGAGCGCGTCGAGGTAGCGCCCCAGCGCCCGGGCCTGCGGGAAGTCGCCGATCGAGTCGAAGCCGGTGTCGGGTCCCAGCGTGCGCAGCAGGCGGCTGTTGTTGTTCCGCATCGCGCCAAGATGGAGTTGCTTGGTCCAGCCCCGGCGGGCGTCCCACCGGCCGAACTCCAGCATGAGGAAGGAACCGAAGAGCGTCGTCTCGGCGGCGGTCGCATTCCGGCCGGCGCGCACCGCGTCAAAAATGGCCGCGGCCTGTCCCGGCGTGCAGGGCTCGCTCAGCGCGGACTCCAGGCCGTGGTCCGACAAGCGGCAGCCGATGGCATGGAAGTCGTCGTGGCGCTTCTTCAGGGCCGCCAGCAGGTCGTCAATGCTACGGATCGTCATACCGGCCGCGGACCCGAGGCGGGCGAGCCAGGCGTTGAATCCCGCCGCGTCGCCCACCGCCATCGCCTTGTCCGGGCGGAACGTCGGGTAAACGCGCGTCTTGATGCCCGACTTCCGAATGCGCTGGTGCGTCTCCAGCGAATCGGCCGGGTCGTCGGTCGTGCAGATCACGGCCACGCGGTTGGCGGCAAGGATGTCGTGCACGCGCAGGCTCGAAAGCCGCTCCCCCGCCTGATGCCAGATGGCGTCGGCCGTCGAAGGCCCGATTGCGAGGTCGATTCCAAAGTAGCGCTTCAGCTCGAGGTGCGACCAGTGGTAGAGCGGATTGCGCAGGGTCTGCGGCACGGTCGCGCACCAGGCGTTGAACTTCTCCCGCGGGCTCGCGTCGCCCGTGCACAGGCGCTCGGCCACGCCGTTGGTCCGCATCGCCCGCCACTTGTAGTGGTCGCCGCCCAGCCAGATCTCGAAGAGGTCGCCGAAGCGGTGGTTGTCCGCGATCAGCGCCGGCGGCAGGTGGCAGTGGTAGTCGTAGATCGGCTCACCCGCGGCGAAGCCGTGGTAGAGATCCCGCGCGGCCGCGGTATGGAGCAGAAAATTGTCGTGGATGAACGGGGGCATCAGAAAGTGAGAGTGAAAGTGAAAGAGGAGGAGCGCTACCGGCTGATGTCGTTGATCATGGCCTCAAGCGTCTCATACCTCGCCAGCAGCTTGCTGGCCGCCGCGCAACGCGGCGCGGGCACGAGGCCAGTTTGCTCGGCGAGGAAGACCAGGTAGGCGGCCACGCCGCGGGAGTAGAGCAAGCGGGTCTCGGGGCTGATCGCGTAGAAGCGTTCGCGTTGCCGGTAGCCGTCGGGCGTATGGTCGCCGAGGGCCGCCTTGTCGGCGCGCCCACCGGCCGCGAGCACGTAGAGGAAATTGTACTCGAAGAAAAACATGTGGTCCGGCGACGGCGGCAGGGCGTCGAGCGCCGCGCGGCAGGTGTCGGCGGACGCAAACACGTCGAGCGATTTGCCGACGGACTCCAGCGCCGTGGTGATGAAGCGGCGAGCCATGGTCTGTTCGGTGGCGTCGGCCGCGAACGCGCCGGCCACGGCCATCTCGATGGTGAAACGGTACCAATCGCCCCACAGCGCCTGGTCGCGCTTGTCCTTCGCGCGGGCCAAGGCGACACCCATCTCGTAGGTGTATCGGCCGCTGGTCTTGATCTCGAGGCGGCCGCCCGTGACCTCCCCCATCACGCGGTAATTCTCGGCCGACTTGCCCGAGCCCGAGTGGAAGCCGAGGCTGGCGCCGAACGCGCGGCAGACCGCCCACTGCGCGTCGATCAGCGTGCGCAGCGCGGCGTTGTCGGGGTACGGCGTGTTCTTCTGGAAGCCGAAGGCGGGGGCGACGAAGTTAACCGGCATGCCCAGCTCCTCGGCCAGCGCGAGCATGACGGCCGTCGTGGCCTGGGTCGTGAGGCCCGGCAGCTCGTCGATCGAAAGTTCGCGCAGGGAGGTCCGGCCGAGCTCGGTGGTGAAGGCCGCCGCCCGGGCGGCCCGGTACTTCGCATCGCGGCGCTGCATCTTGATCATCGCCGGCCAGACCGAGCGCAGGAGCGCATCGAACTCGGCATCCTTGGCCGGGAAACCGGCTGCGGTCACGCGCGCCCGGACCTTCGCCACGATCGCGGCATCGAGGTCCGCGGCCGCCGCGGGGCGGTTGAGCGCGAGTTCGGGCGAAAGGTCGAAGGTGATGTAGCTGGCGAGCAGACAGCCGCGGACGAGATCGTCCTCGCGCACATCAAACGCCCCGCCGATCGGCTGGTGGTCGGCATTGAAGCTCCAGGCGATGCGCCGCCGGTGGAAGCCGGTCCGGACCTTCGACAGCACGCTGCCGTGGCTCATGCCCTCGACGCTCTGGCCCTGGTGGCCCTCCGGCACGCTCGTACCGATGAAGGGAAACGGCACGCGGTCGAGCTTGCCGGCCAGCATCACGTCGGTGTCGTACACCAGCTCGCGCGGTATGCTGTTCTGGTTCGCGGTCACACCGAGCTCGAGCGCACTCATCGCCCACTCCACCGCCGGCCAGTGCAGCGTGGTGAAGCGCGCGCCGACACCCAGCGTACTGCGGCCAAGGTTGCCGCCGGCCGTCGGGAAGATCGTGCTCTCGGGGTCGTGCTCCTGGATAAGGTTCTTCAGACGGAGCAGGTTTTCCCACGTCGCGGGGAAACCCCAGCCTCCGGCCATGCGGACCACACCGTGCGAGAGCGTCTGGCCGGCCTCGAGGCCGCTGGCGTCGAGCAGCCAGACACAGTCGCCCGAGGCCAGATCCTCCGCCAGCATCCAGCCGCCGGCCTCGGTCCGAAAGCCGCTCTTGGGCCAGACATGGAGCCGGTCGAGGCGTGTGCGCTGCTCCGGCCAGTCGAGGCAGAAGTCCGCGCTCACGCACGGGTTCCGCGCGATGCGCAAGTCGTGCCGGAGGAGGAACGCGTTGATGGCTCGTTCCACGGCGATCAAATGCTCATGGCGTGATAGCCGCCGTCGACGACGAGCTCCGCCCCGGTGATGAAGGAACCCGCGCCACCCGCGAGCAAGAGGGTCGCGCCGATCAGCTCGGCGGGCTCGCCGAAGCGTTTCATCGGGGTGTGGCCCATGATGCTGGCCACGCGCTCCGGCGTGAGCACCGCGCGGTTCTGCGCCGCGGGGAAAAAGCCGGGCACGAGGACATTGACACGCACCTTGGCCGGAGCCCACTCGCGCGCGAGGTTGAGCGAGAGGTTGTGCACCGCGGCCTTCGTCGCCGAGTAGGTGAAGACGCGCGAGAGCGGGGTCAGGGCCGCCATCGAGCCGAGGTTGATGATCGAGCCGCCCTGCCCGCGCTCAACGAGGTACTTGCCGAAGACCTGGCACCCGAGGAAGACGCCCTTGAAGTTCACGCGGACGATGCGCTCGAACTCCTCCTCGGTAATGTCGAAAAACGGCGTGGGCGAGTTCACCCCGGCGCCGTTCACGACGATGTCGATTCGGCCGGAGCGGGCGACGACGGCATCGCGCAGCCGCTCCAGCTCGACCTTGCTCGAGGCCTCGGCCGCGTGGAACCAGGCCTTGCCGCCGGCCTTGGCGATGCGCTCCAGGCGCACGGCCGCCTTGTCCTTGTCGCGACCGACGAGCACGACCTCGGCGCCCGCGCCGGCCATACCCTCGGCCATGGCGCCGCACAGCTCGCCGGTGCCGCCGGTGACGACAGCGACGCGGCCCTTGAGGCCAAAAAGTGATTCGAGATAATCCATGGTGAAAGGTTGGTCAGTGGTCCGGGGGAACCAAGGGGAAATCGTTTTTATTCAGCGCGGGTGCCGGTCAGCGCGCCGGGGCCCATTGCTGTTTCCAGGCGGGATACTCCTTCTCGAGGAGCTGGCGCGGCCAGGTGCCATACCAAGAGTAGCCATTGCGGCGCTCCGGCTCGATCTCCGACACGGCGTAGCGGATGATCGAATCGCGCCCCGAGAAGATCGGGCGGTTGGTGCCGGGCTCGTAGAAGCGCGCCCAGAGCGGCCCGCCGGCGGGATCGGGAATCACCACGCGGTTCTTCCCGCCCGGGACCGTGGCATCGGGCACCTCCTCGTAGCGGAAACCGGTCAGCCGGGTTTTCTCCATCCAAGCCACGGCCGCGGTGACCGCGGCAATGACCTCGGGACCAGGGCGGTCGATGCTCATGAGGTAACGCGTGAGACCCACGCTCTCGTTACCGGAAAGCGAGGGATGCTCATAGGCGCGGGCCTTGGCGGGAGCGAACGTGACCTCGTCGTGCTGCGCGCACCAAGCGGTCTTCACGCCGGCAACGGTCACCTGGCAGCGCAGGATGCAGGCGACCGCCCGGTCGAGCGCCGCCCGGGCCTTCGTGCGGCGCGCGGCGTCGACGAAGGCGTACGGTTCCTTCCCGTCGGCCGCATCCCGGAGCACCGTCATCGCGCGGACCATGGCGTCGTCGTTAAATGTGATGTGCGTGTAGTAGCCCGCGCGCGCCGGATAATACTGCGGCCATCCCCCGCTCGGGTACTGCGCGGCGAGCAGGTAATCGAAGCCCTTGGCGAAGGCCGGGCCGTAGCGCGTGGTATCGGTCGACGTGATCACCCGGCCGAGGAAGGCGAGTTGGATCGTGGTGGCACCGTTGTCGATATTAGCCGCCCGGTGGTCCACCTCGGGGTCGGCGAGGAAGGCCGCGTCGGGCGGCTGGGTCATGTCGCGGTTCTTCGGCCAGCCACCGGACGGTGTCTGGTACTGCACGATGCTGTCCGCGATCACCTGCGCTTCCGGCATCGCATACCACGCCGCCGGCTGGCGGTTGACGTCCGCCCAGCCCACGCGGCCCGGTGCCGCGGCGGCAACGGCGCGGGCCGCGACCGCCAGCAGGGCCAGGATGAGGAAGGCGTGGATCCGGACCATGGCTTACGTGACGTCGATGCGGGCCGTTTCGAGCTTCGGGACCAGCAGGTGGATGATCAGGAGCGCCAGCAGGTACATCGAGCCGGCGATGATGAAGATCAGCAGGTAGCTGCCCGTCGCCTGTAGCAGCGCGCCGACGAGCAGCGCGTTGAACATGCCGCCGATCGCGCCGGCGGTGCCGCCGATGCCGACCACCGAGCCGACCGCCTGCTTCGGGAACATGTCCGAGGTCAGGGTGAAAAGGTTAGCCGACCAGCCCTGGTGCGCCGCGGCCGCCAGCGCGATGATCGCGATGGCGACCCACTGGTTCGGGGCCTTCGAGGCGAACATGACGGGCACGACCAGCAGCGCGCAGACCAGCATCGCGGTCTTGCGCGCGGCATTGGGCGTCCAGCCGTTCTTGAGCAGGCGGGACGACAGCCAGCCGCCGCCGACGCTGCCGATATCGGCCACGAGGTAGATGATGATCAGAGGCAGTCCCATTTCCGAGACCGTGACCTTGATCCCGAAATTCTTGCTGAGGAAATCCGGCACCCAGTAGAGGTACAGCCACCAGACCGGGTCGGTCAGGAGTTTGCCGAGGGCAAAGGCCCAGGTCTGCCGGTGACCGAGCAGGGAGGCCCACTTGACGCGGACCACCGGGTCGACCGGGTCGCTGCGGATGTAGGCCAACTCACCGGGCGACAGCCGTGGGTGCTCGTCGACCGGCCGGTAGGAGAAGAGCCACCAAGCCGACCAGAAGAAGCCAAGCGCACCGGTGCCGATGAAGGCCCACTGCCAGCCCCAGTGAAAGAGGATCCACGGCACGACGAGCGGGGTGACCATCGCACCGACGTTGGTGCCGGAATTGAATATGCCGGTGGCGAGCGCGCGCTCCTTCTTGGGAAACCACTCGGCGATGGTCTTGATCGAGGCGGGAAATGCGCCCGCCTCGCCGAGCCCGAGGGCAAACCGGGCGACGGCGAACCCGGCTGCGGCGCCGGTAAGGCTCACGAGCGAGAAGCCAGCCGAGCCGGGCGTGGAACTCAGGTAGAGCATCGGTACGCTCAGGTTCGGAAACAGGTCGGCCGCGCCATGCGCGCAGGCGGCGATGCTCCACAAGCCGACCGAGATGGCGAACCCGCGCCTGGGCCCGATCCAGTCGATGAAGCGCCCCGCGAAAATGAAGCCGATCGCGTAGGCCAGCGAGAAGCTGAAGATGATCGAGGAATAGATCCGCTCATCGTTCCAGCCGAAGTTGGCGGTCAGGGTCGGCTTGAGAATGCCGATGACCTGGCGGTCGACATAGTTGATCGTCGCGGCGGCGAGGAGCAGGCCGCAGATGATCCAGCGGGTGTGCGCCTGCCGGAACGGCGGCGTGGGAACGGGGGCGGTGGGTGGGGTCATGGGGTTTTCGGGGCGGGCACGGTGTTCGCAGGGCGCGAAGCCCGGGCCGGGGTGATGGTAACGTTCTGCAGGGAGATGGCGCCGGCGTGCGAGACCACCTCGGTCTCGGTGACGCCCTCAAACGTGGAGTTGCTGATGCGGACGTCCTCGACGACCGCACCCGCGAAGCCGCGGATATACATCACGCGGGGGCTCCCGCTGCTGGTGATGTTGTCCATCCGCACATTGCGCACGACCGGCTTGAAGCCGCCGCTGGCGCCCTCCTCGTAGAGCAAGTCGATGGTCAGCACCGCCTCGGCCACCCGGCCGATCGTCACGTTGCGCATGAAGACGTTTTCCAGGATGCCGCCGCGGGTGGCGTTATTCTTGAAACGGAGGGCGCGGTCGAGGTTGGGACTGTCCATCGTGCAGTTCTCGACAAAGACATTGCGGATCCCGCCGGTGCACTCGCTGCCCAGGACGACCCCGCCGTGCCCGTCCTTCATCACGCAGTTGCGGATCACAACGTTCTCAGTCGGCACGTTGACCCGGCGCCCGTCGCCGTTGCGGCCCGACTTGATCGCGATGCAGTCGTCGCCCGTGTCGAAGACGCAGTCCTCGATCAGCACGTCCGTGGATGACTCCGGGTTGCAGCCGTCGTTGTTGATGCCGTGGGAATTGATTTTCACGCCGCGGATCGTGACGTTCTTGGAGAGGACGGGGTGCAACACCCACATCGGGGAACGGAGAATGGTGACGCCCTCGATGAGGACGTTTTCGCAGCTGTAGGTCTGGACAAAGTTCGGCCGGAGGTAGGCCCCCTCACCCAGCACACGCTCGGCCACGGGCACGTTGCGCTCGCCGAGGTCGATCAGGCGGTTGCGGCCCGGCGTCTGGAGTGTCACCTGGCTCATCGTGCCGGCCTTCCACGCCCACCAGTTCTCTATCGCGGCCTGGCCGTCGAGCGTGCCCTCGCCGGTGACGGCGATGTTGCGCTGTCCATGGGCGTAGATCAGCGACGAATAGTTCATGCACTCGACCCCCTCCCAGCGCGTCAGGACGATCGGGTAGTCCTTCGGGTTGGTGGAGAACTTGAGCGTGGCGCCGCGACTGACGTGGAGGTTGACGTTGCTCTTGAGATGGATGGCACCGGTCAGCCATTCGCCGGCCGGGATGACGACACGTCCGCCGCCGGCGGCACTGGCGGCCGAGATGGCGTCGCGGATCGCGGCGGTGGCATCGGCGCCGGCACGCGCGCCGTACGACGTGATGGCGAAATCGCGCGCGGGAAATTCGGGGGCCTTGATCCGGGCGAGGATGGCCGGGAGCGATTCCCAGCCCGTGACCACCGGGTTGATGACCACGGAGCCGCGGGCGAGCAGCTTGGAGACTTCCAGGCCGGCGAGGATGAACGGGCCGGTGCCCTTCGGGTCGTTGTCCACGATCGGCTCGCTGATGTAGTATTCGAAGGTGCCGTCGCGCGGCTTTCCCGCGGAATTCGTGTAGCCGAGCCCCGCGACCGAGCAGACCTTCGTCAGGCGGATCGTGCCGTCGGGATTGGTGCGGATGAACTCCTTCACGAGGCCATCGTAGCCCTTCAGGATCGCTGGGAGATACTTGTCACGCGGGAGGTAGCCCTGGTTCACGGCCTTCGCCAGGGTGTAGACCAGCATGGAGGAACCCGAGGCCTCGAGGTAGTTGCCGGTGCGGCTGCCCTGGTCGGTGACCTGCCACCAGGCGCCCGAGGCCTCGTCCTGCCATTTCACGGCGCCGTCGGCCACATGGCGGAGCGCGCCGACGATCCCGTCGATCTCGGGGTGCGTCACCGGCATGAAGTCGAGCACGTCGACGAGCGCCATGCCGTACCAGCCGATCGAGCGGGTCCAGAAGTTCGGCGAAAGGCCGGTCTGCTTGTCGGCCCAGGTCTGGACGCGGGCCTCATCCCAGGCGTGCTTGTGGAGCCCGGCCGCCGGAACATAGGAGTGACGGTCCATGAGCAGGACCTGCTTGGCGACGTCGTCGAGGAGGGCCGGCTCCTTGAACCGGACCGCATACTGGGCAAGGAAGGGCGACGCCATGTACAGGCCGTCGAGCCACATTTGGTTCGGGTACCTCTGCTTGTGCCAGAAACCGCCGTCACTCGTGCGCGGCTGCGTGGCCATCTGGCCGCGGAGCGCCTGCAGGGCCTTCACGTAGGACTCGCTCTGGACGCCGCGGTCGAGCGCGGCGAGCAAGACCTTGCCCGGGGTGATGCTGTCGATATTGTACTCGGAGAGGGTGAAGCCTGAACGGATCGTGCCGTCGGCGTTCACATGCGACGCCGCGGCGCGGGTGCCGTACTGGATGGTGGTGTCGTTCTTCTGCACCTCGCCGAGCCGGACGAGCGACAACGCGAAAACGCTCGGCGCGTAGTCCCAGCGGGACGTGGGCGTGCCGCCGGCCTCAAGTGCGTTGCCGAGGCGCTTCATCTCGGACTGGGCGAGGCGCTCGGACCACTCAAGAGGCGTGGCGCCATTGAAGGTGCGCGGCATCTCTGCGGCGCGCAATGGAACCGTTGCGAAAAGAACGAAGGAGAACAGGACGCGCAGCCCCGAAGCGGTAGGGCGGCGACTCCGCGCGCCGCCGGGCCCACCGGTTGGCTCCGGCGCGGAGCGGAGTCCGCGCCCTACCGGTTTGAGCAACGAGTGACCTAAAACGGCAAGGGCTTTCATGGGGTAACAGCGGGGTTCAGCGGGCGAGCCAGCCTCCATCCACGGCCAGGGTGGAGCCGTGCATGTAATCGGAAGCCGGAGAGGCGAGAAAGACAACCGCGGCCTTGAGGTCGTCGGGCGTGCCCCAGCGACCGGCCGGGATGCGGCCGAGAATCTCGGCGGAGCGCACGGGGTCGGCGCGGAGCGCCTCCGTGTTGTCCGTGGCCATGTAGCCGGGGACGAGCGCGTTGACCTTGATCCCCCGCCCCGCGAGCTCGTTGGCCATCAGGCGCGTGAGACCGAGGAGCGCGCTCTTGGCGGCGGTATACGAGGCCACGCGGATGCCGCCCTGGAAGGAAAGCAGCGAGGCCACGTTGATGATGCTGCCCCGGGCCTGGTCCGCGACGAGCGCGGCCGCGAAGGCCTGCCCGAGCCGGAAGGCGCCGCCGAGGTTGACGTCCATGACGTCGTTCCAGTCGGCCGTGGTAAACTCGAGGAACGGGGCGCGCCGGATGATGCCCGCGTTGTTGACCAAGATGTCGGCCCGGCCGAAGGCGGCGCGTGCCTGCCCCATGATCTCCGCGGCGGCGGCGGGCTGGCCGAGGTCAGCCTCGACGCCAAGCACGCGCCGACCCAAGGCGGCGATGGACTTCTCCAGCGCCGCGTTCCGGGTGCGCGAGACCAGCACGACGTCGGCCCCGGCCTCGGCCAGCGCCGCCGCCATGGCGGCCCCGAGCCCGCGGGAGGCGCCGGTGATGATCGCGGTGCGGCCGTCGAGACGGAAGCTGTCGAGGACAGACGCCATGGCCTCAGCGAATCCGGCGCGGATCCACCGGGTCGATGTCGGCGAAATCCTGATTCTCGCCGCCCATGCCCCAGACGAAACCATAGCTGGCCGTGCCCACGCCGGAATGCACCGACCAAGGCGGCGACAGCACGGCCTCGAGATCGCGCACCACGAGGTGGCGGGTGGCATCGGGCTGGCCCATGAAATGAAACACCGCCGCGTCGGGCGGCAGGTTGAAATAGCAGTACACTTCCGAGCGACGGAGATGGGTGTGCGTCGGCATCGTGTTCCAGACGCTGCCGGGCTCGAGGCGGGTGAGACCCATCACGAGCTGGCAGGTGGGAAACGCGCCGGGATGGATCAGTTTGCAGAGCGTGCGCTCGTTGGCGCCCTCGCGGGTGCCGAGCCGGTCGCACTTGGCATCCTTGAAGGCGACATGCCGGAGCGGATGCACGGCGTGGGCGGGATAGGACAGGAAGTAATAGCGCGCCGGCTGCTCGGCCGAGTTGGAGGCGAATGTCACCGCCTTGATCCCGCGCCCGAGATAGAGCGCGTCGAACGGCTCCATCGCCTGCACGGCGCCGTCCACCGTGATCCGGCCCGGGCCGCCGAGATTGATCACGCCGGCCTCGCGCCGCTCCAGGAAGAAGGCGCTGCGGACCTCCGCGGGATTGGGCAGCACGATGGGCGCACCGACCGGCACGATGCCGCCCAAGATGGTGCGGTCCGTCTCCCAGTAGCGGAAGGAGGCTGCACCCGGCGCGAACAGGCCGGAGACCAGAAATTCCGCGCGGAGCTGCTCCGGGTGGAGCGTCGAGGCATTCCGCGGGTGGTTGGTTTCGTGAATATGCATGCGGTAAGCCCGAGGATTCAGGAAGATGGGACGGACGGAAAGAGAATCCTAGTTATACGATAAAGCTGCCCGGGGCGGATTCGGCCCCGGGCAGCGTGAGGCCTGCAATGGGAATGCCCGTTTAGAACGAACCCTTCACCCCGAGGGTGTACTTCGCTCCGTAGCCGCCGTGGCGGATGAGGTTGACCGGGACGGACCCATAGCGGACGGACGGCGCGCCCGTCAGGTTGGCGATATTGAGGAACAGCGTGGCGCGGGGGCTGAACTTGTAGTCGGCATTGATGTCGATCTGCAGGCGCTTGGCCTCGTAGTCGAGGCGGCCCGCGTTGGATCCCGTGCCGACCTGCCAGGCGCCGGTGGTGGGGTTGGAGGTGTAGCCCGGCGCGGCGAGCAGGCGGTCGCCCACCCAGTTAAACTTCACCTGGCCCTCGAATGCCCGGGCCCGGAGGTTGAGGCCAACGTTGAAGGTCTCCTTCGTGACGCCGCTGGCACCGGTGAAGTATTTCTCCTCGGCCATCTGCGTGTAGCTGTAGTTGGCAAACACCCCTAGGCCGCCGAACACGCCGCGCAGGAACGACAGCTGCTGGCTGTAGTCAAACTCGTAGCCCCAGAGCGTGGTGGAAGGCCCGTTGTCGATCCGGCTGAACTGGGCGCTGGAAGCCACGAGCGCGGCCGGGGTGTAGCCGAGGTCCAGGATGTCCTGCGGCACGTTGGTCAGGGTGAAGTCGGTCGTCGTCGTGTACTGGATGTCCTGGATCTTCTTGGTAAAGATGCCGGCCGAGAACACGCCCACGGGCTCGAAGTAGTACTCGAGCCGGGCGTCGAGGTTGTTGGCATATTCCGGCTTCAGGTTGGGGTTGGCCGTCGTCAGGAGCGTCGAGGTGTCGTTGATCACGAGGCTGCGCGAGATGTTCTGGACGTCGGGCCGCAGGATCGACCGGTAGTAGCCGAGGCGCGCCACGAGGTTTTCCCGGGGGGCAAAGCGCAGCTGCATCGAGGGGAAGAGGTCGTTGTAGGACTGCGTCTTGTTCCGGCGGCTGCCATAGCGGGCGGCGATGTAGCCGAGGTTGTTCGTGTCGGTCGTGCCGGAGGCGGCGACGGCCGCCGGTCCGCCGATGTCGTCGAAGGCCCTGCCCTTGGTGTCGGTGCTTTCGTAGCGCAGGCCGGCCACCACGTGGAGTTGCTTGGCCGGACGCACGGTCGCCATCACGTAGGCGGCGTTGATGGTCTCCTCCAGGTCCCACATGTTCTGGAGATCGAAGCGGAAGTTGGTCGCCGCCTGGGCCGCGCTGAGCGTGAAGGGTTGCGTGCCGGTGGGCGTCACCGTATAGCGGCTGGTGTTGCCGCTCGTGAAGAGGTCATAGAGCCGCCACTTGTCCAGCGAAGGCGGGGCGCCAACCACGCCGTTGACGTCGGTGAGGGTCTCGCGCTTGGCCGGCCGGGGCGTGTAGGGATCGCGGTACTGGGTGAGATCGATGCCGCCGGCCGCGGGATTCACATTCATCGACCAGACATACTGGTGATTGGAGATGTCCTTCACGAGCATGCGGCTGTTGACGCCGAACTTGAGCACCGTCTCCACGGGGAGGGACGGCAGCTTCATCGTCAGGTCGACGCGGCCCGAGTAGGACTGGTCCTTGGCGTTGCGGTCGGCGATCTGGGCGGTGGCACTGTCGTCGTACTTCGACAGGTCGAAGAAGCTCCGGGTATCGTTGAACGTGCCCTTGCCCTGGAGGAGCTGGAGGTTCGGTTTGCGCAGGGTGCTGGTGTAACCCCAGCTGACGCCCCGCATGCGGACGCTGACGATATTGAAGAAGCCCTCGGCGTCGGAGTCATACCACTGGTAGGACCGCGAGTAGGCGAGCGAGGCATCGAGGTTCAGGTTCCGGTTCACCTGCCAGTTGAGGGCGGGATTCACGTTGAACGTGGCGCCGTACTTGCGGAAGTTCGTGCCGGCGATCACCGCGGTGTTGCCCGTGTCGGTGGCGCTGGAGGAGGTCGCCGTCATGGCGCCGGGATTCGGATCCACCTGGCTGGCGCCGGTCGCGGCGTTGAGGGTCCAGTTGCGGTTGTGGAAGGGCGCGTCGTAGAAGTTGTAGCTGGTGCGGAGGGAGAGGACCATCTCGGGCCGGAGGCGGTAATCGAGATTGATCAGCACCGCGTCACGGAACGTGGGCTTGAGGCCATCCTGCCAGTTGACCTGGGTGACCTGGGGAATCTCGGTCTCGTTGTTGGCCGCGTTGGTGTCGAAGGTGCGCGCGAGGTTGGCGATGATCTTCTGCTCGACGTAGGTGCCCGTGTGGTTGACCCCGACGACCAGGCCCAGCTTGCCGCCCATGAAGGTGTCGGAGAACTCGACGTTCCCGCCGAGGAGGGCCTTGCGGCGCTCGCGGTTGTCCCAGCCCATCGTCTTGCCGAGTTTCTTGGCGTACTCGTTGACCGTGGCATTGGCGCTGTAGCGGATACGGCGGCCCACCTGGTTGAAGGCGCTCTTGCTCTTCACGTTGATCGTGCCCGCGAGGCTGTCGGCCGACTGGTCGGCCAGCGGGGTCTTGTTCAGGTCGATCGTGTCGATCGTGGAGAGCGAAACCTGCTCGAACTGGAAGGTGCGGCCAGTGGCGATGCCGAAGTCCGCCGAGGCGACGGGATTGCCGTCGATTGTGACGTTCGCGTACTTGGCCGAGAGACCGCGGACCCGCACCTGCCGGGCATCGTTCTCGTTGTAGTCGATCGAGAGACCCGACATGTACTTCAGAAACTCGCCCACATTGTCCTCCGAGACCGTGCCGAAAGCGTCGGCGGCGATGGAAGTCTGGATGTTGCTGGCCTGCTTCTGGTCGACGATGGCCTTGGCGTTGCCCTCGCGTGCCGAGGACACTTCAAAGGCATCGAGCCTGACCACGTCGGCGTATTGCGCCGAGGTCATGGGGAAATCCGCCGTGGCCGTCTGGCCGGCCGCCACGGTCACGGTCTGCTCCGTCGGATCGAGACCGGTGTACTTGACCGCCACCTTCACCGCGCCGGCGGGAACCCCCTCAAAGGAAAAACGGCCACCCTGGGTGGTGACGGTCGCCTTGTCCGTGCCGACGATCGTGACCTCGGCGTTCAGCAGGTACTGGCCGGTCGCCTTGTTGGAGACCTGACCTGTGACTGTCCCCGTGGAGGCTGACTGCGCTACGCCCACCGCGGGCAAAGCCAAGGCAACCAAGGCGACGACGGTGCTAAGCAAACGGCCGAACAATCGGCCGCCAAGGACGGGAACAAGGGACCGCTGCGAGAATGCAGTCAGTCGCTGCCGACGAGTGGAATGGTTTTCCATGACGAGGTGTGGGTTGGGTTGGGATCAGGGTTGGACAGAAAACTGGCGGAGCCGGGCGCAAGGGGGGTGACGCCCGAACCGGGAAAATTGAGAGAAACAGGGGTATTTCACTAATGAACTTGTTATTCATATTTGAATTCGTCATTTCCCGTGGCAAGCGAAAACTTTTCTTCGCGCGCCGCGCCCCGTTCCCTTTTCCTCGCAGCAATCCCAACTTCCTTCCCGTGCCCGCCCGCTCCTTCCCCGCCCCGAAACCAGCCCCGGTCGACCCGTCCGAGCGCTACGTCATTCCCAATCTGCGCAACGCCTGCCGCATCCTGAAACAGCTCGGGCGCACGCCCGGCGGCCACAAGGCCGCCGACCTCGCGCGCGAGCTCGGCATCCCGGTCACCACGACGCTGCGTATCATGGCGACCCTCACCCTCGAGGGCCTGGTACGGAAGCAAGGGGGCCAGTACGAGCTGGGGCCGGTTGTCATCCAGCTCGGCAACGCCTCGCTCGCCGGCACCGAAATCCGCAGCGCCGCCCTCCCGGTCCTCGCCGGACTCACCGCGCGGACCGACGAGACCTCGCACCTCGCCATCCCCTGCGACGACCGCTCGCTGATCGTTGCCGTCCAGGACAGCCCCCACCCGCTCCGCGCCGCCTCGCGCCCGGGTTTCCTCGCTGCACTCAACTGCTCGTCCACCGGCAAGGTCTTCCTCACCTGGCTCCACGGGGGAACGCTCCCGGGCGTCACCGCACGCCAGACACTCGACCGGCACACGCCCCGCACGCTCGTGACGCTGGCCGAGCTCCGCCGCGAGGCGGTGCTGACCCGGCAGCGCGGTTTCAGCCTCGACGACGAGGAGTTTGCACCCGGCGTGCGCTGCCTCGCCGCGCCGGTCTTTTCCTCCACCGGCACCGTGGTCGCCGCCATCGGCATCACCGCCGCCACCATCCGCTTCACCAAGGAGCGCATCCCGGAAATGGCCGCCCACGTGCAGGCGGCCGCCACGGAACTCTCCGCCTCGCTCGGCCACGGCGGCCATTCCTGAACATGTCACGCTCCACCACCCTTCAATCCATCCGCGAAGGCCGGGTCATCGCGCTCATCCGCGCCGAATCGCCCGACGGCCTGATCGAGTGCGGCCGCGCCCTGCAGGCCGGCGGCCTCAATCTCATTGAGCTCACCATGACCACGCCCGGCGCCATCGAGCTCGTCGCCCGCGCCGCCCGCGAGCTGCCCGGTGTCCTGCTGGGTCTCGGCACGGTGCTCGACGCGGAAACCGCCCGCGCCGGCATCGCCGCCGGCGCCAAATTCATCGTCACGCCCGCCGTGCGCCCCGCCGTCGTCGAGGCCGCCCGCTCGCTGGATGTCCCGGTGCTGTGCGGGGCCCTCACCCCGACCGAGGTGGTCACCGCCTGGGAATGTGGCGCCGACGTCGTGAAGATTTTTCCCGCCGAGTTCTTCGGTCCCGCCTACATCAAGTCGCTCAAGGGCCCGTTCCCGAAAATCGAACTGCTGCCCACGGGCGGCGTCACCCCGGAAACCGTCGGCACCTTCCTCAAGGCCGGCGCCTTCGCCACCGCCGCCGGCAGCGCCCTCGTCTCGCCCGCCGCGCTGAAGGCCGGCGACTGGGCCGCGATCACCGCGCGTGCCCAGGAATTCGCACGCGCCGCGGCGGCCGGTTGATTCCTCGGTTGCCACAAGCTAGGGAAATCCCCCCCCCGGCTGGGCGCCCCAAATAGCCCAGCCAGTGTGGCGATGTCGCGCCGGGGCATGGGTGGAGCCTAGGATGAATCGTCTGCCGGCAGAGGGAAACCCAGCCGGCAATCTCGGGAGGCTGGCGTGCCCCGAGGCGGAATCTGGCGGCAACACTTCGGCGTTGCCGCCAAAACCTCGCTGAATTTACGGTAAAGCCGAATGAAGTCCAGCCGCCCCACCCTGCGGACCCTGGCGGCCGAGGCCGGGGTCAGCGCGATGACGTTTTCGCTGGCGCTCCGCAACCGTCCGGAGATCTCCGCCGCGACGCGCCGGCGCCTGCAGCGGCTGGCGAAGCTGCGCGGCTACCAGCCCGACCCGACCATCGCGAAGCTGATGCAGCACCTCCGCATGAGTTCCCCGGCGCGGGGCCAGGCGAACATCTGCGGTTTGGTCGAGGCTGTCACCACCTCCGGCGAAGCCCGGCATGAGTTCGCCGTGCGCGCGCAGGCCGGCCTGAGAAAACGGGCCGAGTCGCTCGGCTTCGCCTTCAGCACCATGGAGATCCCGCCCGACGCCAACCGCACCCGGCTCCAGCGCGTGCTGCGCAGCCGCGGCGTCGAGGGCGTGGTGCTGATGCCGATGCCCCGGCAGCGCGACCTCAGCGGGCTGCTTGAGTGGGAGCACTACTCCGTCGTCTCCGTGACCTCCTCGGTGACCTCCCCCCGGGTCCACAGCGTCACCCCCAACCACTATGATAACATGATCCGGGCGTGCCGGCAGCTGGCCAACGATGGCTACCGGCGCATTGGCCTGGCGATTTCCCAGGATTGGGACGAGCGCTCCCATCACCGCTGGGTGGGCGCCATGACATGGCAGAATGAATTCGGCGGCACCGAGCCCGTCGCCCCCTTCATTGGGGCAGCGGTGGGCCCGAAGCTCGCCGACCCCAAGTTCGCTGCCTGGGTCACCGCGAAGAAACCCGACGTGATCCTGGTGGAGGAAATCGATGGAGCCCTCCTGGAACAGACCCTCACCTCGATCGCCCGCGGCAAGCGACCGGCCGTCGCCACCCTCGACTGGCCCAGTCCCCGCGCCAGCAGCGGGATGGACCAGCGGCCGGAGGAGATCGGCTCCGTCGCGATCGAGATCCTGGCGGGCATGATTTCCCGCGGCGAACGCGGCATCCCCGACCGGCCGCTCAACATCATGGTGGACGGCGATTGGATTTCGCTTTTACCGTAAAGATGATCGAGCGTTGCCGCGCTGAAGCCACCTGACTTCGTCAGACGGAAGACCGCATTCCCCCTCAGTAAATCACCCCGTTCCCCACCCCGGCGTCCCGCCGCCATCCGCCACGAAACCGCCGGCCGCGCCGGCGCCCGGACCGATACGGAACGGGCTGCCCTCCCAAAAAAAATGACCCCCTCCCCCGAGCCTTCAACTGCCGCCCCTTGGTGGCGCGAACTCAACCGCGAGCATTGGTTCGTGCTTTCGGTCGCCTCGCTGGCCTGGGGCCTGGACTGCTTCGACCAGCAGATCTTCAACCTGGCGCGCAACCCGGCCATTGCGGAACTGATGCCGGCGGGCACGTCGTCCGACACGCTCAAGGCCTGGGGCGGCTACACCACCTCGATCTTCGTGGCGGGCTGGGCGACGGGCGGGTTGATCTTCGGGCCGATCGGCGACCGCATCGGGCGGGCCAAGACCCTGATGTACACGGTGCTGATGTATTCCGTCTTCACCGGGCTTTCGGCCTTCTCGCGCAACGTCGTCGATTTTGCGGTCTACCGTTTCATCACCGGCCTCGGCGTCGGCGGCGTCTTCGGCCTGGCCGTGGCGCTGGTCGCCGACTCGATCCCGGATCGTCCGCGCCCGCACGCCCTCGGCCTCTTCCAGGCCATGTCCGCGATCGGCAACATCGGCGCCGGCCTGCTCGCCATCCTGGTCGGCTGGCTCCAAGTGTCCAAACTCACGCCGGGCAGCGAATGGCGGTGGATGTTCATCGTCGGGGCCCTGCCCGCCCTGCTTTGTGTGCTCATTCAAACCCGGCTGAAGGAACCGGCCAAGTGGATCAAGGCCCGCGATGAGGGCCGCGCCTCCGGCGTGCAGCTGGGTTCCTATGTCAACCTGTTCGGCACCGCCCCGTGGCGCAAACACGCCCTCCTCGGCATGTTTCTCTGCGTCGCCGGCGTCGTGGGCCTGTGGGGCGTGGGCGTCTTCAGCCCCGAACTGGTCGGCGACGTGACCACGCGGCAGATGCGCGCGGACAATGTGCCGGCGGACCAGATTCCGGGACAACGGATGATCTGGACCGGCATCACCATGGTCATGCAGCAGATCGGCTGTTTCCTGGGCATGATGACCTTCACCAAGTTCGCCGCGCGGTTCGGCCGGAGGCCGAGCTTCATCGTGGCCTTCATCTGCGCCTTCCTCAGCACCGTCCTGGTCTTCAAGTTCCTCAACGAGACCTGGCACATCTTCGTCTTCATCCCGCTCATGGGCTTCTGCCAGCTCGCCCTCTTCGCCGGCTTCGCGATCTATCTGCCGGAGCTCTTCCCGACCCGGCTGCGCAGCACCGGCGTCAGTTTCTGCTACAACGTCGGCCGGTTCGTCGCCGCGAGCGGCCCCTTCACCCTCGGCATCCTCCAGTCCCGCCTCGCGGCGGGCGCCACCACCGCGGAGGCCCGTCTGGAGGCTTTCCGCAACGCCGGCGCCTGGGTGAGCAGCATCCTCCTGGTTGGCATCATCGCCATCCTCCTGCTGCCCGAGACCGAGGGCCGCCCGCTGCCCGAGTAATCCCCCGCCGGCTTTCCCCTGCGGTCTGCTCCGCCTCCTTCCATGAGACGATTCCGCGTCATTGTCCTCGATCCCGGGCATTTCCATGCCGCCCTCAGCCTGCGGGAATCCCACCCCGGCCTGAGCCCCGACGTGCACGTCTATGCCCCGGAGGGTCCCGGCCTGGACGCCTTCTGCGCCATGATCGAGAGCTTCAATCGGCGGCCGGTCGCCCCCACCCGCTGGCAGCTCCACCTCCACCCGACGGCCGATCCGCTGGCGGCGCTGCTGCGCGAGCGCCCGGGCGACCTCGTCATCCTCGCCGGCAAGAACCACTCGAAGCTGGCCGCGATCGAGCAACTCAATGCCGCGGGCCTCATGATCTTCGCCGACAAGCCCTGGGTGACCGGCGAGCACCTGATCCCCACGCTCGAACGCGCCCTCGGGCCGGACCGGCCGCCCACCACCGACATCATGACGTCGCGCTTCGAGCCGACCTCCCTTCTGCTGCGGGCCTTCCTCGCCGAGCCCGAGATCTTCGGCCGCCCCGTCACCGCCGGCCCGGAGCCGATGCTTTCCCTCGGCTCCGTCCATCACCTCCTGAAGGTCGTCAACGGCAGCGTCCTGCGCCGCCCACCGTGGTATTTCGACGTCGGCACCCAGGGCGAGGGCATCATCGATGTCACCACCCACCTCGTCGACCTCGCCCAGTGGATGCTCTTCCCCGGGCAGAAGGTCGATTTCGCCCAGGACATCCGCCTCGACTCCGCCCGCCGCTGGGCGACGCCCGTCACCTTGGAGAGCTTCCGCCGGATCACCGCCACCGACCAGTTTCCGGAGGCCGTCCGGGACCAGGTCCGCGACGGCGTGCTGGACCTCTTCTGCAACGGCGAGATCCGCTACCGCGTGAAGGGCCTGTCCGTGCAGGTGAACGTGGTCTGGAACCTCGAACAGCCGCCGGGAGCCGGTGACACGCATTTGTCGGTGGCCCGCGGCACCAAGGCCGACCTCATCGTCCGGCAGCTCCCCGAGCGGGGCTACCGCAAAGAGTTCGTCATCACCCCGCACGTCCACAGCGGAGACCTGCACGGCGCGATCCTGGCCGCCCTCCATCGGCACGTCCCCGCCTGGGCCGGCGTGTCGGTCGAGCAGCAGGGACATGAATACCTGGTGCAGATCCCACCCGAGCGGCAGACCACGCACGAGCAGCACTTCTGCGAGGCGCGCGACACTTTCCTCGCGGAGGTCGCCGGCAGCATCGAGCCCGCAGAGCACCGCACCAACCTCGTCACCAAGTACCAGCTGCTCGCCGCCGCCCGGAAACTGGCGCTCGCCTCGACCCCGGCCGCCGTCGGCCCGCAGTCAGCGACCCAAAATCTACCATGAGTGAAACACCCAGCGTCGGCTTCGGCATCATCGGCAGCGGCATGATCGGTTCCCTTCATGCCACCGCGATCAAGACCATGCAGGGAGGGCATCTGACCTGCGTATTCGATCCGGTCGCGGCGTCGGCCGCCCGGTTGGCTGCGTTGCACAATGTGCCCTCTTATTCCGAGTGGGATGCCTTCCTGCGTCACCCCGGCCTGCAGGTCGTCACCATCGCGACCCCCAGCGGGCTGCACCAGGAGTGCACCCTGCGCGCCGCCGCCGCGGGCAAACACGTGGTGTGCGAAAAACCGCTCGAGGTGACGCTGGAACAAATCGATTCCATGATCCAGGCCTGCGCGGAAAACGGCGTGCTGCTGGCCGCCGTCCACCAGCGGCGTTTCTTCGATTCGACCCGGGCATTTAAGCAGGCCGTGGACCAGGGCCGGTTCGGCAAGATCACGCTCGCCGATGCCTACATCAAATGGTTCCGCACCCAACAGTACTACGATCAAGGCGGCTGGCGCGGGACTTGGAAGCTCGACGGCGGCGGCGCCCTGATGAACCAGTCGATCCATACCATCGACCAGCTGCTGTACCTGATGGGGGATGTGGAATCGGTCAGCGCCTTCGCCACGCGGTCCGCCCACGAGCGGATCGAGGTGGAGGACGTGGCCACGGCCGTGCTGCGCTTCAAGAATGGCGCCCTCGGCGTCATCGAGGGTTCGACCGCCTGCTACTCCAAACTCGGGCATGGCGCGGAAGTGCACATTTGCGGGACCGAGGGTTCCGCCTTCATGCGTGACGAGAGCTTCACCGTCTGGGATTTCAAAGAGGAACGCCCGGAGGATGCGGGGATCCTCGCGAAATTCGGCTACAAGCCCGGGACCGGCGGCGTCGGTGCGGCCGATCCCAAGGCCATCGCCTCCGTCTCCCACCAGCGCGTGCTCGAAGACATGGCCCAGGCCGTCACGGCGGGACGCCAGCCGGTCGTGACCGGAAACGAGGCCCGCAAATCCGTGGAGATCATCCTCGCGATCTACCAGTCGGCCCTCGCCGGCGGAATGCCCGTCAAGCTGCCCTTGGCCAAGACCCCGGAACTGCGCTCCTTCAACTAACCTGGTTCCTCCGCACTCAATCGTTCTCGTGCTCCTGCTCGTTCTCCCGATTCATCGTTCGATCCAACCTCCGGAGGATCCGGGAACGAGAAGGAGTAAGAGAACGAGAACGATTATTTTGATCCCATGCTTCGCGTCCTCCTCACCACCACCTCGTTCCAGGACACACCGGGCCCCCACCAGGACCTGCTCGCCAGCACCGGCTGGGAGATCATCCGCGCGCGCGGCCCGCTCGACGAAGCGGCGACCCTCGCCCTGGTCGGGGACATCGACGCGTACATCTGCGGCGACGACCTGATCACCCGCCGCGTGCTGGAAAAGGCCCGGCCCCGCCTGCAGGTCATCAGCAAGTACGGCATTGGCGTGGACAAAATCGACGTGCAGGCCTGCACCGCCTTGGGCATCCCCCTGCTCTTCACCCCCGGAGTGAACCACACCACCGTGGCCGAGCACACGTTCCTGCTGCTCCTCTCCCTGCAAAAGCACCTGCTCTTCCACACCGACTCCACCCGCGCCGGCGGCTGGAAGCGCCAGACCGGCCACGAGCTCTACGGCAAGACCATCGGACTCGTCGGCTTGGGCCGCATTGGCCAGGAGGTCGCCATCCGCGCCCGCGCCTTCGGCATGAACGTCATCGGCTTCGGCCACCACTGGGATGACGCCTTCGCCGCCACCCACGGGATCACCCGCGCCGCCACGACCGACGCACTCTTTGCCCAGGCTGACATCGTCTCGCTCCACACCAAGCTGACCCCCGAGACCCGCGGCCTGATCGGCGCCCGGTCCCTCGCGCTGATGAAGCAGGGCGTCATCATCCTCAATTGCGCCCGCGGCGAGATGGTCGTGACCGCCGACCTCGTCACCGCGCTCAAGTCCGGCCGCGTCGCCGGCTACGGGGCCGACGTCCTCGACCAGGAACCGCCGCCGGCGGACCACCCGCTGCTCAAGCTCCCGAACTGCGTCATCACCCCGCACATCGGCTCGCGCACCTCCGAGAGCGTCGCGCGTCAGGCCACTGCGGCCGTGACCAACCTCATCCTCGCCCTCAAGGGCGAGCAACCCCTCGCCCAGGTCAATCCCGAGGTGCCCGTCCGGCGCGTGGTCTGACGACCACACGCGTTGAAAGCCCCAAGATGAAAGTTGAAGGACCGATCCCACCGACCTCTCCGCCTTCCGGCTTTCAACTTTCACCTCTCAACCTTCAACCCAGATAAAATGTCCGAAACCTTCTACGTCGTTCCCGAGGAACAGCACAACGCGCTCGTCACCGCCGCGTACAAAAAACGCGGTTACTCCGGCCAGGAGGCCGCCGCCGGTGCGCGCTTCTGCGCCGAGGCCACGCGCCACGGCATCCGCACGCATAATGCCCTCAAGGCCCTGCACCTCGACCACCTCTTCGGCTCCGGTGCGCAGGGCTGCGTGCCGCAGGCAAAGATTGAGAAGGTGCCCGTGCCTTATCGCGCGGCCCAGGTCTGGAACGCCAACCGCAAGCTTGGACAAGCGACGGGCTATGCCGCGATCGAGGCCGCCATCAAACTGGCCGACAAGTACGGCGTCGGCATGGTCTCGGTCGACAACGCCTTTCACTACCTCTGGGGCGGCGGCTACGTGATGGATGCCGCGAAGCGCGGTTACATTGCATATACCAATTGCACCGCTGCCCTGGCCGAGGTGGTACCCTTCGGCGGCAAGTCCCCCACCCTCGGCACCAATCCCCATTCGTGGGGTTTCCCGACGACGGCAGCGGTCGGCTACCCGATCGTGATCGACTGGGCCACCTCCGTCGTCGCGATGGGCCGGGTCCAGCAGCTCGCCCGCGAGGGCAAGCAGCTCCCACCCAATGCGGCGGTCGACGCCCAGGGCCAGCCCACCACCGACCCGAACCAGGCCAAGTTCCTCGTGCCCTTCGGCGCGCACAAGGGCTACGGCCTGGCCCTGATCGACGAGATCGTCGGCGCCTTCATCGGCGGCTCGCTGCCCACCATCCGCAACCGCTGGGACCAGGTGCCCACGGGCGAGAAGGGAACGTGCACCTTCTTCTTCCAGGTCTGGAAACCCGAGGCCATGAACGCCGGGGCCTTCGCCCGGGGCCGCAACCAATCCGAGAACGTGAAGGCCGTGATCGCCGACATTCTCGGCCACGGCAACGAGGCCTGCATGCTCCCCGGCCAGCTCGAGGCCCAGGCCGCCGCCCGCTGCGCCAGGAACGGCGGCCTCCTTTTCTCCGAGGCCGAGATCGCCGCCTTCAACGAGATCGCGGCCGAGGCCCGCAAACGCGCCTGGAAACTCAGCGACCTCAAGGTCGCCGAATAAACCAAACCGGAACACGGAGGACACTGAGGAGAAAAAACCGAGGACACTGAGGCCAACCTACAAGGATTGCTCCGAACCCCGCCTTCTCCTCCGCCACCTCCCGATTCCCTCCGCGCCCTCCGCGTTCCAACCAAACCCCATTTCCCTTCCATGAGCCTGTCCATCAAACCTTCCCAGTCCTGCGCCTTTGACCAGATTTCCCTCGGGGAGGTCATGCTCCGCCTCGATCCCGGCGAGGGCCGCATCCGCACCGCCCGCGAGTTCAAGGCCTGGGAGGGCGGCGGCGAGTACAACACCTCCCGCGGCCTCCGGAAGTGCTTCGGCCTGAAGACGGCCGTCGTGACCGCCTTCGTCGACAACGAGGTCGGCCACCTGATCGAGGACTTTATCATGCAGGGCGGCGTCGCGACGGACTTCATCCAGTGGCGCGAGGACGACGGCATCGGCCGCACCGTCCGCAACGGCCTCAACTTCACCGAGCGCGGCTTCGGCATCCGGGGCGCGGTCGGCAATCCCGACCGCGGCAACACCGCCGCCTCGCAGCTCAAGCCCGGTGACATCGACTGGGACCACATCTTCGGGAAGCTCGGCGTGCGCTGGTTCCACACCGGCGGCATCTTCGCCGCGCTGTCCGCGTCCACGGCGGAGCTCACGGTCGAGGCCGTGAAGGCCGCGAACAAGCACGGCACCATCGTCAGCTACGACCTCAACTACCGGCCATCCCTCTGGAAGACCATCGGCGGACTCAAGAAGGCGCAGGAGGTCAACCGCGAGATCGCCAAGTACGTCGACGTCATGATCGGCAACGAGGAGGACTTCACCGCCTCCCTCGGCTTCGCCGTCAAGGGCGCCGAGAAGTTGGACCACATCGAGACCGCCGCCTTCAAGGCCATGATCGAGACCGCGGTGCAGGAGTTCCCCAACTTCAAGGTCGCCGCGACCACGCTGCGCCACGTCATCACCGCCACCAAGAACGACTGGAGCGCCATCCTCTGGCACGCCGGCAAGTTCCACGAGAGCCGCCCGTACCCCGGCCTCGAGATCCTCGACCGCGTCGGCGGCGGCGACTCCTTCGCCTCGGGCCTCCAGTTCGGCTTCCTCGAGTTCAACGACGCGCAAAAGGCCGTCGAATACGGCGCCGCCCACGGCGCGCTCGCCAGCACCACGCCCGGCGACACCTCCATGGCCACCCGCAAGGAGGTCGAGAAGACCTGCGCCGGCGGCGGCGCCCGCGTCGTCCGCTGAAGCCCGCAGCCTCGGCCGTTCCCGCCTTCATTAACCCCACCCACTGACGTCATGAACATTACCCGAACCGGTCTCTGGACCGGCCTGATCACCCTGGCCCTGCTCGCCGGCTGCGTCGCTGTCGCCCCGTTGCCCTCGCCCTCGCTGGAAAGCGCCGGCGGCCGCAGCGTGCTCAATCTTCCCGGCGTCGCCGGTGCCGTGCGCCTTGACGGCATCTTCTACGAGACCGCGCAAGGCCGCACCTCGTTGCCGGCCAACCTCACGGCCACGGCCCAGGGCCGGACCCTCGTCGCCCGCGCGACAATGCCCGACGGTCGCGCCGTGACCGTCACGGTCACGCCCGACGCCCGGCAGAACTACACTGTCAGCCTCGCCGCCGTGCCCGCCGCGGGCATCACCAAGTGGGGCTTCTCCGTCGAGTCCGCCCCCGACGAGTATTACACCGGCCTGATGGAGCGCGTCGTCGACGGCCCGCAGCAGGCCTCCTGGGCCCCGAATATCACCCAGGCGATGGACCTGCGCGGCCAGAAGGTGGACATGCTCGTGAAGCCCACCACCTCGGTGTACGCGCCGTTCTACGTTTCCTCGAAGGGCTACGGCCTCTTCGTCCAGACCGACTGGCCCGGCGCCTATGACTTCGCCGCAGCGGACAAGGCCCGCGTCGGCGTGACCTTCGAAGGTCCCGCCCTCGGCTTCACGGTCTTCACGGCCGCCACCCCGGCCGAGATCGTCCAGGCCCACGCGCTCAAGGCCGGCCCGCCGATCCTCCCGCCGAAATGGATGTACCGCCCGTGGCGCTGGCGCGATGAGCACACCAACCGCGTCGCCTACTACGACGGCACGCCCGTGACCGCCCCGTTCAACTCCGAGGTCCTCGAGGACATCCTGATGATGCGCGCCTACGGCATCCCAACCGGTGTCTACTGGATCGACCGCCCCTGGTCGCCCGGCCCGCTGGGCTGGGACGACTTCGAGGTGGACGGCCGCCGGCTGCCGAATTTTGCGGAGCAGGTGAAGTGGCTCGAGAGCCAGGATATCAAGTCGATGCTCTGGATCGGACCGTTTTTCCAAGGCAACATGATGCGCGAGGCGCTCGCCAAGGGCTACGATCTCCCCAGCCAGACCAAGCCCACCAACGCGACCGGCATCGCCAACAACTACCCGATGGTGGATCTCTCCAAGCCGGAGGCGAAGGCCTACTGGCAGTCGGGCGTGGAGAAGCTGCTCAAGCTCGGCGTCGCCGGCTTCAAGCTCGACCGCGGCGAGGAAAACATCCCCGAGGGGAACACCCCCACGACTGCCAACGCCAAGCGTTTTGACGGGAAGTCCATCCGCGAGAACCGCAACACCTACGTGGCCGACTACGCGCGCGCCGTGGCCGAGGTTGCCCGCAGGATCCGCGGCAACGACTTCGTCTCCATGCCGCGCGGTGCCTATACCGGCAGCTCGGCGCACGCCGTGTTCTGGGGCGGCGACGTCGGCGGCACGCACCTGGGCCTCCGCGCGTCGATCATCGCGCTGCAGCGCTCGGCCGTCATGGGCTATCCCAACTGGGGTGCCGACACCGGTGGCTACAACCAGCAGTCGATGGACTCCGACATGTACGCCCGCTGGCTGGCTTTCAGCGCCTTCAACCCGATTATGGAGGTCGGCCCGACCCGCAACCTCGGCTTCTGGAACCTGCCCGCGCCGCACACGCCGAGCTACGACGCCCCGGTCATCGCCACGTGGCGCCTTTACGCCCGCCTGCATGAGCGCCTGGTCGACTACAGCTACGCCCAAGGCCAGCTGGCGGCCCGCACCGGCATGCCAATCGTGCGGCCATTGTTCCTCGTCGATCCCAAGGCCCCGGAAGCCTGGTCCAACTGGTGGACCTTCCAGTACGGCCCCGACCTCGTGGTCTCGCCCGTTTGGGAAAAGGACAAGCGCGAGCAGAAGGTTTACCTGCCGGCCGGCGCGAAGTGGCGCGACGCCTGGCAGCCGGGCATCGTCCACGAGGGCGGCCAGACCATCACCGTGAAGTCCGAGCTCCACCACCTCCCGCTCTTCGTGCGCGATGGCGCCGCGGTGGCGAAGGTCGTTGGCGACCTCAACCGCGAGTGGACTGAATCCGTCGAGGCCGCGGCCAAGCGCCCAGACCTCAAGACCCTCGACGCCGAGGTGAAGCGCCTGTTCCCGAACCTCAACCAAAACGCCGCGCGCCCCTTCCCGGCACCCGCGGCTTCGGCAGCGTCGCAGGCCGCCCCCGGCGGAATCGTCCCTCCCGCGGGCGGCGCAGCCGGCGGACGGGGCGGTGTCGTTCCTCCCGCGGGTGGACGCGGCGGTCGCGGCAACGCACCCGTCAACCCTCCTTCCCCATGAAAACGCTCCTCGCCCTGCTCGGCGCGGCCGTCCTCGCGACGGCCGCCTTTGCGGCGGACGCCCCGCGCGTCCCCAAGATCCACCTGGCCGGCGATTCCACGATGGCGGACAAGCCGACGGAACCGGCCAACCCGGAGCACGGCTGGGGTCAGCTCTTCCCGAAGTTTTTCTCGGAGCCGAAGATGATCGTGAACCATGCCGCCAACGGCAAAAGCACGCGCAGCTTCCTCACGGAGAACCGCTGGCAGAAGCTGGTGGACGCCCTCGAGCCGGGCGACTGGGTCATCATCCAGTTCGCGCATAACGACGAGAAGATCTTCCCCAACGCCCGCGGCGAGTTTCAGGACAACCTCCGGCGCTTCGTCACCGAGGTCCGGGCCAAGGGCGCCAACCCCCTCCTCGCCACGCCCTGCGCGCGGCGCGCCTGGGATGCCAACGGGCACCTGATCAACTCGCACGGCGATTATCCCGAGGCCCTGCGCGCCGTCGCCGTTGAAACCAAGGTCCCCCTCCTCGAGCTGAACCAGCTCACCACGGCCCTGGAGATCGGCCACGGCATCGAGGGCTCCAAGCTTCTGCACCTCTGGATCCCCGCCGGGGTCTACACCCGCCAGCCCGGAGCCTACGAGGACAACACCCATTACTCCGCCTACGGTGCCGAGCGCGTTGCCGCCCTCGCCGCCCAGGAAATCATTCGGCTCCAGCTGCCGCTCAAGCAGTGGCTGAAGCCCTGACCGCCTTGATGCCCGCCTGATTGAAGCCCGCCGCAGCGAGCGGAATCGCCGCCCTACCACGGTCCACCGTTACCGCCTCCCTCCCCAACCCCCTCCCCATGAGAACGTCACCCACCCGACTGATCACCTTTCTGATCGTCGGCCTCCTCGCTCTCGCCTCATCGGCCCGCGCCATGACCGAGCAGGAGCGCCGTGCCCACCTCGACTGGTTGCTCAAGAACCTGCCCCCGGTTCCCGCCAGCAGCACCAACGCCAACACCGGCGTCACGACCCAGACCCCCGCCGGCTTCGATGGCTGGCAGAAGCGGACCGGGGAAATCCCGCCCGATTTGGACAGCTTTCCTCGCAACAACCACCTCCCGGAACCGTTGACCTTCCTCAACGGCAAGCCGGTCAGGAACGCCGCCGACTGGTCGGCCCGCCGGGCGGAGATTAAGCAGCTCTTTGAGAAGTACGACATCGGCACCATGCCGCCGCAGGCGAAGTACAACAAGGTGACCGTGGACTCCGAGACCAAGGGCGAGGGTTACTTCACCCGCGTGGTCACCCTCAGCTACGGTCCGAATGCCGAGAACGAGCGCACCCTCGTGGTCACGCTCACGGTCCCCGAGGGGAACGGTCCGTTCCCCGTCCTGATGGGCGGCACGCCGGCGTCGCTGCTCCGTCGCGGTTACATCGCCGTCGCCTATAACCAGAGCGTCGACATTCCCAACGAGGCGCCCCTCGGGCTGCAGAAGCTCTACCCCGAGTATGACTTCTACTCCATGGGCCAGACCGCCTGGCAGACCCAACTCGTGGTCGACTATCTCTTCACCATGCCGCAGGTCGACAAGGCGAAGATCGCCGTCACCGGCTATTCCCGCACGGGCAAGATGGCGATGATCGCCGGCGCGTGGGACGACCGCATCGCCGCGGTCATCGCCGGCAGCACCGGCGTCGGCGGCTCGGTCCCGTGGCGCCTTGCAGGCGAGTACGGCGCCGGCGAGGGCGTGGAGAGCACCACCCGCAGCTTCCCGGTCTGGTTCCATCCGCGCCTGCGCTTCTTCTCCGGCAAGGAGGATCGGCTGCCGATCGACGCCAACCTGCTCGCCGCTCTGATGGCACCGCGCGCCATCCTGATGGAATACGGACTCAACGACGAGGTCGCGAACACCTGGGCGCAGGAGCAGACCTTCCATTCCGCCCTGAAGGTCTACAGCCTGCTCAAGCAGCCCGACCGCATCGGCCTGCTCCGCGTGCCCGGCTTCCACGGCTCCAACGACGTCGAGGCCTACCTCGACTGGCTCGACATCCAGTTCGGCCGCTCCACCGCGAAGTGGGACAACAAGCTCCTCTTTCCCTGGAGCCAGGCCGAGTGGGCCAGGAAGAACGGCGAGAAAATCGACCTCAAGTCCTACCCGGTGCAGTCCGGCAACCTGCTGGCTGGTTCAGGCAACTCCATGATCGCCTCGACCGCTGACTGGGAAAAGAAGGCGGCCGATGTCCGCACGTCCATCGTCACCATGCTGGGCAAGGCACCCCTCGTGGCCGTCACCGCCCCGCGCGGTGGCGCGGCCGGCGCAGCTCGCGGTGGACCCGTCGCCGGACGCGGCGCTGCTCCCGGCGCCGCGGTTCCGGCGGCCGGGACAGCAGCCGCCCCGGCGGCAGGCGCCGGGCGCGGGGCGGCAGCCCC
>CAMDOO010000018.1 GCA_945903545.1 Opitutus sp. GAS368 | reverse complement strand
TACGCCGCGAGATTGGATCGATCGCGGCGTAAAGCCGCTCCTACAAAGTATCCCGTCGACTCAGGATCCCCTCCACCGCCGCAATCGCCGCGGCCTCGCGCTCGGCCCAGCCGCCGCGGATCTCCACGAAGGGCAGACCGCGCTGCTTCAGGGTCTCGCGCCACAAGCGCCCCGCCTTCTCCCGGTCCGTCGCTGCCGGAAAACACCGCTGGGGATCGGGCTCAAAAGGCACATCGGTCCCGCAGAGCAGATAAAGCGCATAACGCCCGCTTCGCGCCGCGGCCTCGGCCCGGATCCAGTCGGGACACTCGCCGGGAAACAGCACATCGGCCCACAGCGTGTTGGTGATCAATTCGGTGTCATGGAACACCACGCGCTGCGCCGCGTCGTCGGCCCGGTCCTCGTTGGCCATCTGGCCGAGCGCGATCGTGCCCAGGTCGGCGCCGACAATCTTGCCCGACTTGATTTCCCAAAACTCCCGGACGAACTCCGGCGACCACGCCGCGCGGAAATGCGCCGCCAGTCGCTCGGCCAAGGTGGTCTTGCCGGTGGACTCGGTGCCGAAGACGGCGATGCGAATGGGATCAGGCATGGACTGAAATCTGTAGGCCGGGTGACCTCACCCGGTGGATTGCCGATCCGCCCCATGATCGCCGGGTGAAGTCACCCGGCCTACAGCGGAAACCATCGCCTTCCGCCAGGCGAGGAGACCCGCGACCGCCAGCCCGAGATAAATGAGATAGAGCAGCGCGGTATAGGCTCCCACCGCGCTCAGATACGACTGTACCGCCACGACGTTCACCACGATCCAGAGCAGCCAGTTCTCGAAAATCTTCCGGACCTGCAGGACTTGCGCGGTCACGCTGAAGGCCGCGATGAAAGCGTCACGCCACGGCTGGACCGAACCCAGCCACGGCCCGAGCGTGAGCGCCCAGCCGGCCGTCACCGCGGCGCTGGCCCCCAGGGTGAGAACCCAGCCGCGGGCGGTGAGCCGCGTCACCGGCAGCTCGGACGAATCCCCGCGGTCGCGCACCCAGTGCCGCCAGCCCCAGGCGAGCGTGACGAAGAAGAAAACCTGCAGCAGGGCATCGGCGAAATACTTCTGCTGGTAGAACAGGACGCCCTGCACCGAGACCGCCACCAGTCCGACCGGAAAAGCCACGAGCCGCTGCCGGGTCATCAGCCACACGCCGATCACACCGAGGATGAAGTTCGCGAGATCGAGTGCCGTGGCAGCGGCAAACTGGGCGGCGATTTGACGGAGTACGTCGGACATGGCGCCCAAGTATCACTCAAACGAACGACAGACTGGCGAAGGAAAACCGCTACCGACCGCCGGGCCCGACACCGCGGACTGAATCTTGGGTGAGGGTACCGATTGAAGACCGGGTCCGAATGTAGGAGCGGCTTTACGCCGCGATTCCGGCGATCATTCGCGGGATAAACCCGCTCCTACATTCAAAAAGCCCCACGACCGAATCTTGTAGCCCTGCCCGGGAGGGCAGGGACGATTCGTCAGCCACCCGGCTCCCGTCGTGGGTTGCCTCCTTCCCCCCCCCCCCCCCGGCAGTCCGATCCGGATTCTGCCGTGGTAGGGCGTGGACTCCGTCCGCGCCGTAATCGAATGTAGTCCGGGTGCCTTCACCCGGAGAAGATCCATTCGGGGTGAGGGCACCCCGACTACACCCGGCGGCGAGCGGAGTCGCCGCCCTACCGGAATAAGGCCCACGACACGGCCCCGGCTTGCTGGAAATCTGTTCAAAAAATGCGCAATTTTTCCTGACATCAACGGTTGTCTTGTCCCTGAAGTTCCGAAGGATCGCCCCCCATGTCTGAATCAGCAAAGCCCCAAGTGGAGGAACAGTTCTCCCTCCCCCTCTTCCTTTTTACGGTCGCTGTCTCGCTCGCCGGCCTCGCCGGGCTCCTCTGGCTCCTCGCGCCGGAGGCCGTCTGGCAGACCCAGATCGCCACAACCCCGCTGCGTTTTGCCGCCGTCTTCCTCGCGATCTCGATGTTCAACTGCTTCGTCGAGTACGGCTTCCACCGCTATGTCCTGCACAAGCCGGTGGCGTCCTTCCTCAGCCGTTTCTACCGCCAGCACACCCTGCACCACTCGCTCACCCGCATCGGACGCCGCCGCACCGCCAGCGGCCGCGACGTCCCCTACGTCGAGAACATCTACCCGGTGACGGAGCCCGAGCAGGGCGAGGCCTCGTTCTTTCCGTGGTACACGCTCGCGGTTTTCGGCGCCGCGCTGACTCCCCTGCTGATCGTCCTGCACTGGATCGCCCCCGGGCTGCCGTGGTTTCTCGGCGGCTTCATCGCCACCGCCTTCTCGCTCACGCTCTACGAGGTGTTCCACGCCATCGAGCACTGGTCCTTCGAACGCTGGGCCCCGCTCATCGAGCATAAGCAAATGGGCTGGTTCTGGCGCAAGGTCTACAGCTTCCACCTGCGCCATCACGCCGTGATCGACTGCAACGAGGCCATCTCCGGCTTCTTCACCCTGCCGGTCGCCGACTGGGTGTTTGGCACCTTCCTCCTGCCCAAGAGCCTCTACGTCGACGGCTCGGAATGGACGGAGACGGAATTCGTCAGCCCGAAACCCTGCGCCCTGATCCGCTGGGTGGACCGCAAGACCGACGAGATGGTCCAGCGCCGCCGCGAGGCCAACCGAGCGCGGTAACGCCGGTTCCGGACGACCGTCCGGGGGTAGGGCTGGCCGTTTCGACAGGCTCAAGGCCCCGAGCTTGTCGAGGGGCTCGCTGAGCCGGCCGCGATGCTTCCGGATTGGTTTCACACAGAGGAGCCAGCCTTCGCCGGGCCTACGGCTCACAACCCAAAGAGCGCAGAGGTTTGAACCCGAAAAATGGTTCCGGACTCCGTGTCCGCCATATTGCTGTATTTGTAAATCCTCGCGGGCCGCGACGAATTCCAAACCGTTTTGGCCACGAAAAGGCACAAAAATTCCTCCGGCTCCGGCCACGTCGCCATCGCGCTTATAAGCGCACGGGAAACTCCCTTCGCAGCCCCGGCAATTTTTGCGCCTTTTTGCGGCTACTCTTCCGGGGTTTGGTTGCGCCTCCGCCGCCCTGTGCCTCTGTGTGCCAAACATCCGGATCCCTTATTTTTTCTGTCGGATCGGCCGGGGCGGCGGGGATATCTAGGTGAACCCCGATGAATGACGACTGGCCATTGCTGGAGCGCTTTGCCCGGGAGGGTGCGCAGGACGCCTTTGCGGCGCTTGTGGGGCGGCACCTCAACCTCGTCTACTCCGCTGCACGCCGGCAGACCGCCTCTCGTGAGCTCGCGGAAGAGGTGGCGCAGTCGGTGTTCCTCGAGCTCGCCCGGCAGGCGTCGCGCCTCCAGCCCGGTCAGCCGCTGGTCGCATGGCTGCACGTCGTGACCCGCCGCACCGCGATCAACGCCGTGCGCGACGAAACCCGGCGCCGCGTGCGCGAGCAGGCCGCCGCCGAACTTTCCGCCATGAACCCGAATCCCTCCGCGTGGCTCCAGGTCGAGCCCCTCCTCGACGAAGCGGTGGCCGCACTCCCCGAGACCGACCGCAGCGCGATCCTGCTGCGCTTCTTCGAGCAAAAGAGCCTGCGCGACATCGGCACCGCCCTCGGCACCACCGAGGACGCCGCCCAGAAACGCGTCAGCCGCGCCCTCGAACAGCTCCGCCCCCTCCTCGCCAAACGCGGCGTCGCCATCACCGCCGCCGGGCTCGCGACCGATCTCTCGGCCCACGCGATCGAAACCGCGCCGGCTGCCCTCGGGGCCACAATCTCCGCGGGGAGCTTCCTTACCCCCGCGGCCATCGGGGCCGCGGCCCTTGAGGTCACAAAAACAATCGCCATGACCACGCTCCAGAAGACCACCGTCGCCGCCATCATCACCCTAGCGGTTTATTATCATTTCCACCAAACCAGCGTTCTCCAGTCGGAGATTGCACGGTTAGAGGAACGTAACGCCCGTATCGCCACTGGATTTTCGCGCGCCCAGCGCCAACGGGCGGAGGCGGAAAAGGAAGCCGAGGGAAACCGCCGGGCACTGCAATTAGAGAGAGAAGGGCAGTCGGGAAACAAAGAGGGCGCCGGCAGCATCTATCTCGCCGGCATCGATACCCTGAACGGTTACCTGGACAGGTTTCCACAGATGAGAATCCCCGAACTGTCCCTGCTCCAACCGGTGGATTGGTTGAAAGTCACAACCGACTTTACTCTCGGAACCGATGAAGAAATCAGGAAAGCCGTCGCGGAATTGCGGCTTTCCGCGAAAAAGCGCTTGGGCCCGAAGCTAACCGATCAACCCGGATGAAGTCCTCCGGCAGTTTTACAGAAGTTAGCGAAGGGAACTTAGAATACGCCGAACCAAGACTTTCCTTCGCTACCTTCTGCGCAAAGCGATTGTAGGTTTGGAATTCCGAATTGCTGGTCTCCGCGCTCTCGGCGGCCTCCGCGTGCCAGCTTCCGAAATTATTTCCCGGCGAGAACCGTCTTCAGCTTCTTCACCTTCGGCGCGATGACGTAGGCGCAGTAGCCCTCGGCCGGGTGCTTCGCGAAGTAGTCCTGATGGTAATCCTCGCCCGGCCAGAATTTTTCCAGCGGCCCGATCTCGGTGGTGATGGGGTCCTCGAATGTTTGCTGCGCCACGACCTTCGATTTTTCCGCCGCGGCCTGCTGCTCGGCGCCGGCACAGAGGATGATCGAGCGGTACTGCGAGCCGTGGTCGTTGCCCTGGCCGCCGACCTGGGTCGGGTCGTGCACCTTCCAGAAGAACTCGAGGAGCTTCTCGAGCGACACCACCGTGGGATCGTAGACGATCTTGATCACCTCCGCATGGCTGGTGCGGTGCGCGCAGATCATCTCGTAGGTCGGGTTGTCCTCCGCGCCGCCCGCGTAGCCGGAGGTCACCGCCTGCACCCCGGGGAGCAGCTTGTACGCGGCCTCCGTGCACCAGAAACAGCCACCACCGAGGACGAGAGATGAGGAATTGCTCATGGCTTTGTTGTGGCCTGCATACGATTCCATTCGTTCTGGGTGTCAAACGTGCTGCGCCGCCCGTCTGGCAATTCCGAGGGCAGATGGCGGACGGCGGATGGCAGCCTCGGAAAGTCGATCGCGGCCTCCGATGTCCGCCGTCCGTCCTCCGTCATCCGCCCTCGGGCGGCCAGTACCGCCCCGCGCCTCAGGCGCGTTCCTTCGCATTCAGTGCCGCCAAATCACTCCAGTACGACCGCGTGTACCAGCAGGCCAGGGCCAGCGAGACGATTGCGATCGCGCACTGGGCGATCACGACCGCGTTGCCGGGGGTGCCGCGGGTGAACTCCATCCAGAAGGACGACACCGGCAGCGTGCTCGCAACCTCCAGCCACCAGCGCGGCATGAGGGGCGCGTTGCTGAAGACCGAGGTGACGGCCGCGATCAGACCCAGGCCGCCAATCGCGAGCCCGTAGACCGTGCCGGGGTTCTCGCCCTTGCGGGCCAGATACGCGCGGAGCGCCGCGGGGAAGGCAAGGCCCCCGGCCACGAGGAGGGCGAGGCGGAGGAACGATACCCGCTCGCCGGGACTGTAGAGGCCGCCCCACCAGACGAGCGCGCACACCGCCAGGCCCGTGAGCAGCGCAAACGCGAAGGCGCTCTGCCAGCCGGGCTGAAAGAGCGGCGCCAACAGCCGGCCGGGGCCGCCGCGTTTCGCCCAAGTCCGCCAGTGGATGCCCATCGGCAGGCGCACGCTGGCTATCTCCATAGCGGCCACGACGATCAGGATGCAGGTCGCAAAACCAAATTGGTAGCGCGCGAGCTCGGCCTTGCCCAGCAGGGCGTAGATCGGCACGGGCAAAAACGCCGGCAGCGCGAGCAGCCGGGAGAAGAACGCATAGTTTTCCGCCGGAGCCGCGATCCGGCGCACCGCGCCGAGCAGGAAGAAGAACAGGAGCAGCAGGCCGTCGAAGACCGCGAGGCCGGGACTGTCGGCCGCAAAGCTCAGCGGACCGGCGTAGGCGACCGCGCCGGCCGCGCTGCGGAAGGCCGGCATGCCGGTCCCGTAGCCGATCAGGATCACGATCGGGATCGCCGCCATGCGCGGCAGGCCGGAGCACCACAGCGCCGCCGCCGTCAGCAGCCCGCAGGCGCTCAGCAGCAGGCCGCAGCGGAAGGCATCATCAGCCAGGTCGACCGAGCCGGCGAAGTACCGGACAAAGCCGTAGGGCAGCATCGAGACCAACAGGAGGAAACCCTGCGCGACCAGCGACGCCCACTTGCCCAGCACGATGCGCCAGGCGCTGAGGTGCGTGAGGACGAGCAGATCGAGCGTGCGGCTGTCGACCTCGGCCCGGAGCCCCACCAGTGCGCGCGCCGGGAGGACGAGGAGCAGCATCACCGCGAGCAGGGTCCAGAAGAACGTGTTGCTCGTGTCGGCCGCCGCCGCGCGGGCCGCGGCCGTGGCGCCGGGAAGCGCGATGACGGTGGTCGTCATCGCCACCACCATCACGGCGTGGAACAGGATCACGATCGCGAAGAAGCCCTTCGTGTGCAGGCCCTGCCGGAGCTCCTTCACCAGCACGGCGGGGACCCACGAGGGGAAGTCATTGCACTCAAACGGGGCGTGGGCGGCGGGGGCGGTTTTCATGGTGATTCCATGGCGAGAGATGGGCGGAATTTGAGTGTAGGAGCGGGTTTACCCCGCGAATGGCCGAGGGAATCGCGGCGTAAAGCCGCTCCTACAGCGCTCATGAACCCTCCTCGTCCGTTTTCGCCGGCGGGGCACCCGCCGGCGCGCGGAGCATTTCCATGAAGGTTTCCTCGAGGCGGCGTTCCTCGCGGTGGAAGTCCACCACGCCAATACCGTCGGCCATCATTCGCTTCAGCTCCTCGCGGAGGAGGGCCTGGTCGCCGGAATCGAACTCGGCCTTCACGCCGTCGGTCAGTTCCTCCAGCACGGTCCACTTGTCGCGCGACTCGAGCCACTTCACCGCCGGCTCCACGGGCCCGGCCACGGTGATGTTGATGATGCAAATCTCGGATGTGCTGTCGCCGCGGCGCAGTGCATGGGTGTCGCCGTGGTGGACCACCTTGCCGCGGTCCATGAAGAGCAGCATGTCGCACATCTCGCCGAGCTCGGAGAGGATGTGGGAGCTGATCAGCATCGTCTTGCCGCGGTCACGGAGGAGATGGATGAGGTGCTTGAACTCGTGCCGGGCCTTCGGGTCGAGGCCGGCCACGGGCTCGTCGAGGATGAGGAACTCGGGGTCGTTGATCAGGGCGCGGGCGAGGCAAACGCGCTGCAACTGTCCCTTCGAGAGCTTGTCGATCGGGCGGTCGCGGAGCGGGTGCAGGTTGGTGAACTCGGCGACCTCGCCGAGCCGACTGGTGCGCGCCGCGCCGTGCAGGTCCTGCGCGCGGGCGAAGAAATCGAGGTACTGCAGCACCGTCGTGTCCTTGTACGGCGTGAAGTGGTCCGGCATCCAGCCGAGGCGGCGGCGCACATCGTTAGGCTGCTCGACCACGTTCACGCCCCCGAGGAGCACCGTGCCCTCGGTCGGCAGGTCGAGCGTCGAGAGGATGCGCATCGTGGTGGTCTTGCCCGCGCCGTTCGCGCCGATCAGGCCCGTGACCTGGCCGGCCTCGAGCGTGAAGGAGATGCCGTCGACGGCGTGGAAGCCGTTGAACGTGCGCCGCAGGTTCCTGACTTCGATGAAGGGCTTGCTCATGGGGTGGGAGGGATTTCCGCGGGGGGCTGGCTCCAAGCTTTGGCGATCGCGAGTCCGGTGACGAGGACTTCGCCATCCTGCCAGCGAATGGAGTTGAGGGTCGAAAGGGGGGCGAAATCATTCTCGCCGGTGCGCGCTGTCCAGCGGCCGGGCTGCCGGGTGGAGGCCGCCGCAAAAATGTCCCGGAGCGACTTCGAGCCGCGGGGCTGCAGCCGCGGCCAGACCGCGTCCTTTGACGCCGCCAGTGCGACGGCCTTGCCGGGCTCGAGCGCCGCGGTGGTCCAGAGCCGGTCCTGGTCATCAACCCAGGTGAAATCCGTCAGCGTGCCCTTCAGGGTCGAGGTCACGGTCGGCGTGCCATCGGCGGCTAGGGTGGTCAGCTCCACCTTGCCGGTCGCAGGGACAAAGCGCCGGAGCTGGTAAGCCTGGAAGCTGCGGCTGCGGAACCAGTCGCCCGAGGCCTGGCCGTTCTCGCGCACGAGTTCCGCACCGCCCACCTGGGCGCCGCCGGCATCGAGCGAGGCCGCGGCCATCACGGTGTCGTCCGGCAGGTCGAAGCGCCGCGACAGCAGGATTCCGGTGCGCGAGACTTGGTCCTGAAAAACCGCCGCCCCGCCATCCTCGGGCGCAAGTGCGACCACGCTGCTGCGCACGCCCTCGCCGCCGAGGCCGACGCGGGCCACGACACCCGCGCCCATCACGACGGCGCCGACCAGCGCGATCAGCGGCATCGAGACGAGGGTGCGGTGCCGGCGACCGGCCGGGGCGAAGACGAGGAGGTTAACCGGACCCGCCACCACGGCGAAGCCGATGAGCACATAGACCAGCCAGCGGGTGTCGGAGCGTTCGCCGGCGCCAAAGCACTCGATCGAGGCATGATCACGGGCGAGCGTCTCGCCGATCGGGAGGCTGAGCGACGGCGCGGAAAGCTGGAGTTGCCGGCTGATCTCGGCTGGGGGCAGGTAACCGATCAAGCCACTCAGCGGGACGATCGCCCCGGCGCCCAGCCGCTCGACCTGGCCGTCCTCCTCGGAATCGGTGGCCAGCACGAGACGGCCGCCGAGGGCCACCCAGCGGCGGAGCGCGACGCGGTGCTCGGCTGCGAGCTTCATGTAATCCGACTTCCGCAGCACGACCGCATGCAACGAGGCCCACAGGCGCCAATCGGCCGGCAGGGTCGAGGGATCGATCTCAGTCACGGTCGGCGTGCCGCGCAGATTGCCCAGCGCCAGGCGCTCGAGCAGCGATTCCCGGATCTGCGGCGGGATGACGATCGGCGGCATGGGCTGGATCTCGCCGTTGAGCGTGGCCGAAAGATCGGTCCAGACCGGCCGCAGAACTCCCGGCCCGGCGACCTCCACCAGGATCCGGCCCGGCTCCGCGGCGCCGAGCACGGCGGAGAAAGGTCCGGGGGAGGCGGCGTCGGTCGCGGCGGCGGTGACCAGGGTCGTGACGGTGAACTTGCGGATCACGCCGCCCGGCAGCACCGGTGCGGGGGAAAGCGAAACGAGCGTGTCGGGAGGCAGCGCATCGGGCAGCGGCTGGGCCAGCAGCGTCGAGGGACCGGTCTCGGTGACGGAGGTGGTCACGACGCCGTCGCGGTCGGCAAAGCTCGTGGCCAGGGAAGGCTGCACCACGCCACTCCGACGCAGGTAGCCGTAGCGCCAGAGCGAAAGCTGATTGCGGCTGACCGCCTTCCGGTACGCATCGGCACGGGAGGTCAGGGCCGCGTTGACGGCGGCCAGGGTTTCCGGCGCGACGTAAGTGATCGTGCGCACTACCTGGCTGGGATCGAGCGCAGCGTGGAGATTGACGACCACGCCCGGCGGCAGTGAACCGGCGGGCGGGCGCACCAACACGAGGGCGTTGCCGGTCTGCTCAAAGGTGACCACGCCGTTCTGGGTCGTGACCGACTCGCTCACGCCCCACGGGGTGTCGAGCAGCTTGGTCGGACCGAGCAACGCGGTGGCCGCCGCCTCCAGCGCGGCCGCTGCAGCGGCGCTGCTGGTGGCCGGAGTGGCCGCGGCCGGCGGCGGAGGATTCACCGGGTAGAGCGGGGTCGGTTCCCGGGGAACCTTCGGATCCAGCACGAGCGCCGCCACGATGCCGGGCACGGCCATCGGCGCGTAAATCCAGCTTTCCTTCGTCGCTCCGGCGGAGACTTCGATCCGAGCCGAGCCGCTCGCGCGACCGGGGAACGAGGCGGTTTCGCCCGAAGTGACCTTCACGGTCCAGACGCCGTCGCGCGATGAATGGTTCTCAACCGCAACGCGCACCGGTACGAAACCGAAGTGCGGCGCGTACGTCAGCGGCGTCGACAAACGAATGGTGATGCCAGAACCGCTCGTGGTGGTCACCTCGCGGATGGTTTCGGCGCGGGCGATCACGCCCGCCAGAAGGGCCAGCGCGCCAAGCACCATAGATCGACGGAGCCACAGCCAAAGGGCCCCAAACCTTCCCGCGGATAACGCGGATGAACGCGGATGCCTGAATCGGATTGGGCTGGAATATCCGCGTCGATCCGCGAAATCCGCGGAAAGGATCGGCGCCCCAGCCGAGAATTCCTCCCGGTACGCGAGGATTCTGCGGTATACTTGTACCGGGTTGGAGATCAGGCGCGGTTTCATTCGTTGGGCGCCTCCCCTGGCGCGATGACTTCCGGCAGGCGGTCGCCCGCCACGCCGGTGTACACGACGGTGTCGTGCCACGCGATAGCCTTGAAGGTCTCGATGGGAGCGAAGGACGAGCCACCGCTGCGCGCGATCCAGCGACCGGGCTCGATGCGAGCCGCGCCGGCGAGCACGGTCTCAAGGTACTTGGAACCGGTCGGGTTGACCGGCGGCCATTGGGTGACCGTGGCGCGCGTCAGTGTCACCGGCTTGCCGGGGGCCACCTCGGCGGCGGTCCACGCCTGGCTCCGCAGATCCAAATAATAGAAATCCTGCAACTTGGCCGGGAGGGAGGATTCCACGGAGGGTGCAATCAGGCCCAAGGCCGGCTTGACTGCCACGCCGCCGCGCGCCGCCGAGACCTGCCGGAGGTGCTGCGCCGTGCCCCAGTGGTTGCGGAACCAGTCGCCGCCCGCGGTGCCATTCTCCCGCTCGAAATAGGAGGACCGGCCGGTGGAATCGTACTCATCAACCGCAAGGTTCGTCAGGAGCGTGCGGTCATCGAGCGCAAAGGTGCGGCGCCCGAGCATTCCGGTCGTCGAGACCTGGTCCTGATAGACGACGGCCCGGCCTTCAGAGGGGAGCAGCACCACCACCGCGTGGCGGTCACCGTCCCCGCCGAAACCGCCGCTCCCCACCACCACGCCGCCGAGGCAGGCGGTGAAAACGAAGGCGAGCAGCGGGGTGGTGAAAAACAGGCGGTGACGTCTGCCGGAAGGAGCGAGGCGGAGCAGGTTTAGGGGCCCGGCCAGGATCGCGAAACCCACGAGAATGCCAACGGCCCACCTGCCCTTGTCGGCAACTGTCACGCCGCGCCGGGGCGTTTCCTTCGAGAGCGGCGCCGGGCGCAGCGAATCCCCCGCCGGCAGGCTGAGGGCGAGCGCGTGGAGCTGGAGCAGGGGAATCAGTTCCTCCGGCTTGGCCACCTTTACGTACTCGGTACCGGCCTCGTTGATGACGGGCGGGGCAAGATAGTCGTCCACGGTCCACGGCAGCGTGGTGATCATGCCATTGCCGAGCCGGGACTGCTGCAAGGGCACGCCCACCAGCGGACCGGTCACCGTCGGCTCCAGAAAGAGAAACCCGCCCTGCATCACCCAGCTGCGAAGCGCGGCGCGGCGAGCGGCATCGAGGCTCTCGTACTCGGCCTGGGTGACGAGCACACCGTGGAAGGGCGACCACATCCGCCAGTCCGCCGGGAGCGAAACGGTGTCGACGGCGTTGAGATTCGGCAGGCCGCGCAGGCTGCCGTTGTAGAGGATCTGCCGGAATTTCGCCGTGAGCGGCTGCGTGATCGCGAGCGGTGGCGCCAGGCTGGCGGTGGCGGGAATCAGGCCGGCGAAGGAAACGTCAGCCGCGCCCAGGATCCCCGGGCCGGTGACCTGGATGCTCAGCGCCGCCGCGGCTCCGCCGGAGGCGCCGCCGGCTGCGGTCGACGGGGCCGCGAATTTCACGGGAGGACCGACGGCAAAGCAGCGGATCACCTGGTCCGGCGTCGGCCCGGACAGCAGGTAGGCCACAGTGTTGGGTGGCAGGGTGCCGAAGATCGGCGCGGGCAGGAGCGCCTTCGGGCCGGACTCGAACCACAGCGTGGCCCCGGCGTGCAGTGCCGGCAGGGTGAAATTTGATTGGCCGGGCAGCGTGCGCGAAACCTCCACGTCCGGCTGGGGGCGAAGGTAGCCATAACGCATCAGGATCGACTGGGCTGCCGCCGCCGCGACCTCGGGATCGGTGGCGGTGCCGGGCGCGGATTTTCCCTCGAGGCCGACCAGGGCGTCGGGTTCGACAAACGTGACGCTGCGCACCACCTCGCCGGGTTGGGCGGAGGCGTGCAGGTTGATCACCGTTCCCGGCGGCACTGCGAGTCCGCTCTGCACGGGCAGCACACGCGAACTGCCGGTTTGGATGAACGTCGTGAGCCACGCCACCTGTCCGCCGGAGCGGCCGGAATACAGCGGCGAGACCGACACGGTTTGCGTCACACCTGAAGGCGCCTGCAGGAGTCCGCTGGCTTCCAAGGCCGCGCGCGCAGCTGATTCCGCGGTCAGGGAGGAACTCAGGGTGCTGAAGGCCGAGGATTTCGGTGCCGACTCGCCCGACGGGTCGGGTAGCGTCTCCTTGTAGATAAAATGGCGCTCGGCCCAGCGGGTGACCGGATCGATGCGATCGACGACGTCGAAGCCCAGCGGCAGATCCTTCCCCGTCAGCGGGGACTCGTTGAAGCTGATCGACTGGAGCGCGGTCGCGATGCCGATGTTTTCGCCGGGCCTGTTGCCCGGCTCCAGGCGCGAGGTCCACTTCCAGCCGCCGGCGCCGCTGGCCGCGGGGACGCCGACAATGAGCTTGGTCCGGGCGCGGGTTTCCACCCCGGCGGTCGTGGTCGAAGCACCGATGGTGGCGAGGGTGGGCGTGCGTCCACGGATCGCCGCGTTGGTGGCCGCCGGCGGCGGGGGTGTCGCACCCAGGGTGAACGAGGGTGCGGCCTCCGCGAGGGGTACAAAGAACCAGGCTTCCTTCTTCTCCCCGGCCGCGGCCGTCACGGTCATCCGGCTCTTGATCGCGCCCGAGGCGGAGGCGGACTCCCCGCCCTCGAACCGGATCTGCCAGGTGCCCGCCCGCTCCGAGTGGTTGTCGATCAGGACCCGGATCGGGAGGAAGCCAAAGCGCGGAAGGACCGAGACCGGCGTCGCGATGCGCATCGTAACGCCCGAGCCGGCCGTCGTGGGAACCGAGGTGGTGGACTCCGCATGCAGCGGGCCCGCGGCACAGGCGGCGAGCAGCCAGGCGGCCGCTTTACGCAGTGAGCCGCCGAGGCTCCGCCGAGCCACATCACCGATGAAAGTGAAGGAGACCAGGCGGGAGAACGGGTGCAGGAACGGGGTCAAACGGCGGTGGTCGAGGGGGGGGGCGACACCGAGAGTGCCGTTAAGACGAAGCCAATGCAGGAACGTTGCACGCGCAAAAAGCGCGACGGGGGGATGAACGTATGGCCTTGATCCCAAGGCCCCACGGTAGGGCGCGGACTCCGATCCGCGCCGGGCCAGTTCGAGGTAGGGTTGCCTCGACGAAGCGACCGCGATGAGGGATCCCGGCCGGGTCGTCGACCCAGCCCTACCTGCGGTCCCGGCGGCGAGCGGAATCGCCGCCCTACCGATTCGGAAGGCCATTCCTCGCCGATAAAACTCGCGGAGCAATCGGCTCCTGATACCCCGGCTCCCATGGCCGCCACCAAATCGCCGCTCCAGCGCCTGTTCACCTGGCTCTGGCGCCGGCCTTGGTTCCGCCGGCTCTTCTACAACTCGATCGGCTTCGCCTTCCGCGGTCAGCGTCACTGGCGGATGATGAACTGCGGCTGGACCCCGCCGGACGCCCCCCTGCCCTCCTCCCTCGCCAACGAGGAACTGAACCGGGCGCTTTATCTCCGGGTCGTCGGTGACACACCGCTCGCAGACCGGCAAGTGCTTGAGGTGGGCGCCGGGCGTGGCGGTGGATGCAGTTTTCTGCACGAGCATTTCCGGCCGAGCCGGATGGTTGGGCTCGATTACGCCGGGGCCTCGGCGCGGTGGTGCCAGCGCCACTTCAGCCGGCCCGGGCTCGAGTTTCTGGCCGGCGACGCGCTGCACACGCCCTTCCCGGCGGCATCCTTCGACGCGGTCATCTGTGTCGAGCTTACCCACTGCGTGCCGGACAAGCCTGCGTTCCTGCGCGAAATGGCGCGGGTGCTCGCCTCCGGCGGCACGCTGCTCGTCGCGGACTTCTTCTACCGCCGACCGGATGCCGCCCATGCCCTTGGAAAATTCCAGGAGGCCATCGCCACCTCCGATTTTGTCCTTCTGGCCGAGGAGGATCTCACCGCCGGCGTGCTGGCCGCGATGCGGGCCGATGGCGCCCGACGCGACGAGATGATCCAGAGCAGCGTACCACGTCCGTTCCGAAAGGTGGCCCACTATTTCGGCGGCACGACCGAGAGCTCGACCTACGCCGGGCTCGCTGCGGGCCGGGCGGTTTACCTGCGTTTCGCGCTGCGGCGGAAGCCCTGATGTAGGAGCGGCTTTACGCCGCGATCTCCCGATCCATCGCGGGATAAACCCGCTCCTACAGGAGGACTGGGACGGTCATTCCCTAAAAATCGAAGCAGGCGCTCACTTTTAGTGAAAGATTCCGCCGAAATCTGCGTTCTACCCCTGTAGGAGCGGGTTTATCCCGCGAGTTTGCCATCCATCACGGCGTGAAATCGCTCCTGCCAAAACATGAGTCATACATTTGGACGAGGGCACGAAGCATTGCGGCGTCATCGTTGGTCAGCACCAGGGTGTGATTACTTCCTTACAGTCTGCACCAACGATCGGAGGTCCGGCCTGCAACAGGCAGAGATCACGACCGCCCTCCTGGCCCACAGCATGAAGATTGAGACCACTGGCAATTGGTTGATTCGATGCATGGTCGTGATGCCGGATCACATCCACCTGCTCATCACCTTGGGAGTCGACGTCCCATTGTCCTCCGTCATTCGAAACTGGAAGGGTCCTTTGACACCTGTCCTGCGTCGCAGCGGCCTATCGTGGCAGCGCGGCTACTTCGATCATCGCATAAGGCCAGCCGAGGATCGCTTCCCTGTCTTTCTCTACATTTTCCTCAATCCTGACCGGGCAAAGTTGCTCACCGCGGACACAAAATGGCCCGGCTACTACTGCGCACCGTTGGACTGGGCTTGGTTTGGCCCGCTCACAAACTCCGATTGTCCATTTCCGGAATGGCTCGGAATATAGGAGCGGCTTTACGCCGCGATCTTCCGATCCATCGCGGGGTAAACCCGCTCCTACAGTTTCGGGGTCAACCCCGCATCACCGCGTCAGCTTGCGGTACTTGATCCGGTGGGGCTGGTCGGCCTCCTTGCCCTTCCGGCGGCGGTAATCCTCCTGGTAGGCGGAAAAGTTGCCGTTGAACCAGTGCACGTAGCTGTCGCCCTCGAACGCGAGGATGTGCGTCGCCACGCGGTCGAGGAACCAGCGGTCGTGCGACACCACCACGGCGCAGCCGGCGAAATTTTCCAGCCCTTCTTCGAGCGCGCGGATCGAGTTCACATCGAGGTCATTGGTCGGCTCGTCGAGGAGGATCAGGTTGGCACCGCTCTTGAGGAGGCGGGCGAGGTGCACGCGGTTGCGTTCGCCGCCGGAAAGGATGCCGACCTTCTTCTGCTGGTCGGCGCCGGTGAAGCCGAACTGCGCGCAGTAGGCCCGCGAGTTCAGCTCCCGGTTCGCGAGTCGCATGATCTCCTCGCCGCCGCTGATCGCCTGCCAGATCGTCTCGTGGTCCGGGAGCGAATCGCGCGACTGGTCCACATGGGCAATCTTCACGGTGTCGCCCACGCGGAGGGTGCCGGAGTCGGGCTGTTCCACGCCCGTGATCAGGCGGAACAGCGTGGTCTTGCCCGCGCCGTTGGGTCCGATCACGCCGACGATGCCACCGGGCGGGAGGGAGAAATTCAGTTTCTCGAAGAGGACGTTCTCGCCGTAGGCCTTGGACACGTTAACCGCCTCGACCACGAGCGTGCCGAGCCGCGGCCCGGGCGGGATGAGCAGCTCGAACTCGCGCTCCTGCACGGCGACGTTCTGCTTCAGCATGGTCTCGTAGGCGGTGATGCGCGCCTGGGACTTCGTGACGCGGGCCTTGGCCGACTGGCGGATCCACTCCAGCTCGCGGGCCATTGCCTTCTGCCGGCGGTCCTCGGTGCGCTGTTCGACCGCGGCGCGCGCCTGCTTCTGCTCGAGCCAAGAGGAATAGTTGCCCTTCCACGGGATGCCGTGGCCGTAGGAGAGCTCGAGGATCCACTGGGCCACGTTATCGAGAAAGTAGCGGTCGTGGGTCACGGCGATGACCGTGCCCTCGTAGCGGGCGAGATGCTGCTCAAGCCAGTTCACGCTCTCGGCGTCGAGATGGTTGGTCGGCTCGTCGAGCAGGAGGATCGCCGGCTTCTGGAGGAGCAAGCGTGCGAGCGCGACCCGGCGGCGTTCACCGCCCGAGAGCTTGTCCACCGGCTGGTCGCCCGGCGGGCAACGGAGGGCATCCATCGCCATCTCGACCTGCGGGGTGACATCCCACGCATTGAGCGCCTCGATTTTTTCCTGCAGTTCGCCCTGCTTCGTCGCGATCTTCTCCTTCTCCGCGTCGGTCTCCGCCGCGCTCAACTCATCCCACGTCGCGTCATAGGCCGTGGTGAGATCCGTGAGATGCTTCACGCCCTCCTCGACGCACGCCCGGACCGTGGCGCCGGGCGTGAGATGCGGCTCCTGTTCAAGAAAGCCGACCGGGTAACCCGGCTCAAAATGGACGCGACCGTCAATGTCGGTGTCCCGTCCCGCGAGGATGCGCAGAAGAGAGGATTTGCCGGAGCCGTTGAGCCCGAGCACGCCGATCTTGGCCCCGTAGTAAAACGAGAGGGAGATGTCGCGGAGGATCTCCTTGCGCTCGATCTTCTTCGAGACGCCCAGCATGGAGAAGATGATCTTGGGTTCCTCAGGTTTGGCCATGCCCCGCGACTCAACCGGCAGGCGGCGCCGGAACAAGCGCCAAGTGTCGATCGACCGGCGCCGGCAGGGGCTTAAGGACCCATGGGCCCGATGAAGTCCTATGGGAGTATTCTCCCGCTCCGCGACTTTCATCTCCCCTTAAGCTTAGGATAAAAATGCCACTTTTCGGAAAATAATCGTCGTTTCTTTCGGGCACCCCGTCATGGATTTCCCCTCGCGTCACCCGCGCCCTCCCCTTTCCGGTCAGCCACCCACAACCGTCAGCGTCTCCGTTCCATGACCCCCATGAAAACACCCGGTTTAGTCCTCGCCGTTCTCGGCCTGCTCAGCTTCGGCCTTCCCGCCACCCACGCCCAAGGGTTTAGCGGCAACATCAACGGCACGCCCGGCATCGCGATCCCGGCCGTGGAATTGTACAAGCCCGTTACGGCGGGACGCACCTACAGCGATCTGGAGCTGACCTCCATCACCCGGGCCGAGGAAGACACCGCCAATCAGGCCGTGCTCGATGCCATCGGCAAGCTGGTCAAGGCCGCCAATGACGCCCGCACCGCCCTGGTCGCCGCCAGCCTGATGGTCCCCGCCAATGCCAGCAGCATCGAGGCCAAGGCCAAGGTGCTCGCCGACGCCGAACTGGCCGTCGCCAGCGCCCGGGCGGCCACCCTTGCGCCCCTCGTGAAGAAGATTCTTCCGAAATCGGACGAGGCCAAGATCCGCGCCGCCGCCGCCACCATGGAAACCCGTGCCACTGCGCGCGCGGCCACTGCCGCCCGGGCAGCGCAGTAACCCGCACCCAAACACCCCTCCAGAAAACATATCTCAGATGAAAACACTTTCACTCGCCCTCCTCGCCGCCGTCGCGACCACCGCGCTCCATGGCGCGTCGTACCCCGAGCTCAATGCCGCCGATGGCAGTATCGAGTCGGCGGACGGCCTCTTTGTCGGCCGCGAATTCACCCTCGCGAAGGACTTCAAGCTGGAGCTGCTCTACAATGTCCCCGCCTCCGAGGGACAGTGGGTTCCCATGACTTGGGACAACAAGCACCGCCTCGTCGTCGGCTCGCACAACACCGACCAGGCGTTCCGCCTCACGATTCCCAATGTCGGCACCAATGACCCCGTGAAGGTGGAGGCGATCACCGTCCCCATCGGGGCCAGCGAGGGCCTCCTCTACGCGTTCGACAGCCTGTACGTCGACGTCAACCGCAGCAGCACGATCCGCCCCGGCATCTACCGGATCACCGACACGAACAAGGACGACAAATACGACAAGTCCTCTGTCATCCGCAACGTCCAGCCCAGCCAGGGCGGCGGAGCCGGCGGCGACCACGGCACGCACGATCTGAAGCTGACGCCGGACGGCAAACGGATCACCTGGCTCGCCGGCAACGAGACGCGACCGACGGAGTGGCAGAGCTCCCGCGTGCCGCTGATCTGGGGCGAGGACAACCTCGTGATGCCGCTCCAGCAGACCGGCCCCGGCTTCAACCGCGCGCCCTCCTCCTTCATCACCTCCTTCGACCCCGAGGGGAAGGAATTCGAGCTCTTCGCGATGGGCACGCGCAACCCGGTGTCGCACCAGTACAACAAGGACGGCGAGATGTTCCTGTACGATTCCGACATGGAATTCGACAAGTCCACCCCGTGGTACCGCCCGACGAACGTGCAGCACATCATCAGCGGCGCCGACTCCGGCTGGCGTGACGGCTCCCGCAAGCACCCGACCTACTTCTTCGACTACTACGGCGTGATCGCGACCGTCGGGTCCGGCTCGCCAACGGGCGGCGTGTTCGGCACGGGCGCCAAGTTCCCGGCCCGCTACCAGGACGCGTTCTTCATCGCCGACTGGTCCTACGGCAACCTGTGGGCAACCTTCATCCACCCGGATGGCTCCTCCTACAAGGGTGAGGCCATGCCGTTCGTCAGCGGCAGTCCCTTCCCGGTCACCAATGCGATCGTGAACGAAGTCGACGGCTCCCTGCTCGTCATGACCGGCGCGCGCGCCACCACCCAGCTCTATCGCATCACCTACACGGGCAAGGAATCCACCGTGCCCACGAAGCCGGACACGACCTACGCCGCCCAGCGCGCCACCCGGAAGAGCCTCGAGGCCTTCCACGGGAAGGCCGATGCCAAGGCCGTGGCCGCCGCCTGGTCCCACTTGGACAGCCAGGATCGCGCGCTCCGCTTCGCCGCCCGCACTGCCCTCGAGTGGCAGCCGGTGGCGACTTGGCAGGACCGCGCCATCGCGGAAACGAATCCCCGTGCCTCCATCGCCGCCATTGCCTCCCTCGCCCGCGTCAGCGGCCGTGACGAGTGGTTCCGCGGACCGGACTACAAGCCGGCCGACCAGGCCCTGAAAGCGCGGGCGATCTCCTCGCTCGAGCGCATCGACCTCGAAGGTGTCGCCTATCAGGACAAGCTCGACTACCTGCGCGCCCTCGGCCTCGTGTTCATCCGCATGGGCCCGCCAGACGAGGCGACCCGCCTGCGGCTCATCGCCAAGTTCGACCGGATGCTCCCGACCCGGATGCGCGAGCTGAACATGGACCTCGCTGAGATGCTGGTCTATCTGCAGGCCCCGAGCGCGGCCCCCAAGCTCATGGCGCTCATGCGCACCGCGCCGAGCACGCCGTTCTACGCGATTCCGGAATACATCAACGCCGTTGGCCGCCCCCGCGCCAGCGCGGGCGGTTCCCCCGGCTCCGCGGGCGGCAAGACGAACTTCGGGCTGCTCCGCCAGGAGGAGCAGATCCAGTACGCCCAGCTCCTCCGCACCCTCAAGACCGGCTGGACCCAGGAGCTCAGCAAGGAATTCCTCGAATGGTTCCCGATGGTCGGGCGCGAATACTCCGGCGACAACAGCTTCGCCGCCGCTATCCAGATCATGCGCAACGATGCCATCTCGCAGATCCCGGCGGCCTTCAAGCCCGCGCTGCAGGATCTGATCAACACCCCCATCACCTTCACCGCCGCCCGGGGCGGCCGCGGTGGTGCTGGTGCCCCCGCCGCCGGTGGAGCCCGGGGCGGCGCCGTCCCGCCGGTCGCCGTCCCGCCGGCCGGCCGCGCCGGCCAGTAATCCGTCGCTTCAGTCTTCAGCCCAGCGCCCGGTCCCGGGCGCTGGGTTTTTTTGTGCCCGGCTTTTCTCCATTCCAGGAAAAGGAGTCCTCCGCACCGTGCGCACAGCGGACGAGAAAACGGATTTTCCCCAGAATCTGCCACCGGCCGGTCCGGGCTTCGCCCATGGTGTCACGTAATACGTGACTTGCTGGGCAAAGCCCATCGGAGGCGGAGCGCAGGCTTCACGCATAGCGCAAAGCGCCACCGGAGCCGGCGAACTTCAGAATTTGTCGGCTTGGCGCGCATTGCCCGCCGGAACATCCAGAGTCTTCGGTGCATCGCCCGTGCGCGGAACGGCGAATGAGTCCCCCTCGACCCGGCCGATACCCGCACCGCCGGCCGGCGGCTTCGGGATCGAGTTGAGAAACTCCGGCGGAATGAGCCGGGCGGCGGGTCCGAGGCGCGTCATCATGGGCGCCAGGTTGGCCCCGCTGACGCTGCCACCGCCACCGCCGGCCTCACCGGTCAGAGAGTAACTGAGACCCGTCGGCGTGCGCGTCAGGGTGACCGTGCGCGCGGCGCCCCCCATGGCGTTGAACATCGCGCCCGGTCCGCCGGTCCGCGTGCCGTTCTCGGCCGCCCGCTCCCCGTTCAGGGTGGCGAACATCCGGTAACGTTCGTCGCCGAGGTAGGACTTGAGCGACTCCACCACCGACTCGCGGAACTGCCCGGCCTCCCCGGGTGGCTTGTACTCCAGGACATATCCGTTCTCGGTCGGCCGGATCGTCGTGTGGGCCGTGACCAATTCCTCCGCCCGCTGCTTCAGGCCGAGGACGATGGACTGGAAGCGCTCCACCTCGTCCGCATTGAGGCCGAAGAGGTTTCCGAACCCGGGCGCGAGCCGGCCTTCGGCGTCGATCATGAAGGCGGGCAGGGCCTGCCCCGGTTTCGCGGCTTGGTTGAGCAGCAAGCCGGTCGAGGTCGTCGTGAGCACATTCTTCTGCATCAGGTCGATCACCTGTCCCAGCGCGGCGATCCGGGCGGCCGGATCCACGCCGGCCGGCACGGAAGCAACGTCCGCTGTCCCGCGGGACTCCGGCCGGGTACCCGCTGCCGCCGCCGTGAGTCGCTCCACCGCAAAATCCGATTCGCGGACCAGCCGCGCTCCGTCGGCTTTCGCCTGCTCGATCTCGCGGAGGCGCTGGCCGGAAAGGGTGGCGGCCGTCTCGCGGCGATCAGCGAGCTCGGTCTTCGCCACGAAGACCACGGCGATCACGGCCACGCCGAGCAGTCCCACCGTGACCTTTTCCCATGCCGCCATCGGGGGCGGCAGCGCCGGTGCTGGAGTGAGCGTTTTCATAAAATCAGAATCCTGGCGGGATCAACGGGGCCAAGGCACCCAGCCGGTTGGCCAGGGTGGCGCGGTCCGCAACCAGCGGCCCCACCGCAGGCGGGCCGCCACGGGCCACCGCCGCGGACCGGGCTTGGGCAAGCTGCGCCTGCTGCTTGCGGCGCTCCTCCTCGGCCCGCGCGGCTTCGTCGTCGGACACGGGTGCCACAAAAGCCGGGGACCGCGGACCGGTGGTGACCCCCACCACCTGGGTGACAGGCCCCGTTCCCTCGCGGAGATAGCGATAGGCGGAATCCTTCCCTGCCTCGCCCGGGACCTTCTGGATGGTCATCGTGTACCCGACGAGGCCGAGATTGTTGAGGGAGTTCTCCAGCGCGGCGCGGAAGCCGAGGGCCTCGTAGACCGCATGGCCGTCCTCGCCGAGGACCTGCAGGAAGGTCTCGCGCATCTCACCGAACCTGGCCCGCGCCGCCGGCGAGTCCTTCATTTCAATCGTAACCGCGTCGGCCCCCTGGTTCACCTGGGCGCCGGCGAGCAGGTCGGCAACGACCCGGTTGGCGGCGGCGTTGAGAGCCTCGGCCTCGGCTGGCGTGAGCCCGAGGACCTCCGCCAGCTTCTCGACCTTGGTCGAAACCTTGTACTGCGACGGCGCCGGGTATGTGAGCTGGCCCAGCTCCCCGCCCTTGATCAAGTCGAGCAGGGCCCGGGTGCGGGCGGCCCGGTCGACCGGCGCGAGCGGAGCGGCCGAGGTTTCCGCGACCGCGGTGACCGCAGGGGCCTCGACCGAGCGCAGGGCCCGCTCAACCGTGCTCGCCAGCTCGCGGTTGGCATTGCGGAGCGTGGTGATCTCGGCGGTCTGGCGGGCGGCGGTGTCCCGGGTCGCGGCCGCGAGATCGTTCTTTGCCCACTGGTACCAGCCCAAGCCAAGCAGCAGGGCCACCAACAACAGGGAGATCCAGCGTGCGCCTCGGGGGGTCATGGAGGGACAAACGGCTCGGGTAACGGGGTAAACCAACTGGCAGGGACGAGGCCGACGTTGCCCCGATTCCCGCCAATTGCGAGCCGCGGATTACGTCCTGATTTTTACCACGGAGGCACAGGGAGCACAGAGACCAAGCCTCGTTGTTTTGGTTTGGGGATCGGTCCACCAATCATCCGCGCTCGGTGGCTCGGTGGTAAAAAACCCGAGATCTGTCTGGGCATCGCCCGGCGCTTGCTCCTGATCGCGAACGCGCCATTCCTCGCCCCATGCGCCTCGGGCCGCACGAGCTCTCGTCCAATCTCTTTCTTTCCCCGCTCGCGGGCTACACCAACCTGCCCTTCCGGCTGACGCTGCGCGAGATCGGCGGGCTCGGCTGGGCGACGACCGACCTCGTCAACGCCCGCTCCCTGCTCGAGCGCAACCCGACCGCGCTGAAGCTCACGGCCACCGCGCCGGGCGACCAGCCCCTGGCCATCCAGCTATTCGGGAGCGTGCCGGAGGAGATGCGCGATGCCGCAATCGAGTGTGAGCGGATGGGCGTGCAGTCGGTCGACATCAACATGGGCTGCCCGGTGAAGAAGGTGGTGAAGATCGGCGGCGGCTCGGCGATGATGACCGAGCTCGGCAAGACCGCGGCGCTGGTGCGCGGCATGGTGAACGCTGTGAAAATCCCAGTGACGGCGAAGATGCGCCTCGGCTGGGACGACGACAACCTGACCGCGCCGGACCTGGCGCGCGTGTTGGAGGATGTCGGCGTCGCGGCGATCTTCGTCCACGGCCGCACGCGGGCACAGGGCTTTTCCGGCCGGGTGAATCTCGCCGGAATCCGCGCAGTGGTGCAGGCGGTGCGGAACATCCCCGTGATCGGCAACGGCGATGTGACCACGCCCGAGGCGGCGAAACATATGCTCACGGAGACCGGCTGCGCCGGGGTGAGCGTGGGGCGCGGCGCCTTCTACGATCCGTGGATCTTCCGCCGGACCGATACTTTTCTGCGCACCGGGGCGTTGCCGCCGGAATCCGACTTCGCGGACCGGATCGCGGTGATGAAGCGGCACTTCGAGCGCTACCTTGAGTTCTACGGCGAGGAGCGAGGAGCGAGGCTCTTCCGCAAGGTGGCGCCGTGGTACACGCGCCGCTTCGGCCCGTCGAAGCCGTTCAAGCAGCGGATCATCTCGATCACCTCGCGCGCCGACTTCGAAGCGGCGCTGACTGAGTACCTCGCGTGGCGCGCGCAGTTCTGCGACGCCGAGGGAAAGCTCCTGCCGAAGTTCGAGCCAGCGCCACTGACGTCGTCCTTCCTCCTGGCGGACGGCGAGGTTGACGCGCTGCCCGCGATCAAGGTGCCCAAGGGTCCGGTCGAGGTGTGGTAGGCGGGCCACCCGGCCCGCCATATCATTCTCTTACTCGGATCAGAGAAACAAGGTGGGGACGCGTGTCCCCACGCGTCCTGGCTCGGTCAGATCAAGGGCGTGTGGGGACACACGCCCCTACCCCAAATCCGCGGCCCGTTCGGCACGATCTCAGAAATACGGGCGGCCGACGATGGCGCCGGTCTTGTCGCGGAAGATCAGTTGCTTCTTCTCGGAGTCGATTTCCTGCAGAACCACACCGAGCGCATCGTCCACCGTGGTGCCCCGGGTGATGAGCCGCCCGTTGATCGTAGCCGCCGGATTGTTGCCGGTCGGACGCACGCTGCTGATCCGGGCGTTCCAGGCCCAAGCCTTGAACGCGGGGCTGGCGTCAACCGTGGCATCAATCCCCTTGGTGGTGGCGGTAATGCCCGCCGCCACCTTGACCTCGGCGGTAGCCGGGGTCGGGGGGCCTTGGGGCGGGGGTGACGCCAAGTTCGGAGCCGACGGGGCGCGGTCCTCGATGACCTCCGGGGCGCCGGCCTTGCCGTCGGCCGTGCGGCCGGCGATGGCGGCCTGTGCTTTCTCAACCGCCTTGCCGGCCGTGGACACGGCCGGGGCGGGGTTGGTCCCGGGAGTCGCGGCCGTCTTCGTCGCGGCGGGGGCATCGGCCTTGGGCACGGGCGCCTTGCGCACGATGGGAGGCGGAGGCGGCTCCTCCTTGAGGACAAAGAACCAGGTGGCGAAACCGCCGCCACCGAGCAGCACGGCCGCACCGGCCGCAAGCATGATGAGCCGCTTGTTTCCGCCGCGCTTCTTGGACACGGCCGGCACGGGAATCGCCGAGTTCGGAGGCTCGGAGGTGATGGGCCCGGGAGGGCGCATCTTGATCTTGGGCGCAGCGGGCGCTTCCCCCTCGGCAGGGGCGGCCTCCGCCGCCGCGGCCGGCACGGGGGCCGAAACGGATTCCGGCGCTTCCGGAACGGCCGAAGCCGCTTCCGACCCAATCACCGCCGGAGCCACTTCCGGAGCCGGGGCGGCCGCCACCACCGGCAGGGTGGCGGACGGTGGAACGGCAATCTTTGGCTTGAGCTTGAACTTGCCCGGTTCGGCGGCGGGCGCGGACGGAGTCGCCGGAGCGGGCGGTGGCACCAAGGCAGCCGGCACAACAACAGGCGGCACCACGAGAGGTGTAGCGGGCGGAGTCGGTTCGGGGATGACTGCCGGAGCGGGAGGAATCGGACTCCGCGTGGCGGAGGGCGGCGGGGCTGCCGCCGGTTCGGCCGCCAGGGTGAGGCGCGGCTTCAGGCGAGGCTTTTCCGGGACCACGGCCGGGGCGGGAGCAGGGACAGGGGCCGGTTCCGCCACCACGGGGGCCGGAGGCGGTGGCACCGGAGCGGAATCAACGGCGGGCTCTGGCGGCATTTCCGCCTTCGGAGCAGCCGACGCGGCCGGGTCCACCTTCAAGCGCGGCTTGAGGCGCAACGGTTGGGGGTCGTCGCTCATTCCGACAGTGAAGGAAATTTCCCGCCCGCAAGGAACCAAAAAAAGTCTCGCGGATCCTCATGTTTCGGAAAACGTCCCAAAACACTGAAAAAATCATGAAACGCCTGCTTTGCGTCAGCCTGCTCGTCCTGTTGTCCTCATTTTCGTCCACCGGCTGCACGCTGCTGCGGAAAAACCGCACCCCCAAGCCAAAACCGGTCACGGCCCTGGCGGCTGACACCGACGCCACCTTCCGGTCCCTTTGGACGGCCCAGCGCCAGAAGGAACTGGTGGCACAGGGCCTGACCCCCACCGCTGCGGCCACCAAGGCCGCCGGGGAATACGTCGCGCAGTACGGTTACACCAATCCGAAGCCCTGAGCGCTGAGGGACGGATCTGTAGCCGGGTTCGTTGACCCCGGATCCGAGCCGCCGGCCTCACCGAGGCCAGCTACAAAACAACCGACGTCAGCGATTGACGTGGACCACCTTCGCCGGCGGGAAGCCGTTGAAATAGGTCGCCGAGGCGTGGCTATAGGCGCCGATGTTGACGCTGTAAACGAGGTCGTCGCGCTCCAGGTCGGGCAGATTCTCGGCCATGGAGACCACATCGAGGGCGTCGCAGGTGGGACCGAACACAGATGACAGCTGCGTCGAACCTTTCTTGAAGGCCTTGATGGGGTACTTGCAGTGGTCGAAGATCACGCCGGAGTACGTGTGGTACACGCCGTCGTTGATATAGTAGCACGGCTTGCCGTCGCGGACGGCCTTGCCGATGACGGACGACACGGCGTAGCCGGCGGAGGCGACCATGAAGCGGCCGGGCTCGGCGAGGATCTGGATGTCCTTCGGGAAAAGCCGGTCGATCTCCTTGTTGATCACAGCGGCAAGCTCGCGGAACGGCTTCACCGAGGAGTCGTACGGGGCCGGGAAGCCGCCGCCGATGTCGATCAGGTTCATCTTCCGGTAGCCGCGGTCCTGCGCCTCCTTGAAGATGGCGGCGGTGAGGCTCAGGGACTGGACGTAGTTCTCGAAGTTGGTCGTCTGGCTGCCGACATGGAAGCTGATGCCCTCGACCGTGAGGCCGAGCTTGTCGGCCTCGAGGATGAGATCGACCGCCTCGCCGGGTGAGGCGCCGAACTTCGACGAGAGCTCCACCATCGCGCCGGTGTTGGGCACCTTGAGACGGAGCGCGAGGCCGGCATTCGGCGCGTGCTTCTTGATCTTCCGGATCTCCTCGCTGTTGTCGAAGGTGACAAGCGGCTTGTACTTGTTGAGCTTCTCCAGCGTGTCGACCGGCTTGGTCGGGTTGGCGTAGATGATCTTGTCCCAGATCCAGTCCTGCCGCTTTTTCGCCGGCAGCTTCTTGATGTTCTCGTGGACGATCATGAACTCCGGCATCGAGGCGACGTCGAAGCTGGCCCCCTCCTTGTAGAGGGTGCGCACGATCTCCGGGTCCGGGTTGGCCTTGACGGCGTAGTACACTTGGACGCGCGGCAGGTAGCGGCGGAACTGGCGGTAGTTCTTCCGCAGCTCGTCGTGATCAATCACGAAGAGCGGCGTGCCGTGCTGCTTGCCGAGCTGCTGGAGACGGGAGAGGGCGATCATGGCGGGGCAGCCGGGCTCAGCCGGCGTCGGTCACCAGGAAGTTCTTGAACTGCCAGGGATCCTTCTTGTCGAGGTCGGGCGGGTTGAACTTGTCGAAGGTGGTGTCGCGGCCCTTGAGCGGGGTCCAGTCGTACGCCTTCGAGATCCAGCGTCCCAGGTACGGCTTGGAGATCTTGAGGATGTAGTCGTGCGGCAGCGCGTCGGGGACAACGACGCCCTCCTCGGGGTTCTCGATCATCCACATCGACGCGGCGACGACGGAGATGGCGACCTGCATCGTGGTGGCGTTCTGGTGGGGAACCAGGCGGCGGGACTCCTCGATGGTCAGGTCGGAGCCGACCCACCAGGAGTTGTACTCATGGCCCATGATCAGCGCGCCGAGCACATCGGCCCCGCCGGTGATCTCGTCGTTCATGATGCGCTGGTTTTCGTTCAGGTGGTAATTGTAGCCGCGCATCTCGTTGAGCGAGGCAATGGCCTCGTCGCAGGGGCAGTAGGCGTAGTGCATCGTCGGGCGGTAGACGGCCTTGCCGTTCTTCCAGACGGTGAGCTTGTCGGAGATGGTGAAGGCCTCGCCGTGGCGGACGACCATGCCGAGGATGTTCCAGCTGTCCGGCACGAAGGAGCGGACCCAGACGTTGATGCCCATCTGGGCAAGGCAGATCTGGTTCTTCGGGCCGCTCTTGTGCTCGAAGGCGTGCTGCGGGAGCGTCTTCTCGTGGGTGCCCCAGCCCATCTCGGAGGTCGTGGTGCCCTCCTCGCGGAAGCCCTCGATGCTCCAGGTGTTCACGAACTCGTCGATCTGCTTCGGCTTGTCCGTCACCTGGGTGTCGCGCTCGGAGCAGTGGATGACCTTCACGCCGAGTTCCTGGGCGAGGAGGTTGAACTGCCGGTCCTCGATGAGGCCCTTGATCTTCTTCGCGCGGGCGCCCTTGGCCTTCTTGTCCTGGATCAGGCGGTTGCCGATGTCGATCAGACCCTGCTTCACGAAGTGCGAGATGAGGCCGGGATTGGCGCCGTGCTCGATGACGGCGGTGGGACCCTTGGTCTTCCACTTCGCCAGCATCTTCCGCAGGTTCATGTGGCGGTGGTAAAGGGTCTTCTCGGTCGGGTGGGAGCCGCTCTTGTAGGGGTCCCAGAGCTCCGTCGACGTGTTGATGTAGCGCACGCCATGGTCGTGGCACCACTGCAGGATCTCGCAGGCGTCGATGTTCCAGGCGAGGTCGATCAGGATGTCGCCGGGGCCGACATGCTTCGCCAGCAGCGTGGTCATGTTCTCCTCCGTGACACGGTCGCGCACGTAACGGACGCCCTGCTTGATCCACGGGGCGAGTTTCGCCTTGCGATCCGCGAAGTCCATGATCGTGACGTTCTTCTTCGGCACCTTGATGTGCTTGAAGAGGATCGGGAGCGTGCACTCGGCCACCGCGCCATAACCAACGAACAGGACTTTATTTTTGAATTCGATCATGATTTCTCGGGCGTTTCCTGCACATCGCGGCTCCGGGTTGATCACCGGATCTGAATTCGCGACACGCGTAAATTAACGATTCGAACAGAGCGGCAATCGCTCGTGCCTGACAAGAGTTTTTGCGGGACGGACACGGCGCGTTGCGCGACGAATGGGTGACGGCGGCACGCGGGACCGCGATTCGTCACCGGAAGTTCGTCCATTCGCCACGAGATCGTCGTGTGCGCCGGGCAACATGGGGGTTCTCCCATGCGTTCCATCCTCCCCTCCTGTCAGAAACTGCTCCTCCTGCCGGCCGCCCTCGTGGCGTTCAGCTCCGTTCCGCTCGTCGCGCAGACGGGGACTACCGTGCAAGTCGGCGGCCAGGCCTTCGTGAACCACGGTCTTGTCGGCGTCGGGCGGATGCCCGCCAACCAGCGGGACAAATTCGGCGAGACCTTCGGGTCCTTCTCCGCCTTCAACTTCCAGCCCGGCACTTGGCGGCGCCTCCAGAATGGATCCTACACCGGCACGCTCTACGCCCAGCCGGACCGGGGCTACAACGTCACGGGCACTTCCAACTATATTTCCCGCTTCAACAAGATCTCCGTCACTTTCACGCCCGCGCCGGCCGGGTCGGGAACGCAGAATCAGGTCGGACTCACGCTCGCCGACACCGTGCAGTTCACCGAGGCCAATGGCACGCCGCTGACCTCGCTCGACCCGACCTCGGCCGGGTCGGGCACGCGCACCGGTTTTCCCGCCCTGCCCCAGGCTTTCAACGGGCGCCTTTCCCTCGATCCGGAGGGCATCGTGGTCAACCCGGATGGCTCCCTCTGGGTCAGCGACGAATACGGGCCCTACATCTTCAAGTTCTCGGCCGACGGCAAACTGGCCTCGGTCGTGCGGCCCCCGGAAGCGATCATTCCCAAGCGCAATGGGGCCGACTCCTTCGCCTCGAACAACCCGGGAGTCGGCCAGCCGGCCCCTTCGCCCGCCGATCCGCTGACCGGGCGCCAGAACAACCAAGGCCTGGAAGGGCTCTCCCTTTCGCCGGACGGCAGGACCCTGTTCGCCCTCCTGCAATCCGCCACCCGTCAGGACGGGGGAACGGGCGGCACCGGCCCGCGCCGCTACACCCGCCTCCTCGCCTATGATGTCTCCAACCCGGCCGCGCCCACCCTGCGTGCCGAATACGTTGTCGCCCTGCCCACCTACCTGGTCGGGAGCGCCACGCGCGTCCCGGCCCAGAGCGAGATGGTCGCCTTGAACAATTTCCAGTTCCTCGTCCTCGCCCGCGACAGCAACGGCCACGGGCTCGCCTCGCCGACCTCGCTCTATCGCGCCGTGTTGCTCTACGATCTCACCGGGGCGACCAACATCGCCGGCACCGCCTATGACACCACCGCCACGGCCCTCGCGCCCGGCGGGGTGCTCGCCACCGGCATAGTCGCGGCCACCCCCACGGTCCTGGTCGACTTGAACGACTCGACCCAGCTCGCAAAGTTCGGCCTCAACAACGGGCCGACCGACGACAACAACACCCTGTCCGAAAAATGGGAGGCCCTTGCCCTCGTGCCGACCCTCGATCCCGGCGCCCCGAACGACTGGTTCCTCTTCGTCGGCAACGACAACGATTTCATCACCACCAACGGCTTCCAGGACGGCACCGCCTACAGTGGCGCCGTGGAGAACGACAATATGGTGTTGGTCTACCGCCTCTCTATCCCCAGCCGCCTCGCCGTCGCCTCGAGCCGCGCCCAGACCAGCTCCGGATCCGGCGCCCACATCATGGGCCTCGCCGTCAGCGGCGCGAAACCCAAGGCGCTCCTCATCCGCGCCATGGGCCCGACGCTCGCCAACTATGGCGTGACCGGCACCCTTCCCGACCCGACACTGGTCGTGTACAACAGCGCCGGGCAGGCCATCCTGGCCAACGACAACTGGAACCAGGCCGCCAACGCCGCCGAAATCCGCACGGCCACGACCGGCGCCGGGGCGCCGCCCCTGACGGAAGGCAGCAATGACTCCGCCGTCCTCACCACGCTCGATCCCGGATCATACACGATTCACGTCAGCGCCTCCGGCACCAGCGGCATCAGCTTGATCGAAGTCTACGAGGTTCCCTGAGCGCCGCGCCAGACACTGCAGCCCAGCAGGGTAAAGTAAGGTCAATATCTTCGCTCCCCGGATTGTCGCCGCAGGCATCCGCCTGGAGCAGGCCCCGGGCCGTCCCGGGGTGGCGTCTCGTCCTCACCCGCTCGCTGCTCTCGCTGCGGGAGGCGGAGCGCGAGGCCGGGCACTGGGAGCAGCGGATCCGACCGCCGATCGTGCATAACGTCCGTCGCGCCGAGCAACAGGAAGCACGGGGCCTCTTTGCGGCCGAGATCACGGTGCATTGCCGCTTTGTGGCCGGCGCCGGGAGTTGATCGTCCCGATCGAAGTCGCACCGCGGACATTGGCCTGCGACGGCGCTGAACCTCCCGCAACTGAAACGGGCCTCAGACGAGGCCCGAAGTCTCCGGGAAGCCGCACCACAGGTTCATGATCTGCACGGCCTGGCCGCTGGCGCCCTTCATCAGGTTGTCCTCGGCGGACGTGATGACGAAGTTGCCCGTGCGCGGGTCGAGGACGGCGGAGAAATCGCAGCGATTGGTGCCGACGGTCGCGGCGGTGTCGGGTGTTTCGCCGCTCGGGAGGATCTGCACGAAGGACCGGTCCACATACGCCGCGTGCCACGCGGCGTAGAGCTGCTCGATCGTCACGCCCGGCGCCGCCGGCGCCGTGATGGTGGTCGCGATCCCCCGCCGCATGGGGGCGAGGTGCGGGTTGAACTGGATCACGGTCTTCGCGCCCGTGTGGACCGCGAGTTGCTCCTCCACCTCGGCGAGGTGCCGGTGCTTCACGAGCCCGTAGGCCTTCGCGCTCTCGGCCCGCTCAACGTAGAGGTACATCTCGTCAACCTTGCGCCCGGCGCCGCTCACGCCGCTGAAGGAGTTCACCACGATGTGCTCGCGCGTCACGAGCCCGGCTTTCAGCACGGGCACGAGCGGCAGGAGGATGCTGGTGGGATAACAACCCGGCGCCGCGATCAGCTTCGCCTCGGACTTCCATGCGGGAGGCGTGAGCTCCGGCAGCACGAAACGCGCAGACGACAGGAGCTCCGGGGCGTGGTGCTTCCCGTAGTACTTCTCGTAGGTCGCGAGGTCGGCGATGCGGAAGTCGGCGCTCAGGTCGATCACCCGCTTGCCGGCGGGCACGAGCACCTTCGCATACTCGGCCGCCGCCCCGTGCGGCAGCGCGAGGAAGAAAAGATCGATGTCGCCCTTCGCGAGCGCGGCCGCGTCGGAGTCGACAAACTTCAGCCCCTGGTCGACGCCGCGCAGCGCCGGCATCACCTGCGCGAGGGCCTTGCCCGCGTTGGAGCGCGACGTGACCGCCGCGAGCGTGACCTGCGGATGACCGAGGAGCAGTTTGACCAGGACTTCGCCCGAGTAACCGGACGCACCGATGACACCGACTTTCATGATATGGGGAGGTTTGAAGCCGGCGGGCGCGAGGCCAGCCGGAAATGGTTAAGAATCCGTGTCAGAACGTCGTCGAGAAGCCCAGCGACGCAAACCCGCGCGACGCAGTGCGCGGGTCGGCCAGCCGTGGAACCGAGCCGGATTTGACGAAGGCTCCGGACCCGGCGGCGTAGGTCCAGCCCACGACCAGCTTTGTCCGGAAGCTCACCTGGTAAGGCAGGCTGACACCGACCTGCCAGTAGTTGCCCCACGCCTTGCGCGCGCCGGTAACGCCGGGAACATCCTCCCGCCGCAGATAGGTCCCGGCTGCGCCATTGAAGTCGAGCTCGGTGCCGAGCGACGGGAGCGCCAGGGCATACACCGCGCTGACCTCGAGCGTCGTCGCCTCAAGGTCGAAATCATGGCTCAATTTCGGGGTCACCCTGACTCCGGCAACCGCACCACTGATCGCGAGGCTCGGTTCGAACGTCGTGCGCCGGAAACCCAGCGCGCGCTCCGCCCGCGGATAGGTGTAGAGCGTGGCCCCGGGTGTCACCACGAACGTCCCTCCCATACTCAGGTTCTGCACGGCATAGAAATCGACCTCCGTCCCGGGTGACAGGGCACCCGAGCCTTCGAGCGGAAAACTGGTCCAGAGGCCCGCGCCAAAATTACCGCGCGTGGCGTCCACGGCGGTCTGCAGGGCGGCGCCGCCACGGTCCTGGCCCCGGAAGATGTACCCGGAAACCATTCCCGGGCTCACGCTGGTGCTCCCTTCGGCCGCCCACGCCGCCGCGGTTCCAACGGTGAGCAGGCCGATGAAAACGAGGGGGAAGAATCTGGAGGGAGTCGGCATGCGGAGCCGGGAAGGCGGAGGTTGGCGGGCGTGGATCAGGATGGCGGGGCAAAAAAAACCGCCGGCGCGGTGAAGCGGCGGCGGTGAAAGGGTCCCAAGGACCGAAGCTTTAACGCTTCGAGAACTGGAAGCGCTTGCGCGCGCCGGGCTGGCCGGGCTTCTTGCGCTCCTTGGCGCGGGGATCGCGCTTGATGTGGCCCGCCTTCTTCAGGGGGATGCGGAGCTCCATGTTCATCTTCTGCAGGGCGCGGGCAATACCGTGGGCAACCGCCCCAGCTTGGCCGGCGACGCCGCCACCCGTGACATTGGCCGTCACGTCGATCTTCTCGCGGAGGCTGACGGTCAGGAGCGGCGCATAGGCCTGCTTGGAGAAATTCTCGTGGGAGAAGTAGCTGTCGAAAGTGCGGCCGTTGACGGTCAGCTTGCCCGTGCCCTCGGTCAGGCGGATGCGCGCAGTCGCGGTCTTGCGGCGGCCCGTGGCGATGAAAATGGTGGCGGTGGTGCTCATGGCAAAAACAGGGTCAGACGGAGACCACGACCGGGTTCTGGGCGTCGTGATCGTGCTTCGGGCCGGCGAAGACGCGGAGCTTGGTCAGCATCTTGCGGGCGATCCGGTTCTTCGGGAGCATGCCCTTCACGGCGTGCGTGATGATAAACTCGGGGTTCCGCGCCCGCTGCTGGGCCATGTTGCGGAAGCTCTCGCCACCGACGAAGCCGGAGAAGAACATGTACTCGTTCTGTACTTCCTTCTTGCCGGTGAGGACGACCTTCTCGGCGTTGATGATCACGACGAAATCGCCGTTATCGACGGAAGGGGTATAGGCGGCCTTGTGGCGACCGCGGATGATGTTGGCCGCTTTAACAGCGAGACGGCCGAGCACCTTGCCCTCGGCATCAATAAGATGCCACTTGGGTTGCACGGTCTCCTTTTTGGCAAGGAAGGTTTTCATGGGAAAAGGGGCCAAGTGCTAGGGTCTGGGGAAATCCTGTCAACCCTTTGTTCCGACAAAAAACCCGCCCTCGCTCGGGCAGGCACGGGCGAGGCGAGTTTACCGTGGTTCAGAAGCCGATGGTAATGCCGGCGGTGACCCAGGTCTTATCCTTCGGGACACCGGCGCCGGGGGCCAGATTCTGGTTCCGGACATAGTGGCCGGCCACCGTAAAGGTCGCATTGGCCGAGAGCTTGTACGGGACGCTCACATCGACCCCGTAGTAGGTGTATGACTCGTTGATCGCAGGGCCGGCGGCATCCGGGGTGGCGTCCTTCATCCGGACGGAGCCCGCAAAAACGCTGGTCTCGAAGGTCGCCGCGCTGACGCTGCCCAGCGGCATCTTGTGGCCGATGGACGCCTGCAGGGTGTCGGCCTTGAGCGTGAAATCATGGTAGTAGAACAGGCTCGGGGTGAGCGGGGCCATGTCGTACGACGAACCGACCGAGACCTCGTAGGTGCCCGCGGTCTGGCCCAGGCTGGCCCGGGCCTCGGGGTACCAGTAGTAGGTGGCCGCACCTTCGACCGCGAAGCGGCTGTTCACGTTCACGCGGTAACCCGCATAGAGATCGATCTCGTTGTTCTCGTTCTTCGTGATCGGCTGGTTGCTCCACAGTCCGGCGTTGAAATCGCCGACCGCCACCTCGACCGAGGGCTGGAACGAATTCCCCGCGGACTTGATGCCGCGAAAAACGTAATCCGAGGTGTAAGTGAAGTCCGTCGTGACGGTGTAACCCGGCGTCGCATCGGCGGCGCTGAGCACGGAAGCGGTCGCCATGGCCGCAAGGAGGAGGAGGATTTTTTTCATGGGTGTTCGTTGGGTTTGTCGGCACCGGGTCCAAGCCCCGGCCCTTCCCTGACCTGAGAAACAGCATCGCGTTCCCGGCCCGAGAAATCAACGGTGCAGAGATGCGGAATCCGCTCCTTGCCAGCAGTATTTTTGGACTCACCGGCGTGGTCCTCGGCGCGTTTGGCGCGCATGCCCTGCGCGACACTCTGGCTGCGCAAAGCTCCGCCGGCACCTGGCAAACCGCGGTCCTCTACCAGCTGGTCCACGCGGTGGCCCTTCTGGGCCTCGGGCTGGCCCGGCCCACGGCCCCATGGCTGGACCGCGCCGCCCTGATGTGGACGGCGGGCATCGTGCTCTTTTCCGGGTCGCTTTACCTGCTGGCCCTCGGCGGGCCGAAGTGGCTCGGGCCCGTGACCCCGCTCGGGGGCCTCGGGTTCATTACCGGCTGGATTTGCGTCCTGCTCCACGCCCGGTCAACCGGTTCCGCGGGTCGGGATTCCTGATGCAACTGCCGGAAAATCTGCGGGCGATCCTGGAAGCGTTGCGCCGCGCCGGCCGGCCCCGCCTGGTCGGGGGCTGCGTGCGCGACTGGCTGCTTGGCCTCGACACGAAGGACTACGACGTGGAGGTCGCAGGCATGGATTTCGACACCTTGCACCGGATCCTCGCGCCTTTCGGTTCGACCGACGTGGTCGGGCGCAGCTTCGGCGTGATCAAGCTGAACCTTGGCGGCCGTACGCTGGATTTCAGCCTGCCCCGGCGGGAATCCAAGACCGGCGCCGGCCACCGCGGCTTCGCCGTCGCACCCGATCCGACCCTCAGCGAGGCCGAGGCCGCCGCGCGGCGGGACTTCACCGTCAACGCGATCGCCTACGACCCGTTTGCCAACCAGCTGATCGATCCCCTCGGGGGTCGGGCTGATCTGGCGGCCCGGCGGCTCCGCCACGCGGGGCCCGGGTTCGCGGACGATCCCCTGCGCGTGCTCCGGGCGTTTCAACTGGCCGCGCGCTTCGACCTGCAGCTGGCACCCGAGACCGCGGCACTCGCACGCTCGATCGCCGGCACCTTCGCCGAGCTGCCCGTCGAACGTATCTGGGCCGAATGGGAAAAGTGGGCCACGCGGTCCGTCCGTCCGTCGCGCGGGCTGGCCGTGCTCGAGGAATCGGGCTGGCTACAACATTTCCCGGAGATCGCCGCCCTGCGCGGCACCCGTCAGGAGCCCGAGTGGCATCCGGAGGGTGATGTCTTCACCCATACCGAGCATTGCCTTGATGCGCTGACGGGGCTGTCCGAGTGGGGTCCGGCCGCCGCCGAGCGGCGCCGATTGCTGCTGTTCGCCGTCCTGGCTCACGATTTCGGCAAACCCCCCACGACCGCTCATGCCGAACGGCGAGGCGTCCTGCGCTGGATCAGCCCGGGACACGAGTCCGCCGGCGGCCCGCTGGCCGAGTCTTTCCTGCGCCGGATCGGGGCCCCGCTCGACCTCACGCCGCCCGTGGTGGCGCTGGTCGTCTCCCATCTCGTCCACCACCACGGCACCGGCCCGGATTTCTCGGACAGCCAGGTGCGGCGGCTGGCCCGACGGCTCGATCCCGCGACCATCGACGACCTGACACTGGTGATGACGGCCGACTCGCTGGGCCGACCTCCCCTGCAATCGCCGGAGACCTTGGAGCGGATCGCCCGGCTGAAATCCCGGGCGTCGACCCTTGAGCTGGAAAAGTCTGCCCCGCGTCCGCTGATCCAGGGGCGCGACCTAATCGCCCTCGGCTTGCGGCCCGGACCCGCTTTCAAGCCCGTCCTCGACCGCGCGTTCGAGGCCCAGCTCGACGGAGCATTCACCGACGACGCCGGCGCGCGGCTCTGGCTCAAGCGGGAGCTCATGGCCGGCGAAGAGGCCAAGACCCCGGCCTGACCCCGTTTCACCATCATTGCAGGGGTAATCAGGCACCAACGGTTGTCGGCGGGTGGTGGCGGTCGTTAGCCGGAGGCCCAAGTCCCCCGTTTTACGCAAAAAATCTGCCTCGGAACGCAGATTGTGTGAAAGATTGGGTACCAATCTGACGTTATAGGGGTTTAAGGATGAACCTACCCCCGGAAAATCTTGATCCGTCGCTCCTCACCCGCGCCAGCCTGCTGCTGCGCCTCCGCAACTGGGAGGATTCCGTGAGCTGGTCGGAGTTTTACCGGCTCTACTTCAAGCTCATCTACAAGCATGCCCGGCGGACCGGCCTCAACCACGGCGAGGCCGAGGAGGTGGCCCAGGACGTGTTCCACTGCGTGGCCGAATCGATCGCGACCTTCGAGCCCCACCCCACCCGTGGCTCATTCCGGCGCTGGCTGCTCAATCTCACCCGCTGGCGGGTCATCGATTACCGGCGGCAGGAAGACGTGCTGGCCCCGCATGTCCGGGCCAGGCTGCCCGAACTCGAGGACATCGGCCCCTCCCTGATCGAGGGCTTGCCGGATCCAAGCATCGTGGAGGAAGAGTGCTGGGAAATTGACTGGCAGTCCGCCGTCCTCGAGGCGGCCATGGCGCGGGTGGCAAAGAAGGTGCCGGCCAAGAAATTCCAAGCCTTCGAGCTTTACACCCGCTGCAATTGGACCGCCGCGCAGATCGGGCGGCAACTGGGGATGAATCCCGCCGGCGTCTACCTGATCACTCACCGGCTGACCCACAAGTTGAAGAAAGAGGTGGCGCGGCTGTCGACCCGGATGGGCTAGTGCGCCGATCTGCAACCCAGGCCACGGCCCATCTCCCTTCACCATGTCCCTCCCGCCAGCCGTTCCACCCGCCATCCCGGACTATCAGCTGCTCGTCCTCATCGGGCGGGGAAGTTATGGGGACGTCTGGCTGGCCCGCGGGATCACCGGGGCCCATCGCGCAATCAAGGTGATCTGGCGGAGCCGTTTTCAGGACGCGCAGACTTACCTCAGCGAATTGAGCGGGCTCCGGCATTTTGCGGCCATCTCGTTGATCGAGGCCGGCCAGCTTGCGCTGCTGCATGTCGGCCACAACGAAACCGAGGGCTACCTCTATTATGTGATGGAGGCGGCGGACGATGCCAGCGGCGGGCTCATCGAGCCGGCGACCTACGTGCCCCACACGCTGACCGAGGCCCTGCGCCGCCGGGGTCGGATTTCCCCGGCCCAAACCCTGGCCATCGCCGCCTCGCTGGCCAACGCGCTGGCCGGGCTGCACGCCCGGGGTCTCGTGCATCGCGACATCAAGCCCTCGAACATCATCTTTGTGGCCGGCACGGCCAAGCTGGCCGACATCGGCACCGTCGGCGCCATCACCGCGGAGCCAACGGTCGCCGGCACGCCGGGCTACGCTCCGCCGGAGGGACCGGGCACCACCGCAGCGGACGTTTTCAGTCTCGGCAAGGTGATCTACGAGATCGTGATGGGACTGGACCGCCGGCATTTTCCCCGGCTGCCGGACGGCTTCGAGACCAGGCCGGATCGGGTCCTGTTGCTGGAGCTGAATGAAATCATCGTGCGGGCCTGCGACCCTTCGCCCGCCCGACGCCACCCGGACGGATCCTCGTTGCTCGACGAAATCAGGGGACTCAAGGCCGGACGCTCTGTGCGCCAGAAACGGCGCCGCCGGCAAACCCTCTGGACCAGCGCGCTCGGGCTTACCGCAACCGCGGTCCTAGTCGTCGCCAACCTCATCCCCTACCTGGTCCGCGAACGCCGGCGCCAGCCCCGCGAGGACTATCACAATGCACTCAACCGGGCGGCCCTCGCCCTCGAACTCAACAACCCGGCCCGCGCCCGGGAGGAATTGCTGGCCGTGCGCCCCACCCCGCCCGCCGCCGATCCACGCGGCTTTGAGTGGTACGCCCTCTGGAACGACGCCGTGGTTCGCATCCGGAGCGCCCGAGCGGGCCCGGTCCCGGCCATGGTCCGCCGCCCGGCCCTGAGCGTTTCCCGCGATGGCAGCCGGCTCGCAGTCATCGGGCCAGGACCTTCGCTCAGGCTGGTTTCCGCCGGTTCGCTCCTCCCCGTTGCCGCCGTGGAAACCGGCGCAGAGCCCGCCGGGTTTCTCCAAGACGACTCCGTCCTGGCTTGGTCCGAAGCGGGCACCATTCACATCTGGCGCAACGCCGAAGGCCTGCGGGACGTCGCCCGCCTCGGCATGGGCCGCGGCGTGCGCCTGCTGACGCTGGCGGTCGACGGATCCCTCTTCGCGGCCGCCGGCGCGGACGGCGACCTGGAGATCTGGGATGCCCTGGGGCCCACCTTGCGGCACGCGATCCGGGCCCACCCAGACCGGCGGATAACCGGACTCGCCGTTTCCCAGCGCGGGGAACTGGTGGCGACGGTGGACGAGGACGGCCGTCTGCGGACCTGGAACGCAGTGACCGGGGTTCGCCAATCCGACGTCCTCTCCCCGGCCAAGGTGCATGCTCTGGCCTTCGGGCCCGACGCGGCGCACCTCGCGCTCGCCCTCGAATCCGGCCTGCTGGAACTGCGCCGGACCCCGGGCCTGGAAATGGTGCATCGTGTCAGGGGCGGGGAGTCCGGCTTCCCAGCCCTGGCATTCGACCCCAATGGCCGGCGGCTGATTGCCGGGGAAGCGACGGGGGGGCTCATCGTTTACGACACCACCGATTGGTCCGAGGTCGTCCGGATTCCCACGGGCGGCACACGAAGCCCGATCCAGTCACTGTCCTTCAGTGGGAACGGCCAGATCCTCGCCGCGCAGCTGGCCGACAGCTCGCTCACGGTCTGGATGCTGACCCGCGACACCCCGTAGCGCCGCGTGCTGGGCCGCCTGCGTGCCGGCCAGGCCGTAAAAATACCCCGCCCGGGCCGCCTGACCCGGGAAAATGCCGCTTGCACGCGCTGACTTGCGGGACTTCCTCTGACCACCTGTGAACGACGCCAGCTCTTCAGCTTCCTCTCCCTCCCTGCCACGCCGCCTGGCCACCGCCTTCGCCCAGTGGATCGATTCCGATTTTTGCCCTGACGGCGCCGACCAGATGCGCGCCTCTCCCGACCGGGTCGACCTAGTGCGGATCATGCCGTTCATCTTGCTTCACCTCGGCTGCCTCGGCGCCATCTGGGTTGGTTGGAGCCCGGTGGCAGTCTGGACCGCCGTGGGACTGTACTTTCTGCGGATGTTCGCCGTCACCGCGATCCATCACCGCTATTTCTCGCACAAGACCTACAGCACCTCGCGGCCTGTGCAGTTCTTGCTGGCACTCTGGGCCGGCACGACGGTGCAGCGCGGCTCCCTCTGGTGGGCCTACCACCACCGCCACCATCACGCGCACAGCGACGGCCCGGAGGATGCCCACTCCCCCCACGTCCACGGATTCCTCTGGTCGCACATCGGCTGGATCACGAGCCGGCGGAATTTCCCGACCGACTATTCCACGATCAAGGACCTGGCGAAGTTTCCCGAGCTCGTGTGGTTGAACCGCTTCGATTTGGTGGTGCCGATCCTCTTCGCCACCTCCATCTACGGCGGCGGCGAGCTCCTCGCCCACTTCGCCCCCGCGCTGGGGACCAACGGCCTGCAGATGCTCGTCTGGGGCTTCTTCATCAGCACGACGTTCCTGTTCCATGGCACCGCCTGCATCTACTCGATGGCCCACCTCATGGGCCGCCCCCGCTTCAAGACAGACGACGACTCGCGCAACAGCTTCATTCTCGCGCTCATCACCCTCGGCGAGGGCTGGCACAACAACCACCACCGGTACCAGTCCGCGACCCGCAACGGATTCTATTGGTGGGAATTCGACCCCACCTACTACGGGCTCAAGGCCCTCTCGTGGACCGGCCTGATCTGGGGACTCAAGGCCGTGCCGAAATCGGTGCTCGAGGAAGGCTCCCATGCCGATCACCACAGCTCGGTCGCCGCGGCCCACCGGGCGGCCGTTCGCGCCGAGCATTCCCCGCTGCGCCGGGTCGTTCCGGCCGCCGCCGCGATCGCCGTCGCCACCGTTAATTCCGCGAACACCGGATTGGCGCCCAAGACTGTCGCTCCCACCGTGCACCATCAGGACCCCTCCTCCGCGCCGGCGCAGAACCGCGCCCACTCCCCGCGGACCGGTCCTTCGTCTCAGGTTGGCGGCTCCGGGCAGGCTTGAGCCGGTCGCTCCTTGGGCGGCAGCTTGCGCGGCCAGATCAAGGCGAGGTCGCTGTGCTCCAAGTCCGCCCGCACGGCGTGCTCAACCAGCTCGCTCACCGTGCAATTACGCCGCCGAGCCTCCTTCTCCAGGAGGTTCTGCAGCCCCAGCGGGAGCCTGATTTCTTCCATAACCCTTTCGCGATCCACAAGTAGATACGGTTGTCTTCCGTTATTAACTGTCAATATAGTTTCCGCCTTTTCTTTAACCGTTAACCCCCCACGCTGCGCATCGAACCATGCCCCCGGAAAAAGGACGCACCTTCGTCAGCCAGAGTATTTCATTCCCGCCCGAGTTGCTGGCCCGCGCCAAGGACCGTTCGGAACGCCTGGGGCTCCCCTTCAGCACCTATGTGCAAAAGTGCATTGAGCGCGACCTGATTGCCCGCGACCCGATCGTGTTTTCCGAGCGCGATTCCTCGTCCGGCCTGATGGTGGCGGAGGACCCGGCGACCGCGGCCGCAGCCCGGCCCAAAGCCGGATTGGGCAAATCCAAGTAGTCCGGCGCCAAAGGCCGAACGCACGGCTACTGCCCGCGCCCCTGTCTTGTGCCCTCAGGGTTGGTCGGTAGCTTCGGTGTCCTTCCTCCTTCCCTCCGACCCGCCCCGTGTCACGCCTCGCCATCATCGGATCCGGCATCGCCGGCCTTGGCTGCGCCCATTTCCTGCGGCGCGATTTCGACCTGACCCTGTTCGAGACCGAATCCCGCCCCGGCGGCCATGCCCACACGATCGACGTCGCCGAGCCCGGCACCGGCCGGAGGCTGCCGGTCGACACCGGCTTCATGGTGTACAACCGCGTCACCTATCCCCTCCTCTCGCGGCTGTTCGACGAGCTGGGCGTGGCCACCCAGTCCACCGCCATGTCGTTCAGCGTGCGCCACGCCGCCAGCGGACTCGAGTTCTGTGGCTCCTCGCTCAACCACCTGTTCGCCCAACGCCGCAACCTTCTGCGCCCGCGCTTCTACCGGATGCTCGCCGCGGTCAACCGCTTCAACCGCGAGGCCAGCGCCGCCCTCGACCAGCCCGCCACGCCGCACGAGACCCTGGGCGATTACGTCCGCCGCGGGAATTACGGCGAAGACTTCCTGAACCTCTACCTCGTGCCGATGAGCTCGGCCGTCTGGAGCACGCCGCCCCGGCTGATGCTGGAATTCCCCGCGGCGACCCTGCTCCGGTTTTTCCACAACCACGGCTTCCTCGGGCTCCACACCCAGCACCCCTGGAGGACCGTCACCGGCGGTTCGCGCACCTATGTCGAGCGGCTCACCGCCCCGTGGCGCGACCGCATCCGGCTCGGGCAGCCCGCCTTCGCCGTGACGCGCACCAAGCACGGTGTCGCCGTGACCGCCGGGAACGGCGCGACCGAGCACTTCGACCAAGTCATCCTCGCCTGCCACGCCGACCAGGCCCTGCGCCTGCTGCAGGATCCGCGGCCGGACGAAGCGCGGCTCCTCGGGGCCTTCCGCTACCAACCCAACCTGGCCACCCTGCACACCGATGCCTCGGTGATGCCGCGCACCCGCCTCGCCTGGTCGAGCTGGAACTACGAGATCGCGGGCGGCGGCACCGATCCCGCCACCGCCACCCATTATTGGATGAACGCCCTGCAGGGTGTCTCCGATCGAGAGAACTACTTCGTGAGCATCAACCGCCCCGAGGCGATCGATCCCGCCCGGGTCCTCAAACGCATTCCCTGCGAGCACCCGCTCTTTGATCTCCCCGCCCTCGCCGCCCAACCCCGGCTGCCGGAGCTCAACGCCGCCGCCCGGAAAACGACGGAAACCTACTTCGCCGGCAGTTATTTCCGCTATGGATTCCACGAGGACGCCCTGCTCAGCGCCTACAATCTCTCCACCCTCCTCCTCGGCCGCGACCCCTGGCCGGTTGAGAAGCCGAATCTGTAGCCGGCGTCGGTGACCCCGGTGCCGGCCATACCGAGGCCAGCTACAACGAAACTTACAGGCCGCTTCAACGATTTGACGCCACGCCAGAGCCAGACAGCTTCATTACTGCGACCGTCCCATGCCCTCCTGCCTCTATGAATGCCACGTGATGCACCAGCGCTTCACCCCGGCATCCCATCGCTTCCTCTACCGGATCTTCCTGTTTGGCCTCGATCTCGATGAGCTTCCCGAGCTCGACCGCCGCCTGCCGCTATTCTCCGTCGACCGGCCCAATCTCTTTTCCTTCCGGCAATCCGATTATCTCCGGCTCGACGGACCGGTGCACAACGGCGCCAGCCAAGCCGCGGCCCCGGGTTCCACCGCGCCACTGAAGCAGCGCGTCGAGTCCTTCCTCCGCTCCCGCGGCATTGAGCTCGACGGCGGCAAGGTGACGCTCGTCACGCTCCCGCGCATCCTCGGGCACATCTTCAACCCGGTTTCGTTTTACTTCTGTCACGACCGCCACGGCGCGCCCCTCGCCGCGATCGCCGAGGTCACAAACACCTTCCGCGAATCCAAGCCATTCCTGCTCGGGCCCGACCGCCTCGTGCCGCCCGGCACGGCCGGCACGCCCGCGGCCTTCCGTCACCGCGAGCCGAAGTTCTTCTATGTGTCGCCCTTCTCGGACGTCGACGTCGCCTTCGATTTCCATCTCCGCGTGCCGGGGCCGGCGCTCGCCATCCAGATCGACGACTACGCCGGCAAGAAACGCACCCTCACCAGCACCCTGACGGGCAAGCGTGAAATCCTGTCCAACGGCCGGCTGGCCTGGTACTTGCTAAAATATCCCTTGTTGAGCCTGAGGATCCTCGGGCTCATTCATTGGCACGCGCTGCGTCTCTGGCTCAAGAAAGTCCCTTGGTTCGCCAAGACCGCGCGTCCCGACGACCAGCGCGACGTCCACCAACCCCATTCATCGCTGCCCTCCTCCCCACCCCGCTCCTCCTCATGATTCCGATCACCAGGACAACCACGTTTCCCTTTTTCGACGTCTGTCCCTCCCTGTGTCGCGTCTTCGTCCTGCGGGCCCTCGCCCGGATGCCGCACGGCCAGCTCCGGATGATCCTTCCCGATGGCAGCAGCCGGTCCTTTGGTGACGGCCAGGGCCCCACCGCGGTGATCCGCGTGAATCTTGAACGTTTTTTCCACCGCTGCTTTTTCGCGGGCGACATCGGTTTTGCGGAAGCCTACCTCGATGGGGACTGGGATACGCCGGACGTCACGGCGGTGATCACCTGGTTCATTCTCAATCATGAGGAGGCACCGACCCTCTCCGGCTCGCGGCGCCGGGACGCATTCTCGCTCAACCTGCTCAGCCTCGCCAACCGGCTGCGCCACTTGCTTCGACCGAATTCACGGAAAACCGCCCGCCGCAACATCAGCGAGCACTACGATCTTTCGAACGACTTCTTCGCCCTGATGCTCGATCCGTCGATGATGTATTCCTCCGCCCGCTGGGCGAGCCCGGACCTCTCCCTGCCGGAAGCGCAACGGGAGAAGAATGAGTCCATCTGCCGGAAACTCCGGCTGCGCCCGACGGACCATGTCCTCGAGATCGGCACCGGCTGGGGCGGATGGTCCCTCCACGCCGCGCAAAACCACGGCTGCCGCGTGACCACCGTCACGATCTCCGCGCAGCAGCATGAGTTCGCCCGGCGCCGCGTGGCCGAGGCCGGGTTGTCCGACCGCATCGATGTGCAGCTGCGCGACTACCGCGAGCTCGACGGCCGGTTCGACAAGATCGTCTCGATCGAGATGCTCGAGGCCGTCGGCCACAATTACCTGCCCGAGTATTGCGCGACTCTCGACCGCGTGCTCGCGCCCGACGGCCTGCTCGCCCTCCAGTTCATCACCTGCCCCGACCACCGCTACGACGAGCTTCGGCGCGGCGTGGATTTCATCCAGAAGCACATCTTCCCCGGTTCGCTCCTGCTTTCGCTCCAGCGCGTCAACCGCTGCCTCGCCGAGGCGGGCCGCTTCCAGGTCCGGGCCGTGGACGACTTCGGTCCCGACTACGCCCGCACGCTCCGACTGTGGCAGGACAACTTCCAAGCCAGGCTCGAGGAGGTCCGCGCCCTCGGTTTTGACCAGCGCTTCATCCGGAAATGGGGCTACTACCTCTCCTACTGCGAGGCCGCCTTCGCGCAGCGCCACATCTCTGTCGTGCAAACGCTGCACGCACGCGCCAATCACCCCGGACCATGACCGAAGGATCTCCCGCCCTCCCCGGATTTTCACCGGAGGTCGCGGAGAACACGGAGGAATTCGGCATCGATGCACCCAGCCCGACGAGGATTCGAACCTTCTCTTCCTCCGCGCGCCCCTTTAAAAACAATTTTTCCGGATGATCATCGCCCTCCGACTCCTGTTCCTCCTCGTGCTTGCCTCGATGCTCGCCGTCACCTCGTGGGCGAGCTTCCAGTGCCCGCTCTTCGCCGTCCCCCGCGAGGTCTACTCGCACCCGTGGTTCATCGCCACGATGGTCGACACGTACTGGGGATTCCTGACCTTCTACGTCTGGGTCGCGTACAAGCAGACCTCGGGGGTGGCGCGCGGCGCGTGGCTGGTCGCGATCCTGTTGCTGGGGAACATCGCGATGTCGGCCT
>CAMDOO010000017.1 GCA_945903545.1 Opitutus sp. GAS368 | reverse complement strand
CGCGACGAGGGCCGCCGGCCACAACCGCCGGGTGAGGAGCCAGACTGTCAGCCCGAGGCCGGCGGAAAAGAGCCAGCGCGTGACGAGGAAACGCACGTCCCACGCCCAGGCCGCGCCATCGGCGGCGATCGTGAGGAAATTGAACGGGTCGCCGAACATCGATTGCCCCTGGCCGAGCAGCGGCTCGCCCGAGAGGCTGTAGCGGTTCCAGAGCGGCCACTCGCCTTGGGACAACGCGTCCCGCTGCACCATCGGATAGTACAGGTGCTGGAACAGCATGGCCCCAACATCGGAGCCCATCCCATCCGAAAAAAGCCGTGCGTCCGCGCCGGGCAGGGTTGGCAGCTCCCCGTAGAGCATGAGCGACCCGTTGTTCGGGGAGACGAAGCTGCGACCCTGAAAGATCACGGGATGGCTCTGGACCGCGACGGCGAGCGCGGACAGCAGCAAGAGGGAGCGCCTGGGCCGGGCGCGGAGGCCGGCGCCGAGTCTTTCCAACCCCGGGCGCAGCCGGCCGAGCACGGCGGGGGACCCGAGAACCAGCCCCGCGAGCAGGACGGCGAGGCCGAGCCGGGACGGGTCGCGCAGTCGGGCGGGCCAGCCGGCGCGGAGGGTGAGCGGTTCCGCCAGCGGGAGGTCGAGGACGGGATTGCCGCCGTTCGGCTCGGTTTCGACCCGCAGCGTGTCGCCCTCGATCGCGAAGCGCGCGATCTGGTTGGCCGGGCGGAAATCCGCGGGAGCGAAGCGGCGCACGACGCGGCCCGCCCGGTCGACGATGGAGGCGTCGCGCAACGACAGCGTCGCCGCCCGGTCGATCAGGTCGAAGCGCAGGGACTTGAAGGTGCCCTGCGCGAGGAGGTAGCCGTAGCGGACCGGCTTGGCTCCCGCCCGCAGCGGCTGGGCGGAGGATTCCTCCTCGGTCGTGCCGCGGCCGTCGTCCCAGAAAAACTGGGTCAGCCCGGCCTCGGACGAGGTGAGCGTGACCTGGAAGAGGAAAAACTCGCGGCTTTGTCCGCTCGTGGCGACCCCGGGGAGCATCGCGGCGACCGCGAAGAGCGCAGCCAGCAGCACGGCGCGCGGATCAGGGAGCAGTTTCATGCGGGCGCCGGTCATTTCGCTGTCCGGCCGGGGGACGTGCAAGAGCAGAACCAAAATGGCTCCGCCATTTTGGAAGTGGTTAGGTCCGGCCGTCCGCCAAGGCCACCGGCCTGGGCTTGAGGCTGAGGCCGATCACCAGGTTGTTGAAGGCAAACGGCAGGAATGGGAGCGGGAAGAAATTCCGGGCCTCCACGGTGAAGTACGGGTCGAGCTCGGCCAGGATCTCGGCGGGCAGGTTGATGTGCTCGCGGCCGATGAACGTGTGGTAGGGCACGCGGTACTTCTTCTCGAAGAGGCGCTGGGAGGAGATTTTCCGGGCGAACGTATAGGCGGGGCTGCCCTCGCAGGGGATGACCACGAGGAATTGTCCGCGGGACTTGTCGAGGAGGCGGTGCGCCTCGCGGATCGTGGCGGGAAGATTCGGCAGGTGCTCGAGCACGTGGACGGCGATCACGCGGTCGAAAAACCCGTCGGCAAACGGCAGGCGCTCCTGGCAGTCGGCCACGACGGTCTTGACCCGGGGAAATTTCCGGCGGATCTCCGCGGCCATGTTCTCGCGAAACTCGTTGGCGTGGTAATTCTCCTCCTGTTCCGGGGTGAGCTTCTCGTAGTTGATGTGCTCGCCCAGGCCGGAGCCGCTCTCGAGGGTCGTGCGAAAACCGGGCCGGGAATACTTCACCGGGAAGGTGTGGTTGTAGCGGTCGATCATCCCGAACTTCCGCGGCAGCACCTCGTGCCAGAGCTTCATGAAATCGTCGCTGATGCGACTTTGCTCCGGAGTCAGCGGAGGCAGGACTTTGGGCCATTTGTTGGTCGGCATGGGTGCGGAAGGTGCGATCCAAGCATATGGCCCCGGCCGGGGAAGCGAATTCGCCCTCAGCCGGTCGGCTTGGTCGCGAGCAGCATCGTCGCGGCGGCGAGTTCGAAGCGGGCCTTTTCCGGGAGGGCGGAGGCGATGTCGTGGGTGAGCAGGGCCTTGGGGGCGCCGAGGAATTCGGCGACGGTCATCGCCTGGAACTTCTCCCGCGCGGCCGGGGGCAGCGCGTCGGCGTAGCTGCGGAGGAACCAGTTGAGCGTCCAGAGCGGGTGTCCGCTCTCCAGCACCTTCTGCTCCTGCACCACCAGGCGGCCGGCGAACAGGTTGGCGAGGCCCTGGTGGGTCATGTTGTAGTAGTGGTGCGGGTAGCCGTGGTAGGGCTGGAGGAACGGCACGGCGGCGTAGAGTGTGCCACCGGGTTTCAGCACCCGGGCGAGTTCGCGGGCGCAGGCGAAGGGATCCTTCACGTGTTCCAGCACGGACAGGGAAAGGACGGCGTCGAAGCTGTCATCCGCAAAGGGCAGTTCCTCGCCGACGCCGAGGACGTCGGTCGACGGGTAGGGCACGATCTCGAAGTTGACGACGTTGGGCAGGTATTCGGCGCGGAAGCCGGCGCCGGCGTCGAGGATCAGCCCGTCCGGATGGCGCCGGATGAGGTCGAGGGCGATTCCGTCGTAAGGCAGGGCGGAGACGGCGTCGACGTCGACCACGTCGTAGGCGGCGCGCAGCTCGTCGGTCAGGCAATTGAAATGGTAGGCATTGAGCCGGCCGGCACGATCGGGGCGGAGCACGGCGGAGATGCGGCGGAGTTTCGCCGCCTTGGCGGACAGGTCCGCGGCAGGCGGCAGGGCCCGGGTGTACTTTTGCTCGATCCCGCCGGCGCAGTGGAGAATGCCAATCTCGCCCTCCGCGGCCCACGAGGCCGGGAGGCGGGCGGAGAAGCCCCGCACCTGCGGCAGCTCGGGGTGGCGTTGCGCGATGTCAGGCCGGTTGATGAGGGGCAGCGGCTCGCTGATGCGCCCGGTCGGGGTGACGACCCGGACACTTTCCACCGGGGCGCTCGCCGCGAGCCAGCCGGACACCAGCACCTGGTCCGTCACCGGATGATGGACCGGATGATCGAGGCAGAACAACACGGTGGGGGGCACGGATCAGGGACTACAGGAGCGCCGCTTACCGGCCAGTGGAAAATGGGTGCAGTGTGTGTGCTGGCTTGCCGCGTCCGCGCCCGCTCGCACTCTCGGCGTCGCCCCAGGATGCAATCCGCCGAATATCTCAAGCTCGCCGAGGTGGAGGACCGCATGTGGTACTTCCAGGCGCTGCACGGCCGGATTGCGGACCAATTGGCGGCTCGGGTGGGCAGTACGGGCGAAATTCTCGACGCTGGCTGTGGCACGGGTGGATTGATCCGCCGGCTGGGGCGGAAACTTCCCGGCTGGCGCTGGACGGGAATCGACATGGATCCCCTGGCCGTCCGTCTGGCGTGCGAGCGGGTCGGCGAGCCGGTTCGCTTGGCCGAAGGTTCCGTCACGTCGCTGCCTTATCCGAACGGCTCTTTCGATGCGGTGGTCTCGGCCGACGTGCTTTACCATCTCGATGACGATGCCGCGGCGGTGAACGAAGCTTTCCGCGTGCTGCGGCCCGGCGGAGTCTTGATCGTGAATGTACCGGCTTATCCGTGGCTCTGGTCGTACCACGACGAGGCGGTCGGCGGCCGGCGGCGTTACCGCCGGGCGGGTTTGGTCAAGCTCCTGACTGCGGCCGGTTTTTCGGCGGTCTGCGCCACGCATGCCAACCTCAGCGTGTTCCCACTGGTGGTGGCGCGGCGCAAATTGTTTCCCGCGCCGAAGGGCGGGAGCGACGTCGAGCTGCAGCCGGCGCCGGTTGAGGCGGTTCTGCGCACGTTGGCCGCGCTGGAGAACGGATGGATCCGCGACGGCGGTGGGCTGCCGTTCGGGTCGTCGGTCTTTGCGGTGGCGACGAAGGCCTGACCTGGATCAGGCCGCGGGTCGGCACCAGACCGGCACGTCGAGGATCGAGCGCCACTCGCCGTCGGCTATCTGCGCCTCGAGCGCGAGGCGGTGGCGGCCGGGCGGGGTGGCGAACGTCACCTCGAAACCGGGGTGCGGATTCTTCGCCGCCGCGCCGGGCGGGGCGACGGCCTCGGGTACGGACAGGCCGTGGCGGCCGGCGAATTCCCGCCCGGCGATGCGGGCGCGGATCGCCGTCACGGCGCGGTGGTCGCGCGGGAAGGCCCAGCCGCGCAGGGTGAACGCCTCGGCGCGGTAGACGCGGAAGGGCGAGGTCGTCAGATGGTAGATGAAATCACCGGGTGGGGTCCGGGACTCGGGCGCTTTTCGCCCGGGTCCGATCAGCGCCTGCAGCCAGCCGGCCGGCGTGCGGGCGTCCGCCTTGAACTTGGCCTGTTCCATGTCCTGCAGCATCCAGACCAAGGCCTCGAGGTCGGCGGTCGCCTGCTCGAGTTCGAGGCGGAGAGCGAGTTCGCGCTGCTTCAGGTCCTCGATGGCCCGACCGCGTTCGCCGATGACCGCCGTCAGCGGTTGCAGCCGGGCGTGCAGCTCGAGGAGCTCGCGCGTCGTGCTTTCCCGGAGCGCCGCCTCGCGCTGCAGGGCCTCCTCGAGCCGGGTGCGTAACTGGGGCAGCTCGTCTTGATTGGGCGCAGGCATGGATGGAGTGACGGGTGACAGGTGACGAGTGACGAGAGCGGACAGGGGGGAGGGAAAGATCTTTCCGGGGATCGAACTCGTCACCCGTCACTTGTCACCCGTCACTGGTGCCCTCGGCGGGACCGCGAGCGTGAAGTCGTTCAGCTCGAGCGTGAGGTTCGGATTGTACGCCGGATCGCTCGTGAGCACCGGACCCCAGCGCAGCATCATTGTCTCGACCTCGCGGCGGAAGCGCTCGGCCTTCTCGGGGTTGTCGTCGGCGCCGCGGGTGGCGGACTCGTGGTGGTAGAGCTCGGCGAACGGGGTCCAGAGATTGCGGTAGCCGGCGGCCTGCACCTTCAGGCAGAAGTCGATGTCGTTGAAGGCGACGGCGAGGTCCTTTTCGTCCAGCCCGCCAACCTGCTCGTAGGTCGACTTGCGGATGAGCAGGCAGGCGGCGGTGACGGCGCTGTAGTTCTGCACGAGTCGGGCGCGGTTGAACTTGCCGTGGCTGCCGCGCGGGAAGTCGCGGAAGGCGTGGCCGGCGACGCCGCCGAGCCCGATCACCACCCCGGCGTGCTGGATGGTGTCGTTGGGATAGTAGAGCATCGCGCCGACGCAGCCAATCCCGGGGCGGACGGCCTGGGCGACCATCTCGTCGAGCCAGTCGGGGTGGATCACCTCGAGGTCGTTGTTGAGCAGTCCAACAATCGTGGCCTGCGCTTCGCGCACGCCGCGATTGTTGAGGGCGGAATAATTGAAAGGGGAGGGATCGGAAATGACGCGGGCGGTGTGGCCGGGGCGGAGGTGCGGGTGGGTGCCGTCGGACAGCGTGCGGAGGTAGGCGAGGGTGGCGGGATCGTCGGAGCCGTTGTCCAGCACGAGCACCTCGAACGACGGGTAGCTGGTCTTGGCGAGGATGCTGTCGATGCAGCGCTGGAGGAACTTGAGGCCGTTGCGGGTCGGGATGATGAGCGTGACCGAGGGCGGCTGGGCGGGCAGCGGATAACGGACGCGCCAATGGTCGCCGGGGACGTGCTCAAGGGTTACGGGCTGACCGAGGCGGGCGAAATGATCGGTCAGCGCGCGGCGCGCGGCCTCGAGTGGATAGTTCTTCTCGCTGATCAGCAGGGCGGTGGAGCCGGGGATGGCGCGCCAGTGGTAGAGCACCTTGGGGATGTGCCGGATGCGGTCGGGCGTGGAGCGGTCGACCACGCGCAGGGCGAGATCCCAGTCCTGGCTGCCCTCGTAGCCCTGGCGGAAGCCGCCGACCACACGGACGAGCGCGGCGCGGTAGACGGAAAGGTGCGAGGTGTAATTCTGGGCGAGGAAGAGGTCGGGCAGGTAGTCGGGCTTGAAGTACGGCTCATGGCGGCGGCCGTCCTCGTCGATCTTGTCCTCGTCGCTGTAGACATAGTCGGTGTCGGGCCGGGCATTCAGCAGGCTCACGACCTCGAACAGCGCATGGGGCGTCAGTTCGTCGTCGTGGTCGAGCAGGGCGATGAACTCGCCGGTCGCCAGCGCGAGCGCCGAGTTGGAGCAGGCGGAGATGTGACCGTTTTTCTCGCGGAAGGTGACCTTGATGCGGGGATCGGAGGCCGCGATTTTTTCCAGCAGGGGCCGGATGTGGGCTTGCGGCGAGGCGTCGTCGGCGAGGCAGAGTTCCCAGTTGGGGTAGGACTGCCGGCGGACGGAATCGACTGCCTTCACCAGCCAGCGCTCGGGCGTGTTGTAGACGGGGACAAGGACGGAGATCAGCGGCTGGTTGGCGAGGCGGTCTGACTCCGCAGCTTGCGCCTGCCAGCGCTCGGGGGTGAGGCGATCGTAGACCTCGATCCACTTTTCGTAGGAAGTGAGGTCGAGTGCGCCGAGTCCTTCGCCGACCTTGAGATCGGCATGGAAGAAGCGGTGCCAGCGTCCGTCTGCGTCCTTCGTCTCGAGGTCGAGCAGCATGTCGCCCTCGCGGAGCTCGAGTTCGAGGCGCCAGCCGCAGTATTCGGCCTGTTTTTTGTCCCGGACGGAGGCGAGAACATCGAGCCGCTTGAGTCCGTAGGTGCCCTCGACGATCCGCTCAGGCAGCACGGCGCGGATGCCCGTGAGTTTCCGGGCGTCGTCGGCGAAGCACCAGCCCCGGAGGACATGGGTGCGCGGGGGCAGGCTCCAGCTCTGGGGGTAGTCGACGCTGTGCCAGACCGCGATTCCGCCTTCGGCGGATCGCGAGGGAGCAGGGACGGGCGAGGGAGTAAGGGGCAGGGAAGAAGAGGCGGTCCTCGGTCTTCCGTCCTCCGTCCTCTGTCCTCTGTCCTCGGTCTTTCGCGTCAGCGGATCGACAAACGTCCGGCGGAGCCAGCGCAGGGGGAGGGTGACCTGCCAGGAGAAGCTCTGCTGGAGGTTGCGGAGGCGGGCCTGGGCCGCGTCCCGGGCCTGGGTGGCGGTGGCGAGGTGGGCGTCGAGTTCGTTGACGCGCCGTTGCAGGGAATCGCGGATCTGCTCGAGGTTGGTGATGTGCTGGTGGGTCAGGCGTGCCGCCTCGGCGTGCTGGGCCTGGACCTCTCGCAGCTGGATCTGGACGGCCTTGAATTCGGCGCCGAGATTCTGGGCGTGCTGCTCGGCGAGCCGGAGGCGGCCCTCAAGATGCTGGGTGTGGTCCGTGGCGAGCCGGAGCTGATTCTCGAGATGGTGGGTGTGGTCGGTGGCGAGCCGGAGCTGGCCCTCGAGGTGGGCCGCATGCTCGCCGGCGAGGCGGGCCTTCTCCTCGCATTGGGCGGCGTGCTGTTCGGCGAGTTCGCGGTGCTTGCGCCAATGCGCGGCGTCACGTTCGAGCCGGGCGTGCTCGGCCCGGCTGGCATCGCCGCGTTCGAGGGACGAGACCAGGGGCAAGAGTTCGCCCGCGATGGCGGCGCCGGCGGGATCGGCCGGCCGGGCGGCGAGCTGGCGGAGGACGAGTGAGATCTCGGATTCGCCCGCGGCGAGGGCGGCCGTGGTGCCCGGCTGGGCCAGGAGTTGCTGGTAGAATTTGCCGAGCCGGGCCCCGATGGCCACGGGATCGAAATGCCGGCGGGCGAAGGCGGCGGCGTTTTCACCGAGTTTTTTCGCGAGGGCGGCGTCCTGGAAGACCCGGGTGCAGGCGTCGGCGATCTCCGCCGCGGAACCCGTGCGCAGCAGCAGGGCGTCGGCGCCGTCGCGCAGCACGCGCCCGAGATTGGTGGCGGGCAGGACCACGGGCCGGCCGGAGCTGAGGAATTCCGGCAGCTTGGAGGGCAGGCGGTAGTCGTTGAAGGGGCCGGCGCGGCCGGGTTGAACGAGGACGTCGGCCAGCGCGAGGAGGCGGGGGAGTTTGGCCTTCGCGACGAAGCCGAGCTCGATGACGGAGGCGCGTTCGGCCGGGGACAGGCTTTCTTGGAAGGACGGCTGGGTCAGTCCAGTGCGGATGAGCCGGGTGGGGGTCCCGCGGGCATTCAGCAATGCCACGGCGGCGTAAAGGTCACGCATCTCGGGCGCGTTGGCGAAGGTGATGCTGCCGGTGAAGGTGATGACGCGCTCGCCGGCGCGCAGCCCGAGCTCGCGGCGCAGTTCCGGGTCGGCCGGCTGCGGGGCATAGAGCTTGGGGTCAACCCCCGGCGGGAGCTCGAGGGCGGGCACGCCGGCCGGGATGAACTCGGCGAGCGGTCCGATGATGTGCGTGACGCCATCCGCCACGCGCAGGAGCTGGCGGTAGCGGCGGGGGTGGGAGAGGCCGAGCGAGGATTTTTCCGCGAGGTCGGACTCGGGAATGTCCTGCACGGACGCGACCGGAGCCTGCAGCCAGGCCGAGAGCAGAAAGTCCTCGTTGTCCTCCAGGTGGATAACGAGGCGGGCCTTCGCGTGCGGCTGATAGGCGAGGACAAAGCGGCGCACCACCTCGCGGGGAGTCCAGGCGTGGATCAGGTCGGCGGGGCGGCCGTCGGGAAAGGCGGCGGGCTTGGCCAGCAGGTCGGCGAAAAAGGCGGGGGTGAAGCGCGGGCCGGGGATGACTGAGATGGTCTCGGCCCCGGTCGGGACGGCGACGAGGCAGGCGTGACCCTGAGCGACGAGGGTGTTCGCGAACCCGGCGATGTGGTTCAGGCTGTTGCTTGTGAAATCGCCGTAGTTGACGAAGAGGATGTTCACCAACTTCAGCGTGCCGGAAATGATCCCCTCCGTGCTAGATCAAAAATCAGCGATCGCCGGCACCGGGCGGAAGCCGCCACGCCCACCGACCCCTTTGCACCGGCAAGATGTCATCTATTAGATGACATTCCCCCGGCATAGACCGCCATGGATGGCATGTCCCGGGGATCCCAGCGCCCAATGTCATCTAATAGATGACATTGAGGCGTAGAACGGAGTCTGCGCCGCGCACGGGATCCGTTTCGAATTGGGGTAACGCCGGGAAATGCGACTCCTCGACAATAAATCTGTCTCAATTAGGGTGCCCGGGACGTCTTTCACCCCGATGCGCACCCTTCGCGAACGTGTCGTTAGCGCCGCCTTCCGCCCCTTTGCCTGGGCCCTGCTGCTCGCGTTCCCGGTGGCCGTGATCGCGGCCGAGACCCCGGTGGTTGCCGCCAGCCCCGCCGGGCCGGCGATCCCGGTCCCGCCCAAGGTGGCTCCGGGCCAACGTTTGGCCGCCGTCTTCCGGAAACCCGCGCCGACCACGATCACCGAGCTCCGGACCATTGAGACGCGCGTTAAACTCATCGTCGCGCAGGTGTCGCCGGCCGTCGTCGCCGTCACCCTGCGCGGGGGCGCCATCAGCGGCAGCGCGGTCGTCATCTCGGCCGACGGCCTGGTCCTTTCGGCCGCCCATGTCGGCGGCACGCCGGACCGCGACGTGGTCTTCACGTTTCCCGACGGCCGCACGGCCAAGGGGAAAACGCTGGGCACCGACCACGGCATGGATGCCGGCCTGATGCAGATCACCGATGCCGGCCCCTGGCCGTTTGCCCCGGTCGGCGACCTCACGGGCGCCCGGTTGAGCGATTGGGTCGTGGCGCTCGGGCACCCCGGGGGGTTCGAGGCGCAGCGGCCGGTGGTCGCCCGGCTCGGGCGCATCATCATGATGACCCCGAAAACCATGCAGACCGACTGCATCATCCTGAGTGGTGACTCGGGCGGGCCGCTTTTCGACATGAGCGGCCGGGTAATCGGCATCCACAGCAGCATCAGCACCGAGGCCGAGCAGAATTTCCACGTGCCGATCACCGCCTTCCTGGCGACCTGGACCCGTCTGGCGCGCAGCGAGAATTGGGGCACCCCGGCCATCGCCGCCGGCGGGCGCGGCCGGGGCGGGCGTGACGCCGGCGCCACCGGCAGCGTCGTTCCCGGGGGTGTCAGGATCGACACCGTGAACCAGACCGGCCGGGCGCAACGCGTCATGCTCCAGCCCGGCGATGTCGTCCTGAAATTCAACGGCCAGGGGGTCGCGTCGCCCGCCGACTTCCTCGCCCAGTTGGCCGCCACGGAGGAAAAACTGACCGTGACCATCAAGCGGGGCGACCGGGAACTGGACCTGCAATACACCCCGAATTCCGGCCGCGGCGGCCGGGGAGGGGCGGCGCCATGAGACGGATCGCTTCGCTTCCGGGGGACGATGGGCGGCGGACCGTGGACGGGTCGGCCGGACCGGTACCGGTGCAGATTTCAGGTTGTAGCCCTGCCCGGGAGGGCAGGGTTGATCGGGCTCGATCCTCCCGCCGCTCCCGCGGCGGGCGACACTTTGGCGCCGGCGCCTGCATTCTGGCCGTAATCCTCGGACTCGCCGTGCCCGGTTGGACCGCGCCGGCCCAGCCGGCGGAGAAAGAGCCGCCGCCCCTGATCGTTTCGGCGCTGACGGGCGACTACCGCAAGAACGGCGCCGCCGTCCGGAACGCCTTCAAGTTCATCTCCGCCGCCGCGCGCCATTCGGTCGTGCAGCTGTCAGTCGACGGGAAGGCGGTCGCCCTCGGCACGGTCGTGGAGGCCGCCGGCCTGGTTGCGACCAAGGCGAGCGAGCTCGTTCCCGGGAAACTCACGGCCCGGCTGGCGGATGAGCGGGTGGTGGACGCCCGCATCCTGGCGGTTGACGAGGACAACGACTTGGCCCTCTTGAAAATCGAGGCCAAGGGCCTGACGGCCGTGCTTTGGAACGACGGCGAGACCGCCCCCGGGGAATGGGTTGCCACGCAGGGACTCGCGACCGTCCCTGAAGCCGTCGGCATCATCAGCGGCATCCCGCGGAAAATTCTTCCGCCCCGGGCCCTGATTGGGGTGAATTTTGCGGGCGATGGTGAATTGCCGCGCGTGCTGGCCTTGGCGGCCGGCTCCGGGGCCGAGCAGGCGGGGATTAAACCGGGGGACGTCATTTTGTCCGTGGATGAAAAGGCGGTGCAGACGAAGACGGAACTCACGACCCTCTTGCGTGAGTTCCGGGCCGGGCGCGTGATAAAGCTCCAACTGCAACGCGGGGCTGACGTCATCGAGACGAGCGTGGCGCTGACCGCCGAGGCGGTGGTCAACGCGGCGCAGGCCCAGACCGCTGCGCCCGGCGGCCGGGGCGGCCGGGGCGGGGCCAATGGGCGGAATTTCACCGGCACCCGCGTGAGCAAGCGCGCGGAAGATTTCGACCTCGTGCTCCAGCACGATACGGTCCTCGAACCCTGGGAGTGCGGCGGTCCGCTGCTCGACCTTTACGGCCGCGCCGTCGGCCTCAACATCGCCCGCGCCGGTCGGGTCGCGTCCTACGCCCTGCCGTCCGTACTCGTCCAGAAAATCATTGCCGACCTGAAGACGCGCGCAGCGCGCGCGGAGTGACTGAAGTGAAAGTGAAAGAGGAAAGTGAGTGAAGGTGCCAATCCGTGAAAGTGCCGGCACTGGCACTCACTTACCTCGCTCACTTTCACTTCCCCGTGTCCGTCAGTACGCCTTCTGCACGCTGGCGGCCTCGCCGACTTCCTTGCTCTTGGGCAGGGGGAGATTCTCAAAGCCCGGGGCGAATTGCTGGACCACGGCGTCGTAGGGGCCGGCGCCGCGGATCGAGCGATTGGGCGTGAGGCTCCATTCCATCAGGGCCTGCGCGGCGAAGGTCGGGTCCTTGAAGGGGAGTTCGGAGAGGGTGAACTGGTGGACGACGAGCGGGGTGCTCTCGGAGTTCATCCGGCCGCGGAACTGGGCAAGGGTGGCGGCCTCGGCGGCCGTGGGGCTGGTGGCCGAGAACGTGATCCGGAGTTTCTCAGAGTCCGGCAAACGGCCGGCTTGGGCGAGGAGCTCGATGAGCTTCAGTTCGCAGCCGCTGCGGGTCGCGGCGGCCAGGCCCGGGGTTCCAGGATAGGCGGCCAGGTCCGTGAAGCGCTCGGTCGCGGTCAGGTATTCCAGGTAAGCCTGGTGCACGGGCAGTCGGGCACCGACGGCGGGGCGCTCGCCCAGGGCGGCGCGGTAGGCGGCGAGCACGGTGTCGGCCGCCGGGTTGCCCGCGGGGAAGAGGGTGCGGGCCACGGCCTCGACGTCATCGCGCACCTCGGGGAACTTGAGCACGTCGCCGATCAGCATGATCCTGGCCGTCGGGATCTTTAGCGTGGCAGAGAGCCGGATCCGGGCCTCGCGTTGGGCCATGCCGGACAGGACGGCCAGCTTGACCTCATCGGCCGGGTCCAAGGAGAGCAGGTCGGTGATCTTTTGCCGGGGCTGGCCGCGGAGGGCGAGGGCCTCGCCGAGGATGGCGTGCATCCGGGGGAGGCGCTCGGTCGGCGTGGCGGCGAGGAGCTCCTTGACGAGATTGTCCTGCTCGAAGCGCGCGGCGACCTGGAAGATGGACGCCAGCTTGTCGGCTTCCGCCTGGGGTGCCACCGGCGGGGGAGGCACGGGAAACCTCAGGGCCTCGCCCCAGCGGCTCTGCCGGCTGAGCGCCTCGAGGATGCGATTCACGGCCGCGAGCCGGGCCTCATCCCAAATCTCACCCTTCTGCTCGCAGAGATAGATCGCGCAGGTGATGGCGTCGACGGTGGCCTGTCGCTTTTCCTCGAGCTTCGGGAGGACGCGCTCGCGGAAGTAGGCGAGTTCGAAGGGGCCGACCTTGACCTGCCCGGCCTTGAGGGCGCGGCCGACGGGGGTGTCGGGATAAACCAGGTTGATCCAGTCGAGGTTGGTCTGGGCCCGCTTCCAGTAGAACTGGAGGTAGGAGTAGGAGTACTTGCCCTCGGTGAGGGTGATGACCAAGTCGTTGGCGCGCTCGTAGAGGCGCTGCGCCTCATCGGCCGGCTGGTTGGCGGCGGCCGCGGCGGCGAGGAGACGGGGGGCGGCGGCAGCAACGAGCGCGGCAAGCCCAAGGCAGGTGAGGAGACTCCGAATGAACATCATAAAAAGCGGCAGGCTCTCGACGCTGCGAAAGACTGCCGCCGAGGTAAACGAATAACGCGTCAGCCGGTCAGAGCTTGAAGCCGGCGGTGGCGGCGTCCTTGGCGAACATCTTCACCGTGTCGAGGGACAGGGCGGTGAGGTCGTTGCCGAGCATCTTGGCGGCCTTGGCGAGGATGTCGTGGGGGACGGTGATGATGGCGCAGCCGGCGTCCTGGGCCTGGAAGATGTTGAGGACCTCGCGGGTGCTGGCCCAGAGCAGCTCGGCCTTGGGCTGGCCCTCGAGGAGGGCGCCGCAGGCGCGGACCATCGGGACCGGGTCCACGCCGGTGTCGGCGATGCGCCCGGCGAAGACGGAGACCACGGACGGCACCGCGGGGTTCAGAGCTTCGGCGACGCCCTGCACCTGCTTGAGCGTGAGGAGGGCGGTGACGTTGAGCTTCACGCCCTGCGCGGCGAGCTCCTTGATGAGCGGGAGGCAGGAGACGCCGACGGAATTGGTGATCGGGATCTTGGTGTAGACGTTGCTACCCCAGGAGGCGATCTTGAGGGCCTGGCGCTTCATGTCCACGAGGTCATCGGTGAACACCTCGAGCGAGATGGGCTTGGACTTGACGGTCTGGAGGATGTCCTTGGAGAACGCCTCGTAGTCCTTGATCCCGGCCTTGTTCATCAGGGTCGGGTTGGTCGTCAGGCCCTTGATGTAGGGTTTGGCGTAGAGTTCGAGGATGCCGGCCTTGTCGGCGCCGTCGGCATAAAGTTGGATCTTCAGGTCGTGGAGGGTCTTCATGAGATAAGGGGCAAAGTCAGGTTTTGGCGTCACCGCTGGGCAAGGATAATTCCGGCCGCCTCCCCGAAGGACTTCACGGTGAAATCCGGGGCGGCGCGGAGCTCCTCGGCGTAGCCGAAGTCGATGAAGACGGTGCGCAGGCCGGCGCGCTGGCCGCAGTCGACGTCCCGCCAGCGGTCGCCGACCATCCAGGAGCGGGACAGGTCGAGCCCGAGCTCGCGGGCGGCATCGAGCACCATGCCGGGCTCGGGTTTGCGCCGGCGATTTTCGGGATGCTCCACGCCTTGGCCGGGAGCGTAGCAGACCTCCACGCGGTCGATTTCGGGGACCAGCTCCTTGAGGCGGGCATGCATGGACTCGACGACCTCCTGCTGCTGGTCGCCCCGGCCGACATCGGGCTGGTTCGTGGCCACCACCAGGACATAACCGGCGGCATGAAGCGCGCGGCAGGCGGCGGGCACATCGGCGAAGAGCTTGAAGTCCTCCAGCCGATCAGGCGGATAGGGTTTCCCGGCGCGGACAACCTGAAGGTTCAGGGTGCCGTCACGATCCAAGAAAATCGCTTTGCGATTATCTTGGAGGCGGGAGGCAGGAGGCTGGAGGGGGGAGGCCACGGCGGGGATCAATTGCGGCGGTGTTTGATGAGGGCTTGGAGCATGGCCGAGATCTCTTCGCATTCGCGAATCAGATCGTCGGCCTGGGGAGCGATTGCCGGGTGGAGTTCGCGGGCGATTTCGAGTTGGGCCGAAACCTCGGCGGTTTAGCCTTTGGCGATGAAGAAGAATTGAACCGATTCCTTGTCGGTCTGGCGGGCATCGCCTTCCGCGATGTTGCTGCAAATGTTCACAGAAGCCCGACGAAGCTGATCGCGAAGTCCAAAGTCCGTGCCCAAGGGAGCGGCTGCAGTGATTCGATAGACCGAAACCGCCAGCGCCTTGCTCCGATGCCAAACCTGCAACTGGCGATACGTCTGCGGCATCTTGCCTCCGGCCTTCCGCCTCCAGCCTCCCGCCTCAGTCGATCACGCCTTCGGCGTGACCGACTCCCACTTCGTCTGGTTGACCTTCACGTCGGGATGCGAAACCCAGAGATGCCAGATGACGGCCTGGAAGGCCTCGGAATGAGGCGTGATGTTGTTGGCGTTGACGGTCGGAACCAGGACGCAGGCGTCGGCCTGCTGCTTGGTGTAGCCGCCATCCTTGCCGACGATGCCGATGACGCGGGCGCCGACTTCCTTGGCGAGCTGGATCGCGGAGATGAAGCCGGGGGAAACGTTCTTCTCGAGGTTGCCGCCGCCGACGGAGAGGATGAGAATGGCGTCCTTGCTGTTGAGGCGGGAGCCGCGGAGCCACTCGACAAAGACGCTGGCCCAGCCGTCGTCGTTCGTGCGGGCGGTGAGCTCGGAGACGTTGTCGGTCGGGGCGTAGACCTCGAGGCCGGCGATCTTGCGGAAGTCATTCACCGCATGCGAGGCGTTGGCCGCGCTGCCGCCCACGCCCAGGATGAAGAGGCGCCCGCCGCGGGTGCGCACGCCGACCAGCTCGCGGACGCACTTCTCGCAGTCCTCGGGGTTGATCTGGGAGACGATCTCGGCGGTTTCCTTCAAGTGTTGGACGGAGTAGGACATGAGGCGTAAGGGAGTTAGGGAATGAGGGAGTTAGGGTTTGGTTTCGGGGCGTAAAGTCCGGATTGTGGCGCTGAGGATGGCGATGATTTCCTCACACAAGTCAACACGCGCGGCGATGGTCTCGGGTGGGAGCCAATGCTTGAAGCGTTGTTCATATCTTCCACGCGTCTCAGTAGCCGAGCCACGGGCGATCACGAGAAAACGGGCGTAGTCGGCCCGGCTGCGCCGGCCGTAGCCCTCCTCGATGTTCGACGAAACAGAATCCGCGCTGGCAATCTGCTGGGCCACGAGGCGCGCGCAGAGCGGATTCTGCGCCAGCGGCGTCATGTCGGCGACCGCCAAGTCAAACAGCTCGCACGCCTTCCGATAGGCGATGAAGCGATGAAGACTGTCGTGCTGTGACATGGTGCCGGAATATCCCCCTCACTCCCTCATTCCTTCATTCCTTCGGCTGCGCCCGCAGCAAGGCATCGAGTTCCGCGAGACCGGCGTGGGAGCCGATCTCGTAGAACCGCTGGTGCATCTCGTAGCCGGCGAGCTCTCCCCGGGCGAGGAGGGACTGTTGCACGGTCGCGAGATCGACCAAGTTGTCCCGAGGGAAATCCCGGAATGCCGCCGCCCGGAAAACACCCAGCCCGTAGTCGATGTGCCGCATTTGCGGGACGCGGTGCTTCTTGTCGTAGACGCGGATGGCGCCGGCCTCGAAGCGGACGTTGCTGGCGTCGTAGAGCTCGGCGTTCTCGTAGACGGTCATCAGCCCGAGTTTGCCGGAGCCGAGGAAAAAGCGGCCGACGGCCTGGTAGTCCACCGGCAGGTAGCTGTCGCCGTAGAGCACGTAGAAGGCGTCGCCGAGCTTCGGGAGCGCCTGGATCAGGGCGCCGCCGGTGCCGAGGAGCTTTGGGCCGTCGAAGGCATACTCGATGTGCACGCCCCACTTCGACCCGTCGCCGTAAAGCTCAACGACTTTCTCGCCGAGGTAACCCACGCAGAGCACGAGCCGGGTGAGGCCGGCCTGCTTGAGCAGGCGGATTTGGTGGGAGAAGAAGGGTTCGCCCGCGACCTCGATCAGGATCTTGGGCACCTTCTCGGTGATGGGGCGGAGGCGGGTGGCGAGGCCACCGGCGAGGATGGCGACGGGGAGGACGGCGGAGGGCGGGCTCATGCGGGAGGTGCGGCGGGGGCGTCCGGTTGGCGGCGCGAAAAGATGAAGTTGGTCAGGCGGTGGACGATGGCGCTGATGAGAAAGGTGACGAGCAGGGCGAGTGCGATTCCCGTGCCCAGTTGCCAATTGTTCGGGTTATCCACGCCCATGGTGCTGCCCCAGATGAGTCGGTTGTAGTCCCGGATCAGCGGCTGGTGGAAAAGGAAGATCTCATAGGAGTACACTCCCAGGAGGGCGAAACCCGAGAGGACGAAGCGGCCATCCGGATGTTTCACCAAGGTCCGGCGCACGACGAGGAACCCGGCCATGAGGGCCGGGGCGGCGAAGGCGTAGAACATGATGATGTTGGTCCTGAATCCCAGATAGACGAGGGCGAGCATGCCGACGGCGAACATCAGGTTGAACCGGATCCTGACCGGTTCGGGAAGCGTCAGCCGCCCGGCGACGAGCCCGACAAAGAAGCTGGGGATGCGCACGGCCAAGTGGCCGATCGCGCCGCCGTGGCCGGCCGCGAGGTAGGCCCAGGTGACCCCGGCCGCGAGGAGGAAGCCCACGCCGAGGACGGTCGTCACGTCGTCGAGGTGCCGGCGCACGCCGAGGAAGACCGCGTAGAGGAGCAGGATGAGCGAAATGAACCAGAAAGAGTCGTTGATATCGCTGAAGTACGCCGGAAGGGAAAATCCGTGGACGCCGAGGACGTGCAGGGTGATGTTCAGACCGTCGCGCTCGACAGCGTAGAAGCGCCAGCTGAGATAGAGGAAAAGGCCGAGTGCGATCCAGTATGCTGGATAGATGCGGAGCATCCGGCGCAGCACAAAATCCTTCCAGCCGAGCTGGGCGGAGCTGCGGGCGAGGGTGAACCCGCTGATGATGACGAAGACATCCACGCCCACCTCGCCGTGCAGCCAGTTCGGCCAGCCCAGCACCCCGCCGATGTGGTAGAGCAGCACCAGCAGCATCGCCCAGCCCTTGAGCTCATCGACCTCCCGGAGCCGGGTCCCCGCGGGCAGGGGGGAGGGATTCTGCAGGAGGATCCCGGCCATGGGGTTCAGTTCTGGGCGACGACCTTGGTCCCCTCGAAATCAAACCGGAAGCGGACCTCCTGCAGGCCCTTCTCGCGCATGGCGTGCCGGAGCCGCTTCTTGTCGGCGGCGTAGAACATGAGGAAGCCGCCGCCGCCGGCGCCGATCAGTTTGCCGCCGAGGGCGCCGTTGCCCATCGCGTGGTCGTACCACTCGTTGATCACGGCGTTGCTCATGCCCGCGCTGCGCGCCTTCTTGCGCTGCCAGTGGACATCCATGAGCCGGGCGAACTCGTCGAGGTTGCCCGACTCGAGGGCGTCGAGCGACTTGTAGCCGAGCTCCTTGGTGAAGTGCATGTTGTCCAGCATCGCCTTGTCGTTGCTCTTGGACTTGTCGTTCTGGTCCTTGAGGATCGCCGAGGCGCTGCGGGAGTAGCCGGTGAAAAAAAGCAGGAGGTTGTCCTCGAGGTTGAAATGGGTCTCCTCCGCGATCTTGCACGGGCGGTACTCAACCCGGCCGTCCTTGTGGAACGTGAAGGCCGTGATGCCGCCGATCGCGGCGATGTACTGGTCCTGCTTGCCGATGGGCTCGCCGAGCTTGTTGAGCTCGATGTCGCACGCCTGCTCGGCCAGCTCGGCGGGCGAGAGCAGGTTCTTGCGGTAGGTGTGGAGCGCCTTGAGCAGGGCGGTGGTGAAGCTGCCCGACGAGCCGAGCCCGGTGCCGCCGGGGATGTCGGCCATGGAAGTGAGCTCAAGGTGGGGCTCGGTGACGCCGGTGAGCTTGAGGGCCTCGCGGACGATCGGGTGCTCGACCTGGTCGACCGTGGCCACGCGCTCCAGCTTCGAGTACTTGACGATGATCTCCTGCTGGAAGGTGCGGTGCTGCGTGATGTAGATGTATTTGTCGATCGCCGCGGCGACGAGGAAACCGCCGTGTTCGCGGTAATAGCTGGGAAGATCGGTGCCGCCGCCGCCGAGGGAGACGCGCAATGGGGATCGGGTAATGATCATCGGGAGGAAGTTTAGATTTCGGATCGCGGGCCGGGGCAAGCCTGCGCTGCCCTTCGCGGTATTAGAAACCCGCGGTGGAGACCGGGTAGCCGCTGCGGGTGTAGATCGTCTCGACCACGTCGAGGATGCGGATGCCCTCGGCGAGGCCGGGTGAGGGTTCGCGGCCCAGGCGGATGTCGTCGAGGAAGACCTCGGTCTCGATCTTCCACGAATCGTCGCCGCCCGGGTATTCGAACACGGTGGTTTCCGGGGGTCCCATCTGCGGCAGCATCTTGTAATAGACCAGGCGTTCCTGGCCGTAGCTGCCGCCGAGGCCGTCGAGCGCGAGCTTCGCGTCGCGGCCGTAGATCTCGAGGGAGAACAGGTTTTTCCACTCGGTGCAGCTGACGTGCAGCCAGGCGGTCTGGCTGGCCGCGGTGCGCAGCGAGAGGAAGGCGTTGTCGTCGACCTTCATGTCCCAGAACGAGGTGACGGCGTGGCCCTCGACGACCGGGCACTCGCCGAGGAACCAGTGCGCGAAGTCGATGAGGTGCACGCCCTGGTCAATGAGCTCGCCGCCGCCGGACTGGGCGGGGTCGGCGCGCCACTCGCGGTCGTAGCCCTTGCGGCCGCCGTGGCCGTAGCGGCCGCGGAGGAACATGAGCGGCCCGAGGACCCCCGAGTCGATCAGCTCGCGGGCCTTCTGCAGCGCGGGGTGGTAGCGGTGATTGTAGCCCATCCGGACGCGCGTCCCGGTTTTCGCGGCGGCGGCCGCGATGGTGCGGAGCTGCGCGGCGTTGAGGGCGCCGGGTTTCTCGACGAGCACGTGCTTGCCGGCCTGGACGGCGGCGAGGGTGATGGGGGCGAGGGAGGCGTTGAGGGTCGCGATGATGACGGCGTCGATCGCGGGGTCGGCGAGCACGGCGTGGAAGTCGGTTGTGCTCGTGCAGCCGGGGGCCAGCTGGGCCAGGTCAGTCGCGCGGCGGGCATCCAAGTCGCACGTGGTGTGCAGGATGGCTCCGGGAATCTTGCCGAGCGCCAGCGCCCGTTTGCGACCGATCAGGCCGCAGCCGATGATCGCCAGGTGCTGCGGGGATTGGGACTTGTCAGGCATGACGGGCGAGCCTCAGCTAACAGGCATAATGTTCAAGCCAGAGTTAGTTCAGCGGGTGATCCGTTTTGGCCTCGTGGGCGGAGTGGTGATGGGGGTTTTCACCGGCCTGAACTGGCTGCTTGCCCCCATGCTGGGGGAGGATCCGGCCTTCCTCGTTGCCTATGTCCCGGCGGTGGCACTGCATTTCTGCCTCAACAAGTGGTGGACCTTTGGCTGCACGCGGCAGGATTCGGGCCGGCAACTCGGGGAATACTTCGCCATGGTGCTGGTTACTTTCCTGATCCAGGCGGCGGTTTTCAAATTGCTGACCCACTTCACCGAACTCCCCTCGTGGATTGCCGCCGGGGTGGCGAACGTCGCGCAGATGGCGGTGACCTTTGTGGCCATGCAGCGCCGGATTTTTTCCGGGCAGGCGGGAGGCGCATGACTTTTCCGCGGGAGGTTGAGCGGTGTCCCCGCCGGGCGGGAGCCTCGCCGGGGTCCCGCCCATGAATCCCGCGCGTCCGGGATGGGGAGCGGTCGCGGGGAGAGTCGCCTTGGAGTGTCTGCTGGGCACGGCGGTGCTGGTGGCGGCGGACCTGCTGGCCCCGGGATACCTGGCCACGAACCGGCTGCCGCTCCTCGCGGGCGGCGGCGGCCTGGTGCTCGCGCTGGCGGCCGGCTGGCGGTCGCTCGGCCGGCCGCGCGCCTGGCTGGCCGAATTCCTGGGCGGCATCGCCCTGGTGGCGGCGGCGTCCCGCTGGCTGCCGGGAGCGGCGTGGGGCGGGGCGCTCGATGTCGCGCTGCTGCTGGTCCTGGTGCTGCTGGTCACGAGAAAGGCGATTCCGGATCGCGGCTGGGCCGGGGTGGCGGAAGTCCTGCGGGTCGTGCTGGTGACCGCGGCGGCGGCGGGAGTCATGGCCCCCATGTTCACGAGCCGCTTTTTGGGTGGCACGGATGCGCACTGGTACGCGCATGTGCTGGCTGATTTCATCGCGCAATGGCGCACCTCCGGGCCGCCGGTGTTGGTCGGGCAGGGGGTGTTCGCCTGGAATGGCGGGATTCATCCCTTTCGCAGTGCGCCGGTGTTCATGCACGTGGCGGGGCTCTGGGATTGGGTCACGGCAAGCCGGCTCAGCGTGGTTGCGCTGCAGCATCTGACGGCGATCACGGCCGCGATCGCCAGCGGCCTGGTGGTGTATCGGAGCGGCGTCCGGCTCGCGCCGCAGCGGCGCTGGGAGGTGGCGGCGGTGGCCATCCTTTTCGTGACCACTCCCGGCTGGCTGATGCCGCTGTATGTCTCGGAGGCCTACATGACCTACCTGGGTGGGACGGCGATGGCGCTGCTGCTTTACGGCAACGCCCGATTGCTCACGGGGGAGAAGGGTTGGATGGCCGTGGCGGCGGGACTGAGCCTCGCGTGGATGAGTCATCCTCCGACCGCCATGCTGGCTACCTTGGTCACGGGCGGGTTACAGGGAGGGGCGTTGGTTTTTGGTGAGGGCGGCCGGCGCGCCTGGTGGGGCGCGGCGGGCGGTCTCGGGTTATTCGGTGCCCTGTCCGCCGGTTATTTTGCCGGCATGTCCGAGGTGCCCTCGCAGGCGGGGAGTTCGCTGCCGCGGGACTTGATCCAGCTGGCGGGACTGATCCTTGGCTGGGGCGGTCTTTGTCGCGTGATCCTCGTCCGCCGCTCGGCGGGGTGGTGGATTCCCCTCATCCTGGGGGTCGTGGTTTTGGGGGCAACGAACCGGCCCTGGCTCTGGTGGCTGGGACTGGGTTCTGGTTTGCTCTGGTTGGTGGCGTGGGCGATGCGGCGCTGGAGTGGCCGGGATCCGGCGGATCATGGTCCGATCCTGGCGTTGGGCTGCCTGTTTTTGTCGGCCCTGGCCTTGGACCAGCTGCTCCGCGCGGGGGTCGACCTGGCTCCCCATTATGGCCGGGAAAGCGGTGCTTGGCGCACCGCCTGGGGCCTGAACTTTTTCCGGCCCTTGTCCCCGGGGGCCGTCGGGGAGGACGCTTTCCAGCCGGGCTGGGGATTGTGGCTCGGGTGGATGGCGCTCGCCGCGGTGGCGTGGCGGCCTGCCGCCCGGGCCCAGCAGGTCTGGTGGGCGGCGATCACGTTGTTTTCGGTGAATCTGCTGCCCTGGCCGGGGATCAGCGCGTTTCTGGTGGAATACTTTCCGCCCGGTTACCGGGATGCGAGCGGCTTGGTCATGCCGCTGCGCGCGGTTCCGGTCTTTTGCGGCCTCCTGGCCTTTGGCCTGATCCTCGCGTTGCGGGGCCAGCGGGCGGATCCGGGGCGCGGCCGGCGCGCCCTGCCGGGCGCGATCCTGGGCCTGGCGGTGCTTTGGTCGGGATACGAAGCCGCGATCATGGTGCGGCGCGGTTTCAGTGTCGTCACCACCCCGGAGCTGACGGAACGGGCCTGGCGGACGGAGAACGTGCGGTTTGAGCGATTCGCCTATGACCTGCTGCCCATCCCGGCCTACTTCAACCATGGGGGCTTCGATCCCGAGATCGAATTGCGCCTGCGGGACGGATCCGGACGGGTGGTATACGGTCCGGCCCAGGCGATCAGCGCCATGGAGGCGGGCGGCTCCCGCACCTTCACGTTGCGGACCGAGCCCATTGGGACCGATGGACGCTGGATGAAACTGCAGCCCGGGTTCACCCTCCAGCCCGGGGAGCGCGTGATCCTGCGCTTCAATTTCGATCCGGCCCGCCATTATAACGGCTATCTGATGCTGATCAGCGAGACCACGTATCGCGAGTATCGGCTGCCGGAGTCAGGCTTGGCGGAGGCCTTTGGCACGGGACCGAATCACACGCGTCACCTGGTGATGTGGAACAGCGGTCCGCGGCCGGAAAATTACTGGTACCAGGCGCTGCGTGAGCCGGGCAACGACATTGACGCCAACGGCGGCGTGTACGCCGAGGTCACGATCTCGCCCTACGTTCCCGCCCGGTCGGCGATCCAGCTGGAGTCGCTGCAGCCCTGGCGCGCCCGAACCGACTATCCCGCCGAGGCCTGGCTGGAGACGCATCGCGTTTTCCTGCCCGGGTACGAGGTGCGGGTGGATGGCAGTCCGGTGGCCCCTGCCGGGATCCGGACCTCAGGCAACGGCCTGCTGGAGGTCCGGATCCCGCCGGGTGCGCACCGGGTCGAATTGTTCTACCGGGGCACGTCGAGGTGGTGGGTGGCATGCGGGGTGAGCCTGCTGGCTTGGTGCGGGGTGGGCTTCTGTCTGTTGCGCGGGTGGATTGGGCGCCCCGGCTCGGACAGCGCCCGGATCTGAGCTGGGCGGAGGTTTTCAGGTTTGCTCAGGGTGTTGTCCCCCTGTCTAAAAGGCCTCTTTGGCCGCCATGACCCCATCAGAAACGCCGCGCTCCAGCTTCACTGGCGGAGGATCCTTGTTCGGGGCGCGCGGCCTCCTGTTGGCGGGCCTGCTGATATTGCTCGGCTGGTTTTACCTCTGGACCGCGACGCCGGAGGGTTCCTTTGCGGTGCTCGACCAGGGAAACCGTGGCTATTACGACCTGCTGGTGCGGGGCTGGGCCAAGGGGCAGCTCGCGCTCGATGTGCCCGATGATCCGTTTCTCGCGGCGCTGGCCAATCCATACGACCCGGTACAGCGGCAGGGTCATGGCCTGCACGACGCCTCGTATTATGGCGGCAAGTTCCACCTCTATTTCGGCGTCACTCCCGTCCTGCTGCTCCAGTTCCCGTGCTGGTGGCTGACCGGAAGCTATATCACTGATGGCGCGGCGGTGGCGCTTTTCAGTTACGGTGGCTTCCTGCTGGCGCTGGGCCTCCTGCTGGACGTGAGGCGGACGTGGTTTCCGCGCACGCCGCCGGCCCTGCAGGCGGCCGCGGTGGTGGCCCTGGGATGGGCGAACATGGTGCCGCCGCTCCTGCGGCGCCCGGCGATGTGGGAGGTGCCGATCGCCTGCGGCTACATGCTTTTCATGGGCGTGTTGTGGTGCGTCTGGCGCGGGTTGGCCAAGCCGCTGCGCCCGGGCTGGTGGCTCCTCGCGAGCCTGTTGATGGGGCTGTGCGTCGGGGCCCGGCCGACCTATCTCTTCGGCTCGCTGGTGCTGCTGGCGCCCTTGCCCGGCCTGCTGCGGCAGGGCCGCGCGTTTTGGACCGACCGGGCTGCGTGGCGCCTCGGGCTGGCGATTCTCGGCCCCATCACCTGTGTCGGCATCGGCCTGGCGGCGTACAATGCCGCGCGTTTCGGCAATCCGTTCGAGTTTGGCCAGACCTACCAGCTCTCGGGCAGCGGGGAGAAGGACCTCGTTCATTTCAGCCCAGGCTACATCTGGTTCAATCTTCAGGTGTATCTGTTTTCTATGCCGGGGATCAGCCCCTATTTCCCGTTTCTCACGGTCATCTCGCCGCCGCCGATCCCGCCCGGTCAGTTCGGGATCGAGAATCCCTACGGCATCGTGCCGGGGATGCCCTGGGTCCTGCTTGCGCTGGTGGCGCTGGGGCTCGCGTGGCGGCATCCCGGGCGGCTGGCGACCTGGTGCTTCGCGGCCTTGGCCGGCGTGGGCGCCACCATGTTCACGATCTTCTGCTTCGGCGGCACCACCGGCCGCTACGAGGTGGACTTTACTCCCGCCCTGGTGCTGGTCGGCGCCATCGGGGCGTTCTGGCTGGCGGCGGGTGGAACGTCGCCGGCCGGCCGGCGTTCGTGGAACGTGCTCGTGCTCGGGCTCGCGGCGTGGTCGGCGGGTTTCAACGTCCTGGTCAGCCTGCAGCACAACCGCCTGCTCGAGCAGAACTCCCCGAGGGTGTATGCCCGGCTGGCGCATGCGTTCAATCGCCTGCCCCACGCCCTGGCCGGACTGACCGGGCATCAGGATGGCCCCGTGGAAATCCGCCTGACGTTTCCGGCGAAGGGAGGAAACACCATTGAGCCCTTGGTGGTCACCGGCAGTTCATTCCTCGCCGACTATGTCTTTGTCCACTACCTCGAGCCCGGGCTCATCCAGCTGGGCCTGGAACATACCAGCCGCAGCACGTGGACCAGCCACCCGCTGGAGATCGACCCGGCGGTGGAGCACACGTTGATGGTGCGGATGGGTGCACTTTACCCGCCGCCCCAGCATCCGGCGCACGACGGCCTGTCCGTCGCGGAGCGGAACGCGCGGCTGAACGAGGTCCGGATCGACCTGGATGGCCGCACGGCGCTGCGGGCCTCGGTGGTGTGCTACGACAGCACGGATTGGTCGCCGTCGATCGGTACGAGCCAGCCGGGCCGACCCGCCTTCAAGCAGGATTTTTCCGGCCGGATCATCTCCTGGCGCCGGGTGCCGGCGGACGAGGCGCCGCGCGCCCCGGCGACCAGCGGCCGGCTGCACCTCGTGCTCGCGCTGCCCGGGTTTGCCCGGGGGCACAGCGAGCCGCTCCTGTCTTCGGGCATCGCGGGCCGGGGCGACCTGATTTATCTCCGCTACCTCGATGCCGGCCGGGTCGTGCTGGGTCACGACCAGTGGGGCCGGGGCGGATGGGAAAGCGCCCCGATCGAGCACGTGGCCGGGGACAAGGTGGAGCTCGATATTTCCTGCCCGCCGCTGCTGCGACCCGGGGCGGCGCCGCGGCTCACGATCCGCTGGAACGGCCGGCTGATCGTCGACCGGGAGGAGGCCTTCCATCCCTCCCGGCCCGAGGATGTGCGGGTGGGCGTGAATGCGATTGGGGCCAGCACGGCCGAGGCCGCCTTCACGGGGACGATCGAATTGCAGGAACGTGTCCGCGAGGCATCCGAATGAACCCAACCCGGTGAGTCGGAAAAACAAAGCGGACCCCGAAGACTTCATCCCGCCCGCCGCCGAAGCGGGGGTGGGAGGGGCGTGGGCCGTCGCCTTGGCTGAAATTCTGGTAGCCGCATTGGTCCTCTACGCCTTGGACGGACTGGCGCATCGGCCGCTCGGATGGCGGGGGTTTCTCCTGACGGTCCTCGCCTGGTTCGGATGGGCTCCGGTGGGAGCTTGGCTGTGGCCGCGCGTGGGTTGGTGGCAACGCTGGCTCGGGCACGTGGCCATACCCGGATTGTTGCTGGGAGCGATCCAACCCTTCCTGCGGGGCGGGCTGACGGGGGCCGAGGCCGCCTTTGTCCTCGTGACCGTGGCTACCCTGGCGCTTGGCCTGCGCTGGTGGCTGGAACATGCGCGCCGGGAGGGGGCGCGAACCGCGGGAGAGTGTTTCCGGTTGCTCCTCGTTTTCGGCGTGGGGGCCGGGACCATGGTCGGATTCCTGACGGACCGGCTGGTGGGGGGCGTGGATGCGCGCTGGTACGGGGCGATGCTCACGGATTTCGTCGAGCAAGCGCGGTCGGGCGTGTTCCCCGTGCTCGTGGGCCAGGGTGAGTTCGCGTATAATGGCTCGGTTCATCCCTTTCGTTCGGCTCCGCTGCTGTTTCAGACCTCGGGAGTCCTCGACTTGCTGACGATCCGGACGCTGACGCCGCTGGCGTTGCAGCATCTGACCTTGGTGGTGCTGGCGATGCTCGGCGCCGGGGGGATGTACGGTCTGCTTGCAGCGCTCGCCCCGCACCGGCGCTGGGAAGCGGCGGCGGTCGCGGCGATCTACATTTCCTGCCCGGTGTTTCTGGCGGGGGCCTACGGCGTGGAGGAATTCATGATGTTCACGACGGTGGCAACCCTGCCGCTGGTGGTTTTTGGCTTGGCGCGCCTCGACCAGACCGACGGGCTCCGCGGCTGGCGTTGGCTCGCGGCCGGCCTCGTGCTGGTGTGGATGGGCCACGCGGGCACGGCTTTCTTTGTCACGAGCGCGGTCGGCCTGATCATCGGAGGACGTTTCCTGTTCGGCGCCCCGACCCGGGACCAGTGGCGGGCAGCGCTGGGGGGGGCCGGCTGGTTCGCGGGCCTCGGCTGCGGCTATTTCACCTCGATGTCCGAGTTGCATGGCGTCGAGGCGCTGCCCGTCTGGCCCGCGGTCCTGCAGTCCGCGGGCGCGTTGCTGGCTGTGACCGGCTTGGTGCGGGGTGCCCTCTGGAGCCAGCGCTGGGGCTGGGGGGCGTTGCTGGCCGGGCTGGGACTCCTGGCCTGGAGCCAACCTCCGTGGATGTGGGCGGCGCTGGTGGCGGGCGGATTGGCCGCCGCCACGGCTGCCGCGGCGAGGCGGCGAGGCTGGTTCGATCCGCGCGAATGGGGGTTGCTGCTGGCCACGGCCTGTCTGCTCGCGGGAGCAGGAGTAGCCTCCGTGACGGCGATGCCGCGTTACCTGGAATTCAACGCCCCAGCCGTGGTGCTCCTCGACCATTATGCGGCCGCGCGGGCCGGTTTCTTCGCCCCGTGGATGCGCGGTCTCGGCGACTTCCAGCCCGGCTTGGGTGTATTGGTCTTCCTGGGAGTGCTGGCGTGGGGGGCATTTTCCGGCCGCCTGCAGGCAAGGCTGCAGTTCCTGGTCGTCGTGTTGCTTGCCATCTCCTTCCTTCCCGTGCCGGGTGTGAGCCGGCTGTGGGTCGGCTATTTTCCCGAGGCGTTTGCCGCCCTGACCAATTTCCCGCTGAATTTCCGGCTGCTTCCCTCCATGGTCGCATTCACCTGCGGTGGCGCCTTTTCCTGGTTGGCGTTGCAGGCGGGTCCACGGCGCTGGGCGACACTGGTCCTGTTGGCGGGCCTCACGGCGTGGTCGGTGGCGCAGGTGCCGACATACGTGACCGGCGCTGGCGGCCGGACGAGCACGCGGGCAGTCACGAATGACCGCATGCGATCCGAGAACAGCGCGCTGGCCCGTTATGCCTACGACCTCCTGCCGGCACCCAACTATTACTCGCATGGGAAATCCGACCCGCGGCTGGAGAGCCGGATTTTCGACGAGCGCCGGCGGCTGGTCGTCGGCCCGAATGAAATCGCGGTCACGATGGAACAGGCGCAGGCGGAGAGTTTCCTGCTCACGTCCACCGTCGAACCGACCGGCCCGACCTGGCTCAATCTCCACCCCGAACTGACCCTCGCCCCGGGTGCCCACGTCCTGCTGCGCTTCGAATTCCTTGAAAAGAACTACGAGGGTTTCCTGATCATCCGGAGCGAACACGGTTACCGGGAGTACCAGCTGCCGGAATCCGGGGGCTTCAAGGCCTTCGGGGTGAAGCGCGGCCGGGCCAACGTCATCTCGCTGTGGAACTCCGGCACAACGATTGAGCACGTCCGGTTGTTGTTTCAGCGCGGCGGGGCCGGTGCGACGGGCGAGTTCGGGGATTTTGCCCGTCTGACCGTGTCGCCTTATATCCCTGAAAGAAGTCCGGTGCACCTGCGCGGGCTGATCCCCTACCGCGTCGAGGTCGACATGCCGGTCGCCGGCTGGCTGGAGTCGCCGCGGGTCTCCATCCCTGGCTATGCCGCCAAGGTCGACGGCCAGCCGGTGCCCATCCGGGCCTCGATCGATTCGCTGGTCACGATCCCGGTGCCGGCGGGCCGGCACGAGGTGGAGCTGGCATTCCGGGGCTCAGTCCGCCTGTGGCTTGGATGGTGGGTCTCCGTCGCGGCCTGGCTGGCGCTGCTGGCGGGCGGTCGGCTGAAAAAGCTGGCCCGCGGTTGACCCGGGGAACTCACGGAGTGCGGGCGGGCTAGTTCCCGACCGGACGGAGACCCCGCCCGCCACCGGGCTTGGCGGGAAGGGAATCCGAAATCCCAAGGCCTGCACGCCGGCGACGGAGGCGCCGCCCTGCCGGGAATGGGGATACCCCCGTCGCCGGGAATCTGCTGGCCGCGATCAGGCGACAGGGTTTTTCTGCTCCGCCCGCCTGCTGTCATCCTGATCCTTAATGTCGACCCCGTCCGAATCCCTTCCCTCCGCGGCGCCGCCCCGCCGGTCGCTGGCTGCAGGCATTGCCGCCACGGTCGTGGTGCTGCTCGTCTGCGGATTCTATCTGTGGACGGCGAGCTCCAACCTGAATCCCTTCACCTGGCAGGGGCGTGCGAACGACTACTACAACAAGCTGGCGCATGGCTTTGCGCAGGGGCACCTCTACATGGACGTGGTGCCGGAGGGCCCGGCGCCGACGCCGGATCCCCAGGGGCTGGGCGGGATGCCCTACCTGAACGACGCGAGCTTTTACCAGGGGAAGTATTATCTGTATTTCGGGCCCACGCCGGTCCTCACGGTCTTTCTTCCCTACCATCTGCTCACGGGGCATGACCTCAGCGACAACCTCGTGGCGGCCATGTTTGCCTGTGCCGGCTTCCTCGTCTCGTTTGGCCTGATCGCGGCGGTGCGGCGCCGGTATTTCCCGCCGTCCTCGCCTTGGCTGCTGCCGCTCTTCGCCGGTCTGCTGGGTCTGGGCAACGGCTGCGCGGTGATGCTGCGGCACCCGATGTTCTACGAGGTGGCCATCGCCTGCGCATATTTTTGCCAGGCATTGGTGCTGCTGGCGTTGTTCCAGGCCTTGCACGCCCCGGCGGGCCGCGGCCGGCTCGCCTGGCTGGCGCTGGCGGGCCTGGCCACGGGGCTGGGCGTGGGCGCCCGCGCCAACCTGGTGCTGGGCGCGCCCCCGGTAGTCGGACTCGCGCTGCTGTGGCTGTGGTGGCGCCGCGAGGACCGCAGTGCGCTCTTCCCGCGGCCAGTGCGCGCGATGGCCCTCGCCGGCCTGGGCCCGCTCGCGGCCTGCGGGGCCGGGCTGATGGCCTACAATTACCTGCGCTTCGGCGACGTCCTCGAGTTCGGCGTGAAGTACATGTTCTCGTTCAAGACGGTCTTCGGCCCGCAGTTCCTGCTGCACAACCTGAAGCTCTATTATTTCTCGTTTCCCGAATCCTCGTGGTACTTCCCGTTCATCACCCCTGTGCGGGAGATCTTCCGGCCCGAGGGTTATGGCGGCATCGAGCAGGTGCACGGGCAGATCTGGTCGACGGTCTGGTTCCTGCCGCTGGTGGGTGGCGCGGTCTTCTGCTGGCGCCGTCGGTCGTCGGCCGGGGCCCCGCTCGCCGTCTTCTTTGGCTGCGGCCTCTGGCTGTACCTGGCGAACCTGCTGCTCCTGCTTTGCCTCGGCGGCCGGGCCAGCCGGTACCTCGTCGATTTCCAGCCCACGTTCCTGCTCCTCGGTGCCATCGGGCTCCTGGCCGTGGGCGGCGGGGTTCCGCTCCTGTCCGGCTGGCGCCGCCTGATGCAGCCGGCGGCCGTCCTCGCCGTGGTGGTGCTCGGCTGGCACAATGTCTTGGCGAGTTGTCAGCTCTATGAGTTGTTCCGGTATTCCAACCGGACCGCCTACGAGACACTGGCGACCACGCTGAACGCGCCTTCACACTGGCTCGGCTCGAGGCTGGAACCGCGGCAGGGCCCCATCCGGATGCAGGCGACTTTTCCGGGCGGGTTGGTTGGCCGGCTGGAGCCGTTTGTCGTGACAGGCGCCTCCGAGTACAGCGACTCCCTCCTCGTGCACTACCTGGACGAGGGCAATGTGCGTTTTGTCCTGCAGCACCATGGGTACGGGGCGGTGGTCGGACCTTCCGTCAAGGTCGGGGTCAATGAAGCGCACGCGGTGGAGGTCGAGATGGGGTCGCTTTATCCCCCGGCTGAACACCCGTTTTTTGCGCAGTTCTCCCAGGGCGAGACCCGCTATATCAAGCGCTTGGTCCGGGTGACGGTGGACGGGCAGGTCGCATTCGATGCCAGGCGCCTGCTCTACGATGCCTCGCCTGGGGCCGTTTATCTGGGGGAAAGCCCGTTTCGCAACACGCCCGGCATCGGCGGGACGTTTAGTGGCCGGATCTCGAATGTGACGCGCGCCGGCATCGCCGGGCTGAAGGCGGAAAAGATGCAGATGGCGGAGGGAGCCGTGGCCATGCGGGTCGTTTTTCCGGGCTTTGCCGGCCGCAACCCGGAACCACTCCTGTCGACGGGGCTCCCCGGGACCGGGGATTTGGTTTACGTGAAGTATGTGGACGAGCGGCATGTCCGTTTTGGTTTTGACCACTGGGGCGTGGGCGGACCGGTGTCCGAGCCGGTCGAACTCGATGCGGCGGTGCCTCACGAGCTGGAGATCTCGCTGGGCTCCCTTTTTTCCCCGGCGGCGATCGACAATCTGGCGCGGGTTTCGCCGTTGCGGGCGGAGCAGGCGAAAAATCTCGTGCGGGTCAAAGTCGACGGGCGCGAAGTCCTTAATCAGGCGGTGGCATTCTATCCCACCGCGCTCGAAACCGTCCAGATGGGGGCCAACGACATCGGCCTTTCGAGTGCGGGCACGGTCTTCAACGGCGACATCATCCAGCTCCGGCGCCTGCCGCTGGACGAGCCGGCGCCGCCGGGACCGGTGGATCGCCTGCAGCTTCGCGTCCGCTTCCCCTCCGGCCGCGCGGGACAAACCGAGCCCCTGGTGACGACCGGGGCTCCGGCCCGCGCGGATATTGTCGCGGTGACCTACTTGGATGACGGCCATGTCCGCTTCAGCCTCGATCACTGGGGCGCACCGCTGCGCACGTCCCCGCTCGTTCCGCTCGACTATGGCAGGCTTCATCTCGTCGGCCTGGAGATGGCCTCGCTGCCGGCGCCCGCTCCGGCCGCAACCCGTGCAGAAGGGGCGACGCCATTGGCCGGCCCCGGCGCTCCCTTCCGCCTCTGGCTCGATGGCCAGGTGGTTTTCGAAACCCCGGCGGATTTTTTCCCTGCCGAGCCCGATGAGGTCCACGTGGGATCCAACCCGGTCGGAGCGACCACGAGCCAGGCGGGATTCAGCGGGATCATCGATCGGATCGAACCGGCGATTGCCCGGGACTATGGGCCGATGCGGTTCGCGATGAAATTGCCCTTCTATTCCGGATCGCGGACGGAGCCCCTCATCGTGAGCGGAGTCACGGGCAAGGCGGACGCGCTGGGCATCACGTATGTCGATGCCACGCACATCCGGCTCTTCTGGGATCATTGGGGCCTGGGCGGACCAACCTCGGGTCTGATTTCCGTCGAGCCGGGACGGACGTACGCGCTGGAGGTGGACATGGGCTCGTTCTATCCGGAGAGCTCAACGGCCCTGTCCCGGATCATGTCCGGTGCGCAGCTCGCGCAGCGCCGGCAGCGGCTGAGGGTGAGCCTGGATGGAAAAGAGGTCTTTGCCGCCCGGGGGGATTTTCACCCTTCGCGCCTGGCAGACATTCACGTCGGGCTCAACCGGGTCGGTATCGAAAGGATCGACAAGATCTTCACCGGTACGCTCGAGGGCGGGTATCGCCCGGGACCGGCGCCGTAGCTGCCCTGCTCAGTCGAGTTTGGTCCCGCGCTCCTCCGGCAGGATGCGCCGGAGCTGGTAGATGTCGGAGCCGGCGATCTTGCCCGCGTGTTGTCCGAGCGTGGCCCACGGATCCCACGGGGCCGCGAGCAGGCGTCCGCTGATGCCGTCGGACGCGGGAGAGAGCAGCCACTCCACCAGCCCGGTGGCCTTGTCGAGCGAGGCGCCGCCGGCGGCCTTCTGCTTTAGCGCGCCAGCGTATTCGGCTTCGCCGACGACGCCCGGCCCGAGGGCGAGGACCTCCTCGGTCATCCGGGTATTGATGGCGCCGGGAGCGATCGCGTTCAGGTCGATGGGCTGGCCCTTCAATTCCTCGGCGATGGTCTCGACCAAGCGCACGATGGCCGTCTTGGCGGCGCCGTAGGCCGAGAAGTTGACCCGGGCCTTGGTGGCGCCTCCGCCGGAGAGGCAGATAACCTTGGCCCGCCGGGGGGCGCGGGCGAGCAGGCCGTGAAAGGCCCGGAGCGAGTAGAAGGTGCCGTCGAGATTGGTGCGCACGGTGGCGCTCCACTGCGCGGGATCGGCCGCCATGGCCGGCCCCAGCTCACCCTGCACGCCGGCGCAGGCGATGAGCCCGTCGGCGTGCGCCCAGCCCGCGGCGGCTTCCCGGGCCGCGCGCTCGACCTGCGGCCAGTCCGCGACGTCGCAGCGCGAAAACCGGAACAGCGCCGGAAATTCCCCCTGCAGTTCCGCCTGATCGGAACGGGCCAGGCCGAACACGGCATGGCCTCGGGTGAGGAAGTGGCGGGTCAAGGCCCGGCCGATGCCGGAGCTGCTGCCGGTGATGACGAGGTTCATGGGGCGCGTGATCGCGGGAGCATCAGGGGATTTCCGGCCGCTGGTAAAGCACCATGCGCCGGCCGAAGATCTCGAAGCGCTCGACGAGCTTCAGGTGTGCGTCGCACCACGCCTGGGTCTTGGGCAGGAGGGCGCGCAGCTGGCGGTCATAGGGCCAGTTCCCGTTCGAGCCGCCCTCGGTGAGGAAGATGAAGTCGCTGTTGGCGAGCCGCTCCATGATCAGGGCCTCGTCCGCCTCCATGATGCCGGTGGGCAGGGTCATGATGAAGGGCACCCAGTCCTGCTTCCGCTCGTAGCAGATCACGCGCAGCACCTGGCCATCGAGCGAGTCGGTCACCTGGTCGACGCCCACGCGCGGATTTTTCAACCCGGCCGCCTGGGACCGAAGGTAGATGTAATCGGCGAGGGCGTTGACCTTCCGGGCCGCCGCCTGGAAACCCGCATCCCCCGCGGGCGGCAGTTGCCGGAGCACGAAGGTGGTGCCGGTCGCGGCGAGGCAGCCCGCCGCCAGCAGGGCGGGAGCCCACGGGAAACGCTGGCGCGGGAGCACCTGCGCCCAGAGTGCGAGGACGAGGACAACCGCGCCGGGCGCGAGGGCCCCGACGACGATCTCCGATTTCTGCTGGTGGAGGGTGAGGATGAGCGCCGGGGCGGCGAGGAACAGCGCACCGGGCACCCACCAGTCGCTGCCGGGCGAGCGGACCGCGGGCGACGGGGCCCGGTCCCGCCTGAAGCCGAGGGCGAGCAGGGTGGTCCCGGCCCCCGCGAGCCACCAGAAAACCGGGCCGAGATGGTTCTGCGACAGGTGGTGCCAGACCCAGGCGATGGAGGCCGACAGGCCCATGTTGGGATTGCGGATGGCGCTCTCCGGGCCGGTGAAGTGGCCGATCATGTAGTAATTCCAGACCCAGTCGCGGTTGATCCAGAAGAACGGGCCGGCCAGAGCGGCTGCGATCACCACGGCGAGGGCGAGGTTGCCCAGGCGGCGGAGGCGGTGGTCACCGCTGAGGATCCAGATCACCAACCCGAGCAGGATCAGGGTGAAATACGTGCCCGTGAGAAAACGCGTCAGCAGTGTGAACCCCGTCGCGGCGCCGAAGACGGCGGACCAGCCGGTCGCGCGGAACCCGCGCGTCAGCAGGGCGCAGGCAAGCGTCGCGCCGAGTGCGCACAGGGCAAGGTGGTCGAGGCGGAAATCCACCGCGGAGCCCGGGGCCGCGCTCCAGGCCCAGCGCAGGGCGAGCGGCAGGGCGAGGGCGGCCCAGGCGAGCGGGCGCGAATTCGTGCCGCGCCGGACGGCGACGAATAGCGCGGCCTGCCAGGCGATCAGGGCGAAAAGGTTGAGCGCGAGGGCGGCGCCGCGGGACGGGCCCGCGACGCAGAAGAGCAGGACGGCCCCGAAGTCGTGGAGGGTGCCTTGGGCCGATGGGTTCACCAAGGTGGCGCGGAGCCCGGCCCAGAAGCCGTGGGCCTTCAGGTACTCGAAGCCCGTGTAGCTTTCGGTGAGATACTGGATCTGGTCGTTCCAGCGCGGATAGATCCAGGTGAAGTGCCGCGAGGTCTGCGTGTCGAACCACACGAACTCCGCCGCGAACAGGAGTGCCAGCGCAAGGAGGCTCCAGCCACGGCCTTCGCGCCCCGCGGATCCTGCGTTTCCCGCCGCCATGCTATTTCTTGATCCGGGGGGCGACGTAGTCCGGCAGGAAGGCCGGCGCGGCCCCGGACGCGTCGGAGCTGTGGTCCAGCAGGTGGTAGGCATCCAGCCGGGTGTAGAGCTTCTCCCCCTCGTCGAGGATCAGCAGCTCGTAGGTGAGATTAGTGCCTTGCCGGCTTTCGTCGCGCCGGATGGACACGAGCCGGACAATCCAGCCGGTGCGCACCACGCTGAGGATGCGAACGTCGGGCAGGTCCGCCCCCACGTTCTTCCGATCCACGACCGCGGGCAGGGCGGGCACGACCTGGTGCGTGCCAACCAGCGGCCAGTCGGTGTCGCGGTCCTTGAATTTGAAAATGTAGCAGTCGCGCTGGAAGATGAATTCCTTGCCCGGGAGCTGGTTGTACTCGGGCAGGCCGTTGACATAGGAACTCTTCGGCGCCGTGCGCTGTTGGTAGAGAAACGCGCCGAACAGCAGCAGGGCCGCGGCGGACAGGAGCCATTTCATGCTGGCAAGGAGGCAAAGCCGCCCGGCTTTGGCGAAGGAATTCTCGGTGAACCGCACAAGCCAACCAAGGCACGGGCCCCTTGGATTTCAGATCTGAGATTTGAGATCTGAGATTCCCGGGGCGGGGCGCTGCCTGGGCGGCGATTTTGCGTCCTTGAATCGCCGGGAAAGGCGGGAAGGCTGGTCACCCTATGCCAAAGCCCAGCGATCGATCGACGCCATCCCGGGGAGCCGCTATCTCCAGCCGGGGTGAGATCCCGTGGATGGTTGTGATCGTGCTGGCCTGCGCCGCGGTTTATTTCGGGACCGCGCTGCAGTACCCGAACACGGCGTTCGGCCGGACGCCGCAGGGCTATTACGGGTTGCTGGCCGAGGGCTTCAGGTCCGGGCACCTGTACGCCGCGATCGAGCCGCATCCGGCGCTGCTCGCGCTGCCCGATCCCTACGATCCGGTGGCGAACGCGCCTTATCGGGTGCACGACATGTCGCTCTTCCAGGGGAAATACTACCTGTACTTTGGCGTGACGCCGGTGGTGCTGCTGTTCCTGCCCGTGCGGCTCCTGACGGGTTTTTATCCCACCGAGCCGTTTGCCGTCGCGTTTTTCCTCACGGTGGGGCTCGGCGCTGGGGCGGCCCTGATCGGGTCGGTCCGGCGGCGGTGGTTTCCCGGTGCGCCGGCTTGGATGGCGCCCTTGGCGGTGGCCTGCCTGGGGCTGGCCAGCCCGGTGGGCCTGCTCGCGCAATGGGCGGAATTTTATCAGGTACCCATCGCCTGCGCGTACGCCCTGCACCTGCTGGTGCTGGCGGCGCTCCACCGGACGTTGGTCGGTGGTCCGAAGCGGACCTGGTGGCTCGCCGCCGCGAGTTTGCTTTTCGGTCTCTCGGTCGGGGCGCGGCCGAACTATCTGCCGGGCGGACTGATGCTGGCGCTCGCGGCGTGGTGGGTCTGGCGGACATCCGCTCCGCCGGATGCGCCGGAGCGCCGGGCCGGGGCCCGCCGGCTTCTGCTCGCCGCCTTTGGCCCGGCGGCGGTGGTCGGCGCCGGGCTGCTGCTCTACAACTGGCTGCGCTTCGGGTCCCTCACGGAATTCGGCGTGAGCTACATGCTGGCGGGGTCGAAGCAGACCAACTACGTGCCCTTTTCGCTCTCCAATCTTTGGAGCAACGGCAGCACGTATCTCTGGGGGGCGGGGGCGTGGTCGTCCTATTTCCCGTTCTTTGCGCCGACCCCGGGTACGACCCTGGGCATGCTGCGTTACTTGCCCTGGCTCTGGATGGTGCCGTTCGCCTTCTGGCGGCCGGGCCGGGAGCCGGGAGAGACCCTGATCGAGGCGCGGCGGTTTTTCCCGTGGATCGTCGGGATGTCGGCCGGGGTGAACCTGGTGCTGCTCTCGGCCTTCTCGGGCGTGAACGACCGTTATGCCGGGGACATTGTGCCGACTTGGCTGCTGCTGGCCGCGCTCGGGGCCATGACATTGGGCGAGTTCCGGCCCACCGTCGCCATCGCGCGGCGCGGGCTTGCAGTGGCGGTCGTGGCGGTCGCGGCGTGGTCGGTCTTCATCGGGCAGGCGATGCTGTTCCGCCGACTGCCACTGGAGGGACATCTGCTTTCGTTTGCCCGGGTGATGAATCGCCCGACCGCGATGCTGGAGCGTCAGCGCGGAGAGGAATTGGGTGCCCTGCGGCTCGAGCTGGAACTGCCGGAGGGGAAGGTCGGGACCGCCGAGCCGCTTTTTCAGACCGGCCTGGGGCCGCCGCGGCGCGACTGGCTCTTTATCGAGTATCTCGCGCCCGACCGGGCGCGGCTGAGCTTTTTTCACGCCGGCCTGGGCGCCATGGAGGGAACTGAGTTCACGATCCCGGCGGATCGGCGCATCACGGTCGAGGCCAGGTGCGGCTCGCTGCTGCCGCCGCTGGCCCATCCGTACTACTCCGGTTGGGATACGCTGGCGGTCGACACCGTGCGGCGCGACCTGCAGGTGAAGGTAAACGGCACCGAGACCCTGCGGGCGATGCTCGAAAGCTACGAGTCGACCGCGGACAATCTGGTGCTGGGCGCACTGACCTGGCCCTCGGGAGGATTCGCGGACCGGTTTTCGGGCCGCATCCTGCAATCCACCCGGCTGCCCTTTGCCAGCGTCGAGCCGCGCGCCCCGGACCTGACCGAGCGCGCGCCGGTGGAGCTGACGCTATTGTTCCCCGCGGACCGTCAGGCCGGCGCGGAGCCGGTCCTGTCGACAGGACGGGGCAACAAGAGCGATCTCCTCTATTGCATCTACGAAGGCCGAAATGGGGTGCGGTTTGCCTTGGATCATTTCGGCAACGGCGGACCACGGAGCGAATTGATCGAGTACGATCCGCTTCAGCTGCACCAGGTCATGGTTTGGATGGGCTCGCTGGCCGAGGCGGGTACGCCGGCCAACGGGGCCACTACCATCGCTCCGGCCCAGCGGCTCGTGGTCATCTTCGACGGGAAAGTGGTCTTGAACCTCGAACAGAACTTCTATCCGGCCGCGCCCGACAGCGCCGTCATCGGATTCAACGCGCATCGCGCGAGCACGGCGACGCAGCGCTTTTCCGGACGGGTGGTGAGCGCGCGCTCGGTGGAACTGGCGAGCCTGCCGCCGCTGATCCTTGACGGCGAGCGCGGTGCAGTTGAGATGACGGTCGCGTTCCCGACCCATGTCATGGGCGTGACCGACCCGCTGGTCGTCACGGGCCTGACCGGCGCCGGTAACATCATCTATGTGCGTTACCTCGATGCGAAGCACGTGAGCTTCGGCTTTGACCACTGGGGGATAGGTGCAATCAACGGCGCGCCGGTCGAGATCGACTACGGCCAGTCGCACCGGCTGGAGGTGACGATGGGCTCCCTGTATGCGCCGGGCGTGCGGGAGGAACTGCGCACCTTGATCCGGGTGAAACTCGATGGCAAAACGGTGCTGGAGGGCAAGTCACCCACGCATCCCTCCACGCCGGGCCAGATCCGCCTGCTGGAAAACCTGATCGGCGGCTCGACCTGCGGACCGGTCTTCAACGGCCGGATGATTCCCGTGGAGCGGCTGGCTGAGCCGAGGCGGTAGCCGAAGCCAGCTGGCGCTGGCTTCGGAGTGAAAGTGAAAGAGGAAAGTGGGTTTGAAAGTGAAAGGGGGAAGGGGAGGGGCGCGGAGTTTATGGTCCGTTCTCCTTCACCTTAACTTTTCACTCACTTTCTCTTTCGCGCTCACTCGCACGTCGCGCTCACGGCACCAGTCCGACCCGCTCCGCGAGATGGAGATCGCCGGTGAATTCCTTCTCGGAACTCGATCCGCCGATGAGATTCCGCCCGGGAGTGACTTCCCCCGGCGTGCTCGGATGGGCGGCCTGGCCATGCTGCAGGACGGTGCGGCCGTTGAGGCGGATCTCCATGGTGGACAGGCGGCGGTTACGCTCCGCCTCGGCCCAGCCCTTCCAGGTGTCGTCGCCTTCCGGGGGATAAAGCGAGGAGAGGCTGACCTCGATTTCCTGCGGCGCGGAGTAATCGATTTTCACGGGTTCGCTCAGCGCGCCGTCCAGCCCCCAGTGATCGAGGCCGAAGCGCACATGGCTCGGGTCGACATAGACCAGGTAGACGAAGTCGCCCTTGCCCGTGCGGCCGGTGGTCACCAGCGGCTCGGCGTGCCCGGTTTTGTCCCGCGGCAGGGTGAGGGTGAGGCGGATGGGACCGGTTTTCCCCGCGCCCGCCGCGCGGGTGGCCGGGGGGGTGAGCGCCGTGCGGAGGATCCGCCCGGAAAACCGGGGTTGGACATCGGGTTGGTAATTCTGCGTGCCGCCCACGAGCACGTTCAGGGGCCGGGAGTCGGGGACGGCCTGGGCGTCGCCGAGGAACGGGCGTCCGTCGAGTTGGGCGGAGACCCGGGGCGGCTCCTGCGCGCCCAGCGGCGCGACGAAGGTGAAGTCCATCCGGTGCGTTGCCTGGTCGGTCGCATAGGCCACCTGCGCCGAGGCGATCACCTTCCCGGCGGAATCGCGCTGGGCCAGCCGGAGGTATCTTTTGCCCACGTAGGTGAGGCTCAGCGAGCCGTCCTGCCCGTGCTGGCCGAAGGCGAGCAGGGTGTCGGTCTCGCCCTGGCGGTCGGCGGGCAGGCTGAAATCGACGCGCAGCCCGTGATCGCGGGTGAGCACGACGGACTCCGGGATTGGCAGGCGTTGCACGGAAAGGATCCGACCCTTGAAGCGGGGCTTGGTGAGCGAGTCGCCGATCCGGGTGGCGCCGACGGTGACCTGGTTGACCGTCGACTCGTAGGCCAGCCGGGGCACCGAGATGGCGAGGCGGCCGTTGAGCTCGACCCGGAAGTCCTGGCGCAACCCGGCGAGGGTGTTGGGGGAGAACTCGCGGGCACGGGGGTGTTCCAGCGGATAGAGGCCGCTCGAATTGACGACGACGGTCTGGACTTGGTGGTAGTCGACGGCGAGGACCTCCGATTGGTAGAGCGACCCCCAGATGTCGGCGCCGAGGCGGACATGCTGGTCGTCGACGTAGGAGACAAAGACATTGGCGCCGGCGCCCGTGCTGCCGGTGACGAGGAGGGGCTGGTTCTCGCCATTCTGCCCGCGCGGGAAGATCACGCGGAGCTCGACCGGGCCGAAGCTGTCGAGGTACGCGGCGCGGGTCCGCCAGGCGACGGCCGCGATGACGGCCAGCGCGAGGGCGGCGGCCAGCGGCAGACGATACCGGCGCAGCCAGCGGAGGGGGACCGCCACCCAGCGGCCGTGGCGGACCACCGCCGCGCCGACCTCAAGCCGGAAGAACCGGGTGCCGTACCACGACACCAATCCGAGCCACGAGGCCACTCCCACCCAGAACGTGACGCGGAGCGGCCGCGAGCCGGGGAAATTCACCTGCACGTCGCTCTTCCCGGCCGGCACCGGGAACATCAGCATGCCGTCGGAGGAGCGGAGGGCCTGGACCCGGGCGCCGTTGACGAAGATCTCGTAGCCGGGGAGGTAGCTCCGGGGCGTGACCACCGTGCAGCCTGCGGCCGGGGCCTCGGTCGTCAGCCGCAGGGGAAAAAGCGAGGCGACCTGGACCGGGAGGCGGGACGGATCCAGCTCGTGGAGCGTATAGGTGGCGAGGCGCGTGCCGGGCCCGTGTGGCGGGAGCCACCGCTGCACGGCGAGGCGCACATTCACCATTTCCGGCTGGGCTGCGGCGGTGCGGAGCGAGATCGATTGGTAGTTCTCCGGACCGGTGCCAAAGCCCTGAGCCTGGCCCGCCACGGGCAGGGCGTAGTTCCGGAACACCGTGGGTCCGGTGATCTCGAGGTTGGCCTCGAGGGGACCGGAAAAGTCGAAGGTCAGCAGGTAGTGCCGGCCTGGTTCGAGCCGGAGCCGCGTCGAGCCTGTCACCACCGGGTCGGTGCCTTCGGTGGGACGGAGGAGTTCCCCGCGGGCGACGGGCGGGGAGGCCGCGGTTTCCACGGTGCGGCGCGAGGCGATCTCCCGGTCGTGCTGCAGCAGGCGGAACTCCAGCCGGGGATCCATCACTCCGCTCACATAGGTGTCGGGCACTCCCAGGAAGGAGTAGGAGGTGATGGTCAGATCCACGTTGTCCACGAGCTGGGCGCGGTCGGTGTCGGGCTGCGACCAGCGTGACGCGACGTTGCGGGCGCGGAAGGGCTGCGCCTCCCACAGGGTCCAGCCGGCGCCCAGCACGGCCCCGGCCAGCAGGACGCGGCGCGCGCTGCGTCCGGTCCAGAGGGGGGCAACCAGCGCGGCCCCGAAGACGGCCAGGCCGGTGCCGACGAGGTAGAGCCGCTGCATGGGCCACACATTGGTGAGGATCAGCACCGAGGTCGGCAGGGCATCCCATAGCGCCGTGGTCAGGGAGGAGATCGGCAGGCAGAGGATGTTCAGGACGAGCAGGCCCGCGGCGACGCCCAGGGCGGCCAGCCGCGTGGTTTCCATCCCCGGGCGGTGGCGCAACCACATTGGGGCCAGGCTCACGAGCAGCGCGGCCAGCAGGAACCAGCTCGCATAACCCAGCTTGAAGTCCGCGAGGGTGTTGGCCGAGGTGGAGACAGGCCGCAGGGTGCCGGGAAACGCGGCCTGCACATTGCCCATGATAGCGACAACGGAATCCGAGTGGATCGAGATGTTGTCGCGAAAGACATCGAGGCCGGAGTTCAGGTCGGCGGTGGAGACAAAGACGAAGCCCGCAAGGCAGGCGCCGAGCACGCCGGCGGCGAACAGCCCCCAGCGGGCCTGCCAGGTCGGATTGAGCCAGAGGATGAGCAGTCGGATGAGGCCGACGGGCGCCGTGAGCCAGAAAGCCACGGGCGGGTGGGTCAGCCAGGCGGCCGCGAGCGCGGCGGCCATCACGATGTCATTGCCCAGTTCCCAGTGCCGGCACTGGCGCAGGCACGCGCCCAGCGCGAGGGGCAGGAAGGGCGCCACATGCACGGTCATGAACAGGTTGACGGTGCCGGCGTTCAGCAGCGCCGGACAGAGCCCGTAGATGACCGCGAGCAGATAGGCCAGCAGCCGCGGGCAACCGGTGGACCAGCGCAGGCTCCCGTAGGCGCTGAAGACCGTCGCGATGAGGCTGAGCGACAACGTCAGGTTCTGCAGGGTCCAGAACGCGAAGTGGTGCAGGCTCGCCGCATCCAGCGCGCCGGCCAGGTAGAAAAGATAGGGCGCGTTGCGGAGCGGATGGATTCGGCCGTTGAAGGCATACTCGGTCTGGCCGACGAGCGGCGGGATCTCGCCGGCCCGCATCTGCGTGACGGCATCGGCGAGGGCCAGGTGGTAGTTGTAGGACTCGCCCGTCCCGACGCCGCGCGTGGTGATGAAAGGCGCGGCCGCGAACAGGCCGGCCGCGAACACGGCCAGCATCCGCAGGGCGGTCCGGAGCCACGGTTCGGGGGCCAGGCCCAGGCGCCGGCTCAGGACGAACGCCGCGAGGGCAGGCAGGGTAATGATGCCGAAGAACAACAGCATTCCCAGGGTGGGTTGGCAGGCGGCCGGTCCGACTAGCGGCGGGCTTCGTAGACCCAGCGGTTGGCCTCCAGCCAGCGGAGGGTGCGCTCGATGCCCTGCTTGATGGTCAGCTTGGGCTTCCAGCCGGCGGACTGGATTTTTTTCGTGTCGAGGAAGATGAAGGGGTTGTCGCCGATCCAGCCGCGGTTGCCGCCGGTGTACTCGAGCTTCGGCGTCACGCCGAGGCTGGCGCAGATGTGCGCGATCGAGTCGTTGACCTGCACGAACTCGGGGGTTCCGAGGTTGTAGACCTGCGTGTGGTGCTTGGCCTCGCGCGCGGTGTGGCCGCGGGTGACGTGGAGCATGGCGTCGAGGCAGTCCTGCACATAGAGGTAGCTCTTGCGCTGGGTGCCGTCGCCGAGGACGCGGAGCCGGTCGGGGTGCTCGAGCAGCTGCTTGTAGAAGTCGAAGACGTGGCCGTGGGTGTAGCGCTCGCCGAGGATCGAGACGAAGCGGAAGATGTAGGCCTCGTCGATCTGGCCGCCCTCGGCGTAGGCCCCGAGCAGGCCCTCGCCGGCGGTCTTGGACGCGCCGTAGAGGGAGGTCTGAATGGGGAACAGGTCGGTCTCGGGGGTCGGCCGCTCGGGGGTCACGAGCGCCTCGCCGTAGACGGAGCCGGTCGAGGAGAAGGCGATGCGCTTCACGCCGTTGGCCCGCATGGCCTCCAGGACGTTAAAGGTCGCGATCGTGTTTTGCTCGAGGTCCTTCCGGGGATGCTGCCAGCCGTCCTTGATGTCGGCATTGGCCGCGAGGTGGAAGACGAAGTCCGCGCCCTTCATGGCGGCGGTCAGCGCGGGCAGGTCCAGGTTGTCACCGCGGACCAACCGGAAGCGCGGGTGTTTCAGCGCGCCCTCCATGAAACGTTCCTGCCCGGTCGAGAGATTGTCCCAGCCGGTGACGCTGACGCCGTCCGCGAGCAGCCGGTCGGCGAGATTGGACCCAATGAAGCCGGCGACACCGGTGACGAAGACGTGATGCATGAAGGACGAAGTGAAAGTGAAAGAGGAAGGTGAGTGAGAGGAGAAAGTGACAGTGGGGCGGAAGTGAGCGTGGTGAGGGGCGGCGCGGGGCTAGGTGGTCATCCCGCTTTCACTTTTCGCTTTCCACTCACTTTCCTCTTTCACGTTCACTCGCGCTTAAGCGGCGCGGCTTGAGCGCGTAGCCGATGCAGAGGTTGCAGAACCAGAGGGGCAGGCCGAGCGGGAAGAAGCTCCGCGACTCGATGGTGAAGTACGGGTCGAGCTCGGCGAGGATCTCGGGCACGAGGTTGATGTGCTCGCGGCGGTAGAACTCGGAGTAGGGGGCTTGGAAGTGGCGCTTCCACACCCGCTCGGCGGAGATCTTGCGGGCCAGGCTGTACGCCGGGCTCCCCTCGGTCGGGATGACGATGAGGAGGCGACCGGTGTCCTTGTTGAGCAGGCGGTGGGCCTCGCGGATGGCGGCGGGCAGGTTGGGGAGATGCTCGAGGACGTGGACGGCGATGTAGCGGTCGAAATAACCGTCCGGGAAATCCATGCGCTGCTGGCAGTCGCCCACCACGGTCTTCACCCGCGGGAAGCGCCGGCGGATCTCCGCGGCCATGTTTTCCCGGTACTCGTTGCAGTAATAGTTCTGCTCCTGCTCCGGGGTCAGCTTCTCGTACTCGAGGTGTTCCCCGAGGCCGGCGCCGATCTCAATCGTGGTCTTGAAGGCCGCCTGGGAGTGCTTGACCGGGAAGGAGTGGTTGAACTTTTCCACCAGCCCGTAGCGGGGACGCCCGGCGAGCTCCAGGTGCCACAGCTTCATGAACTCGTTGCTGCGCTGCTGCTGCTCGGCGTCGAGCGCGGGCAGGGTCTTGGGCCATTTGGCGGTGGAGGACATGCGAAGGGAAAGGCGCCAGGCGGGTTACTCGCGGGGCGGGAAACCCTCGGCCCGGTCGACGATGTACTTGGGGCGGGCCCGGACCTCCTCGTAGATGCGGCCGATGTACTCGCCGAGGATGCCGACGCTGATCAGCTGGATGCCGCCCATGAACAGGATCAGGATCACCAGCGTGGGATTGCCCAGCGGGAAGGGGAAGCCGGCGAGCTTCATGACCAGGTAAGCGAGGGCGATCAGGAAGGAGGCGCCCGCGATGGCGAAACCGAGCTGAGTGCTGAGGGTCAGCGCGTAGGTCGAGAAGCAGAAGATCCCGTTGAAGCCGATCCGGAGGGAGCCGAGGAAGCGGTTGTAGTTGGTCTCGCCGGCGAAACGGGCGGGACGGTCGAACGGGATGATCACCTGGCGGAAGCCGACGACGGCGACCATGCCGCGCAGGAAACCGTGGCTTTCCTTCAGGCGCACCACCTCAAGCACGACCCGGCGCGCCATCAGGCGGAAGTCACCGGTGTTCCGGGGGATCTTCACGTCGGCGATCTTGTTGATCACCTTGTAGCCGGTGCTCGCCACGACTTTCTTGAGCCACGGTTCGCCGGTCCGGGCGCGACGCTGGGGGAGGACGACATCGTAGCCCTCGCGCCATTTTGCGACCATCTCGAGCACCAGCTCGGGCGGGTCCTGCAGGTCGACGTCCATCACGATGACGGCGTCGCCGCGCGAGTATTCCATGCCGGCGAGCGTGGCCATGGGCTGGCCAAAGCGGCGCGAGAACTTGAGCAGCTTGATTCGTTCGTCCTTGGCCCGGTGCTCCAAGATCACGTCCTCGGTGCGGTCGGGCGACGGATCCATCGAGAAGATGATTTCGTAGTCCTCGGTCAGCCCGCTGAGGATGGGACGGATCCGCCCAAGGAATTCCGGAATGTTTTCGGCCTCCTTGTAGACGGGGACGACGATGCTGAGCAACATAGGGTGGGGAGGCTAGCGGGCTGCCCTATTCAAAGTCGATATTGACGATACGGAAGGAGCGCGACCGCGTGTCCGGCGCGGCGAGGGGGAAGCTCGCCTCGGTCGCGAGGCTCAGTGTCGCCTCGGCCTGGGTCGATAGGGGGACGCGGATCCGGTCGGTTTTCTCCAGCTCGAGGACCCGGGTCTCCGCGGGGGCGCCGCCGCTGCGGACCGCCAGCGACAGGTCGGCCCGGGACGGATAACGCACGACCTCGACGATCGCGGTCTTGAACTGGGCAGTGGCCGGGAAGCGGAAGGCGACCTGGCGGTCGACCCAGCCATCGTCGTCCGCGCGGTCGAGGCTGAACAAGTACCCGCTCTTGTGCCAGCCGCGGGCAAACAGGTCGGTCGGGCTGATGTTCTCGAACGAGAGGTTCTTGATGAGGAGCGAGCGCTCGCGGGTTTCGTTCGGCAGGGGGAACACCCCGCCCGCCGCGAGCTCCACGTGGTTCCGGGCGCCGGCCGTCAATGGCAGGTAGAGGCTGTGGTAGTTGGCGCGCGCGATCGACGTGGTCTCCACGGTCCGGCCGTTGAGCGTCACCTTGAGCTCGTTCGTCGGGAGCGGGGCCCAGCCGGGCATCTCGAAGTCCAGCTTGAGCACCTTGAAGTCGGCGAAGGTCGGGGCGTCGAAGGTCGTGGTGCGGCCGATCCAGCCGTCGTCGTCCACGCCGGTCAGGGCGAGTTTTTCGCCGCCCTGGTTGGAGAGCTTGCGGAAGGACGCGAAGTCGGGGATGTCGCCGATGGCGAGTTCGCGCACGAAGGCCGAGACGGCGCGGCGGTCCTCGCGGTCGTCGTACACCTCGGACGTCGAGAAATGCAGGGAGATCGAAGTGACTTCGGCGGTCTCGCGGATGAGGCGGGAGAGGGAGAATTCACCCGACTTGACGTTGACGATCTCGGTCGGCTTGCCGTTGAGCGAAATGGTCACGTCGACGCCGTCGCGGCGGAAATTCGGGGTGTCGGGCACATAGCCCTTGAAGTTGAACACCTGCCCGGGGTGGGAGGCACCCATCCGGAAAAAGGCGTCCTCGGCCATCCAGCCGTCCTCGAACAAGCCGGAGTACTCGAGGCCGGGATAGCGGGCGAGGTCGGCGGGGAACTCGCTGATCCGGGTGGGTTTTTCCAGCGCGCGGTATTGCTCGTCGGTGATGAGCGAGATGTCGCGGGTGAAGCCGACGAGGCGGCGGTCGTCCAGGTTGAACTTGAGGCCGTACAGGCGCATCAGGCCGGTTTTCTCCTTGGCGATGGTCTCGGCCTTCTCGCCGAAATCGATCGTGATGTAGGACTGCTGCTCGAAGACCTCGGGCTTGATGATCGGGGAGACGACGCGGGCGGAGCCGTGCCCGACGAACGGGAGGGAGTAGTCCTCCTCGCCGATCACGATGGCCTTCGCCGGCAGCTTGGAACGGCCCTGCCCGAGCGAGGTGCGGGAGAAGTCGATCAGCACGCGCAGGTTCGGGGTCGGATTGACGATGTTGAACAAGTTGAAGCGCCCGGTGCCGTGGAAATAGACCTTGCCGCCCGTGATCGGCTCGGGCTCGCGCTGGAAGAAGGCAGCCCGGAAGCGGGCGGACGAGTAATAGTGAGGGCTGATCTCGGAGTGGATGAACACGAGATGGTTCTTCACCCGGCGCTCGAGCTGGTACTGGTACATGTTCTGCGTCGTCCAGCCCGCGTAGGTATCGGGATTGGCCTTGTTGAAGTGGTCCAGCTCGGGGAGCACGGAAACAAAGAGGCGGTCGCGGTACCGCAGCGGGCGCGAACTGGTCTCGGTCCAGTTGTTGGCGTGGTCGATGTTATTGTCGTTCTTCGTGATCGACATCACCCGGAAGTCGGGGACGTTGCCGGTCATGATCTCCTTGGGCAGGAGGCCGCGGAGGAGGGAAAGCTTCTCGATGATCCGGGCCTGCGGTCCGAGGTCGGGATTGGGCGTGCGCAGGAACTTCAGCACCGCGATGTTGGCGATGTTGTCCATGTAGCTGCGCGAGAGGAAGCGGGTGTCGATGCCTTGGGTGTACTGGGCGAACATCTTGGCGCTGACGACGTTGCTGATGTCGCTCTCGATGCCGTCGTACACGAGGTCGGTGGGTGGCGTGAAGGCCACTCCGAGCCGGGACGCCCCGACGACTTCGGTCAAGCCGCCACCGTACGTGCCGAGCGAAGCGTACGAGTAGTACAAGTGCGAGGGGACGGTGCCGAGGAAGAACACCACGAGGACGGCGCTGACGTATTTCCGGCGCGACGCCGAGACCGCTGCGAACAGGGCGGCGAAGCCCTGTGCGAGGTAGAGGGTGATCACGGGCTGCGCGAACATCGCCAGCTTGAAGAGCCCGAAGTCCTGTCCCTTCAAGAAGAGGTAAAAGCCGGTCAGGGCCATGATCACGCCGATGTAGCCCGCCGGGGCCTTGCCCTTCAGGTTCCAATAGATCCGGTACAGCGCGTAGCCGAGGAACCCGAGGCCGATCGTGATCTGGATCGAGATCCACGGATCGACGCCCACGACGCCGAAGGGATGCAGGCCGAATAGCATCGGGATGAACGACGGCACCAGCGTCCAGGGGAAGAGCACCAGGCCGCCGCTTTGGTCGTTGATCACCGCCATGGCGCCGAGGCCGGCGGAGCCGAGCGACTGCATCACGAGCGTGTTGATGAACTGGTAGGTGTTCGTGCCGATCAGCAGGAAGGTCAGGACGGCCGCGCCGCCGACGAAGACGACATAGCGGTTGAAGCGGGCGCGCTCGGTGGTGCGGACGTGGAGCGCGAAAAGGAGGATGCTCAGCGCGAGGAACGGCGCCACCTCCGGGTAAAGGATGGCGAGGCAGGCCGTGATCAGACCTGCGAGCAACACCTTGCGCCACGTCAGGTAGCGGGTGGAAACCAGCACCGCGGCGGCCGCGAGCAGGAGCGAGATGCCGCCGACCTGGGCAATCAGCTGGTAGAGGGTGCCGAGGCCGAAGAGCGGGCTGGTGGCGAAGAGGAAGAAGGCGAGGAGGGTGACCTTGCGGTACCGGCCCCTGAAGATCGACACGGCGCCAAGCGCGAAGATCTGCAT
>CAMDOO010000016.1 GCA_945903545.1 Opitutus sp. GAS368 | reverse complement strand
CCGGAAGCCGTACTTCTGGAGCGCTTGCGGCGCGTGCTCGCGGGACGAACCGCAGCCAAAGTTGGCCCCGGAAAACAGGATCGTCGCACCCTTGAAGCGCGCCTCGTTCAGCGGATGCGGCTTGTCGGTGCCGTCGGCGTTCTTGCGGACGTCATAGAAGAGGAACTCACCCAGCCCGTCGAACGTGACGCACTTCATGAAGCGCGCCGGGATGATGCGGTCGGTGTCGATGTCGTTACCGGGGACGTAAACGGCGCGGCCGGAGATGGAGGTGATTTTTGCGAGAGCCATGGTGGTAAAGTAGTGAGTAGCGGGTAGTGGGTAACGAGTAGGTCGGAGGTGCGGTCGCGTGTGATGCTCGCTACTCGCTACCCACTACTCGCTACTGGGATCAGCTGACGCCGAAGACCTCCCGCGCGTCCGACACCCGGCCCGTGATCGCCGCGGCGGCGACCATGACCGGGCTCATGAGGAGCGTGCGGCCGGTGGTACTGCCCTGGCGGCCCTTGAAGTTGCGGTTGGAGGAGCTGGCGCAGAGCTGGTCGCCGATGAGCTTGTCGGGATTCATTGCGAGGCACATCGAGCAGCCGGCCTCGCGCCACTCGAAGCCGGCCTCGGCCAGGATCTTGTCGAGGCCGAGCTTGGCGCACTGGAGCGCGACGATCTGCGAACCGGGGACGGCGATGGCCTTGACGCCCGGGGCGACCTTGCGGCCCTTGACGTACTTGGCGACCTCCTGGAAGTCCGAGAGGCGGCCGTTGGTGCAGGAGCCGAGGAAGGCCACGTCGATCTTCGTGCCCTTGATCGGGGCGCCCGCGGGCAGCTTCATGTAGGCCAGCGCCTCGATGATGCCGGCCTTGTCGTCTTCCGATGTGGCGGTGTCCGGGCTCGGGACGTTCTCGTTGATCGTGATGCCCTGGCCGGGATTGATGCCCCAGGTGACGCTCGGTGCGATGTCCGCCGCGTTGATGCGCACGACATCGTCGTACTTGCAGCCGGCATCGGAGGCGAAGGACTTCCAACGCGCCACGGCGGCGTCCCAGTCCGCGCCCTTCGGCGAGTAGGGACGGCCCTTGAGGTAGGCTAAGGTGGTCTCGTCGGGATTGACGTAGCCCGCGCGGGCGCCGCCCTCGATCGACATGTTGCAGACGGTCATGCGCTCCTCCATCGAGAAGCGGTCGAAGACCTCGCCGGCGTACTCGTAGGCGTAGCCCGTGCCGCCGTTCACGCCGAGCTGGCGGATGATGTGGAGGATGACGTCCTTGGCGTAAACGCCCGGGCGCAGCTGGCCGTAGACCTCGATGCGGCGGACCTTGAGCCGGCCGAGCGCCATCGTCTGGGTCGCGAGCACATCGCGCACCTGGCTGGTGCCGATGCCGAAGGCGATCGCGCCGAACGCGCCGTGGGTGCTGGTGTGGGAGTCGCCGCAGGCGATCGTGGTGCCCGGCTGGGTGATGCCCTGCTCGGGACCGACGATGTGCACGATGCCTTGCTTGCCCGAGGCGCGGTCGAAGAAGGTGATGCCGAACTCGGCGCAGTTTTTCCGGATCTCGTCCATCATGGCCTGCGCGAGGGTGTCGCGGTACGGCTCCTGGAACTGGTCGGTCGGCACGATGTGGTCCACCGTGGCGAACGTGCGGTGCGGCATGAGGACCTTGAGCTTCAGGTCGCGCATCATGCCGAAGGCCTGGGGCGACGTGACCTCGTGGATCAGGTGCGTGCCGATGAGGAGCTGGGTCTGGCCATTGGCCAGGGTGCGGACCGCGTGGGCGTTCCAGACTTTTTGGAAGAGGGATTCGGGCATGGGATTAAATCGTTCTCGTTCTCCTACTCTTTCTCTTTCTCGAATTCGATCTCCGATCATTGGAGAACGAGAACGGGTAGGAGAACGAGAACGAGGGACAAACACTAGCAGGGTCTTGTCATACCGGGAAATACTTGTTTCAAGGTCTGTGATGCCTCGCGAGTATCAGTATCCCTTTGAGCTCCGGCACCTCGTCTATTTCCGCGAGGTGGCGCGGCGGCTGCATTTCCGGCAGGCGGCCGAGGCGCTTTCGGTCGCCCAGCCGGCCCTCTCCCGCAGCATCGCGCAACTTGAGGAAATGCTCGGCGCCGATCTGCTCAACCGGACCAAGCGCCGGGTCGAGATCACCCCTGCCGGCAAGGCTCTGCTGGAGCGGATCGAGCCGCTGCTCCGCGGCCTCGCGGCCATCCCGGGCGACATCCGCGCGCTCGCCGGCGGGCAGTCGGGCCACCTGCGCGTCGCGTTCACCGGCCTCGCAATGGCGACGGAGCTGCCCCGGATCGTCCGCGAATTCAGCCGCCGCTATCCCGGCGTGCGGATCGAGCTTAACGAGTCGCCCACTTCGGTCCAGCTTGCAGCCCTGCTGGCGGGCGACATCGACTGCGGGTTTTTCCATCCCGACGCCACGCTGCCGCCCGGCCTCCAGACCCGTCTGCTGCTCCGCGAGAAGAACGGCGTCCTTCTGCCGGCCGACCATGCCCTCGCCCGCAAGACCGCCCTCTCCCTCCGCGATCTCGCGGACACGCCCTTCGTGCTCTTCCCCCGCGCCAACAACCCCGGCTTCCACGACCGCATCATGGCGGCGTTTTCCGGCGCCGGCGTCAGTCCGCGCATCGCCGAGGAGGTCTGGCCCCGCGCCAACGGCGTGGGCCTCGTGCGCGCCGGGCTGGGCGCGACCTTCATGACGCCGTCGGAGGCGAAGCATCTGCCACCGGAGATCGTCTTCCGTCCGCTCCGGGGTCCAGCCCCGGAAAGCCGGTTGGTGCTCGGCTGGCGGGGCGCTCCCCCGCCCGATCCGGCCCTGACCGCGTTTCTGGCTGTCGCCGGTGAATCCGGCTCGCCAAAGCGGGCATCCGACCGATCAGTCTGATCCGACCGATCGGACCGATCCCCATGCTCCACCTCCGGGAAATCGCCAAGACCACCGACCGCACCGAGGGTTTCCCCTTCGCCCTGCCCACGATCCGGAGCCTCGACCGCCTCGTGCTCACCGCGCCGGTCACGTTCCTCATCGGGGCCAACGCCACCGGGAAGTCCTCCCTGCTCGAGGCCCTCGCGATCGCCAGCAACCGGGTCGTGGTCGGCGGCACCGACCTGAAACGCGACCCGAGCCTCGACGCCATCCGGCCGCTGGCGAAGGCGCTCAAGCTCACGTGGAGCAAACGCACCGCCCGTGGGTTCTTCCTCCGTGCCGAGGACTTCTTTAACTTCGCCCGTCGCAATCGCGAGTTGTCCGACGAGCTGCAGGGCTACGCGGACAAACACGCCGACGACCCCCGGGTCAAAGGCTACCTGCTCGGCCAGAAAAGCCGCCTGACCGAGCGCTACGGCGACCTCGGCGCCGTCTCGCACGGCGAGAGTTTTCTCCGGGTCTTCCAGTCACGGATCGTTCCGCAGGGCCTCTACCTCCTCGACGAGCCCGAGGCCGCGCTCTCCCCCCACTCGCAACTGGCCTTCCTGCTCCAGCTTCGCGACGCCGTGGCCGCCGGCTCGCAGTTCCTCATCGCGACCCACTCGCCGATCATCGCCAGCTACCCGGACGCACAGATCCTGGAATTCAGCCCCGAGGGCATCCGCCCAGTCGCCTACGACGACCTCGAGGGCGTGTCAGTGTACCGCCATTTCCTGCGCAACCCGAAGCAGTACCTCGACCGTCTGTTCCGGGATTGATTTCTGCTACGGCGTCAACATCGCGTCATCGGCGTTCCCGAAGCGCCGGTCGGGCCCGGCGGAACGGATCTCCATCCGGTCGCCGGCGAGTTGGTGAAAGCGGAACGGGGTGCCCCAGCGGTCGGTGAGTTCGCCCGCGGCGTTGAGCGCGGAGTGATCTCTCGGCACCAGCGCCAGGTTCAGCGCATTGGCGCCGGCCAGGGCCCGCGTCATGTCGGCATTCTCCCCCACCGGGTTGCCGTCGCGCGGGAAATTCGTCCGCCACGCCACGAAGACCTCCTGCACCAAGCGCAGGTCGGACTGGATCGTGCCCGCGGGCTGGTTGAGGTCGTCGAGGAGGGTGCTGCGCTCGGGATCGGGGGCCTGGGCGACACCGGCGACAGCGGGCGCCGCGGTGGGTGGAGCCGGGTTCGGGCCGGACGAAGTTACCGCTGGGGCAACCACGGCAGGCTTCGGCGGAACGGGTGTCGTCGCCGACCTCGTTCGGATCATCCACCACGCCAGCAGGGCGAAGACGGCGAGGATGATGGCGGGCGTGGAAGGACGGCGCATGGGCTGAGGACGAAGGTGAGAGGGCAAGAAACGGACCGCAATCCGCCGGCAGAGGTCTGCCGGCCTACATCAATTCTCTTTTGTGGTCTGCGTTCCCTCGCCCGGAGGATTTTTCGGTAAGCCGACGGTGATCGGCCGAAACATCGCGGCGGAGGTGACACCTCCGCCCTACCTCAGCCCAGGAATCCCAGGTTCGGATTCGCGAAGCGGCCGATGTTGGGCAGCACCACGGGCAGGTTCGTCGCGCTCACGCCGAACCACGACGCCATCGTCGCGCTGTACTCGTCCACGCTGGTACTCGGGATCCAGCGGCCGCGGCCGGTGTCGTCCGGGCCGTTGATCGTCCAGTCCGGCATGCGCCCGTAGATCTGGCCGCCGCGCAGCGCGCCGCCCATGATCAGGTGGTGACTGCCCCAGCCGTGGTCCGAGCCGTCGCCGTTGGTGTTGAAGGTCCGGCCGAAGTCCGACGCCGTGAAGGTCGTCACCATCTGCCCGACGCCCAGCTCAACGGTCGCGTTGTAGAAGGCGGCGAGGCTCTTGCTGACGTCACTGAGCAGATTGGCATGGGCGCCGGTGCCGGTGTTGCCGGCCACCACCTGGTCATCATGCAAATCCCAGCCGCCCACCCGGGCGAAAAAAACCTGCCGGCGGAGTCCGAGCTGCGGCGCGGCGGCGATGAGGCGGGCAATGGTGCGGAGCTGGCTGCCGAGAAAGGTCGTGGGAAAGACCGTGCTGAAGGTGGGATTGCCACTCAGGAAACCCGAGACGAGGGCGCTGTCGGAGATCGCGCTGGTGGTCTGCGTAGCGAAGGCGGTCTCCATCAGGCCGGGCTGCTGCGCGGCGAGCAGGTCACTCTGAGCCTTGGTCCGCACGCCCGCGAGCGTGGTCGTGCCCGTGGCCGTGCCACTCATGGCCACGGCGCCGGTGGAATTCACGGAGTACTGGGCGACCGTGTTGCCAACCTGGAACGAGTTCTGGCCGTTCAGGCTGATCGACATTGAGATCGCGTTGTTCTGGTTGAACGCGTTCACGAGGTCCGCGAGCCGCCCGCCCCAGCCCGTGGTGAAGGCGCGGTCCGGCAAGCTGCTTTGCCATTCCACCTGCTGGTCGTTGTGGGAGAAAAGCTGGTTGGGCAGCGGGACCGAGCGCGCGGTGTACTGGGCCTTGGTGGTCGGCACGCAGAGGGTGCCGACATTCGCCATGACCGTGGAGCGCCCCTGATTGAAAAGCGCCTGCAGCTCCGGCATCGCGGGGTGCAGCCCGTAGGAGTGGCCGTCGTTGGCCGTGACATTAACGCCGAGCAGACCCGTGCGCGGCAGGGCGAGCGCGCCGCGGCCAGCGGCGTAGGCGTTGTAGCCCGCGGTGTCGGACGGGACGATGAGGTTATTGGCGTCGTTACCACCGGCAAGGAAGAGGCAGACGATCGCCTTGTAGTCGCCGGCCGGGGGGTTGGCGACGGCCCCGAGTACGCGGAGCTGGGCCAGCGCGGAGAGCAAACCGGTGGCGCCCACGGCGGCGCAGCATTGGCCGACGAAACGGCGCCGGGTGGGATCATGGGGTCCGGACGGGGTTTTCATGGGTTTGTTGCCGCCGGTTATTTCTGCACCGCGCCGCCCGCGGTGGTCATGATGAGATAGACCGCGGCGCGGACGCGCTCGAGGTCGCTGGTGGAACCCGGCACGGCATTGAGGGCGGCGATGACCCGGTCCTTGGCGGCCTGCGAAAGGGTCGCGCCCGCCAGGAGCTGGTCGAGTTGGTCCACCAGAGGTCCCGGCGTCCGCGCAAGCGGCAGCAGGAAGTCGAGCGTCAGCCCGATGGTCTGCGAGTTCGGATCGGTGGCCGTGCGCGTCGTGTAGATGTAAGTGTAGTAGAAGTTCGGAACCGTGATCGCAGTGGTGTCGGTAAGGATCTGGAACTCCGGAGCGTACATACCAGCCTGACTGAGCAGGCCGGGCAGGACATAGGCCGGTTCAAAGAAGTTGAACACCGTCGGAGAACGCAGCGATGCCTGCGCCAGCAAGGTGTCCGGGCTGGAGATGTTGATCCGCCCGCTGTTGGAACCCCCGCCGAGCGCGCGGAACATCGCGGTCGCCCGCAGCAGAGGTTCCTTGAGCTTCCCGAAGGCCGCGTTGGCCAGCAGCGCGGGCGAGCGGGCCTCGTAGTCGAGCAGGATGGCGCGCACCACCGCGCCGATATCACCCCTCACCCCGGAACCGTTGTTGGCGAAAACCTGCGCGACCCGGTAGACATAGCCCGGGCTCGGGTTGCTCGTCACCAGCCGCTGGATCATCTGCCGCGCGAAGAAGGGCCCCGTGTTCGCGTGCTGAAAAAGCCCGTCGAGCGCCATGCGAAGGTCCGCCGCGCCGCCCTGGTTGACCGGGATCACGCGGCCGTCCACGATCGTCTTCGCGGTGTCGTCATGAAACGCCGGGTAAAGCCGCATCGGGTTGAGGTAGTCGGCGGTCGACGAACGGAAATTGGGGTTGGCCAGGTTCGAGGCGAATGCCCAGCCGGTGAAGACCTTCGCCATCTCGGAGATCGTGGTCTGGTCGTAGGTCGCGATGGGCTGGCCGGTGCTGTCGAGCTTGAGCGTGCCATCCGGCTGGAGCTGGCGCAGGCCAATGGTGAAGAGCTGCATGACCTCGCGCGCGTAGTTCTCGTCGGCCGAAGTGAGGACTTTGCCCTGAGCATCGAACGTGCCCTTGCCGTTCCGGAGCGAGCTCAGGTAGATGCCCATCATCGGGCTCAGGGTCACATCCTCCAGGAGTTGCCGGAAATTCCCGAAGGCGCCCTGCACCAGCAGGTCGTAGTAGTTGGCCGCACCCTCGGTCGCACCATTGATGGTCGTGTTCTGGTCGGAGATGACGAAGATCTCGCTCAATGCGAAGGCCACGCGCTGCCGGAGCTGGTCGGGAGCCGTGACCGAGATCCGCCACCAGGCGGCCTGGCGGTTGGTGGGCACCGCACTGGTCGTGGTGGCATTGCGCGTATAAGCCTCGAAGTCGGCCAAGGTCGCGGTCCGGTGGAGCGTGGCGGGCAGAGCCATCTGGTCGGCGATCCAGGTGGAGTAACCACGCTGGCGGACCGCGGCGCTTTCGGCAGTGGTGGGTCCGAAGGTCGCCTGATTAAGGAAACGGGCGGCGTCCTGCGCCGAGACGGTCGCCAAGGAGAGCGCCGGGGCCGCCGCCGGGAGCGCAAAGATGGCCGCACCGCTGGTGCGCGCGAAGGTGCCGAGCAACTCGCCGGCTGGGTTCGCCGCCGTGTCGATGCTGACGTACACCCGGCCGGCCTTCAGCGCCGACACGATGTCCGCCGCGCTATAGGCCCCGCTGCCCGTGATGGTCCAGCCAAAGCCGGACGTCTGCGTTGTCGGCAGGCCCGTGATATAGTTTCCGTCGATCGCCAGGTGCGCGGAGGTGGCCCGCCCGGATAGATTGTAGAAGGTCTGACCAATGATCACCGATTTCTCGTCGGCCGAGAGCTGAATGGTCGCGGTGCCGTAACCCGTCGCGCCCGCCGTCCCCGGCGTCCTCAGGTTCGCCATGAAGAGCGCGGCGGTCGGCACCCCCACGGCCGCGCCGCCGTCGCTGGGGAGACCGCCATCCGGGGTAATGTCGTAGGCCTCCACCAAGCCGACACCGGTCGAGGCATCGACGTTGCCCGCGAGGATCGTATAAGTGCCGGGCGGCAGGTCGAGGACCAGCGCGGCATCGCGGCTGCCCGGGGTGAGCGGGGCCATGCCCGCCTGATTGAAGGCCGCGGCAATCTGCCCGGACGCATTCGCTCCACCCGCGTCCCAATCATCGTTTGTCGCCACGACCCGGCCGAGTGAATCGACGACCGACATGGTCGGGTTGGAAAGCACGACCGTCCCCGGGGCCAGCAGCGGGGCGAGCATCGGCCCGCCCGCCCGCAGCACCAAACGCCGGTAAAGCGTGCCCGGCGAAACGATCATGCCGGCGATGAGGACGTTGCCGCCCGAGCCGACCGGCGCCCGCGTGGAAATCGCCATCAGGCGCGCCGGGCCGCTGACATCATAGACCTCGAGCAGGACAATGCCCGTGGCCCCGGCGGCGGTGCTGACCTGCGCCGTGTAGACCCCGGTGGGCAGCGTGACGACGATCGACGCATCCAAGCTGCCGCGCACCGGAGGCACCAGGCCAACCGAGCGCATCACGGACTCGTCGGTGGCCGACCAGTTGTCGTTGGAAAGCAGCGCACTGCCCCGGCTGTCGAAGAGCGTGAGCAGGGGATCGGCCAGCGTGCCCTGCGAAATTCCCTGGGCGGCGAGTCCCGGCCCGATCGCGCGGAGGAGCACAGTCTTCGGCGCCCCCTGCTGGATCACGAAGCCGGCGATCATCACGTTGCTGCCGGACCCGGCGAGCCCGCGCGTCGAGAGCCCGGCGATCCGCTGGTCGTATTCGGATGCCTCAAGCGACCGCACGCCCGCCAACAGGGCGACGAGGCCAAGGATGACCGCGGCAAACGACAGACGGGGGGGCAGCGAAATCACGGGGTAAATCATCGGCGGGACGATCGGGGAGTGACCGGGGACAAGGCCAGCATGCCGATTCCCAGAGACAAGTCCAGTACTGGATGGTCACGATTCCGTGAAAATATCCGGAGCGCAACGATGCGCCAAGCGAGGCACCGACCCGTCGGGGCGCCCTGGGTTCGGTGGCAGCACGTTTTGGACGATTCCCGGATCTGTAGCTGGCCTCGTTGAGGCCGGCACCGGGTTCACCGACCCGGCTATAGCCAATACGTGCCACTCCCCCTGGTGCGCCCAAGGCCGAGCATCCGGCAGATCCAATGCTTGTCCTTCTCCCAATCATCTCTTTTTCGGACAAATCGAGGCAAGTTCCCGGCAGTGGTACATTTTGAATGCAGGAGCGGGTTTATCCCGCGATATTCGCCGGAATCGCGGCGTAAAGCTGCTCCTACAGCCGCGCCCAATCCTCAAACTGTACCATTACCCGAGTTCCCGGCGCGCTGACTCGTCGCGCCGCGCCCGCGATCTTTCTCACCTGCTGCGCAGCCGTGTCTCCAGCGCAGTCATCTCGCGCTCGAGCTGCTTGCCTGCTTCGACGCGCAGCGTGCCGCGGGCGCGCTGGACCGCCTCGAGCGCGGCGGCCGGCTCGCGCAGCTGCTGGAGATGCTCGGCGAACACCACCACGATCTCGTCGAAGAACTCGATGCCCGCCCCGCGGCCATAGTTGTCCACGGCGGCGTTGTAGGTCTTGATCTGTTCGGCGACCGTCTGGGTGGCAAAGCTGCGCTTCAGCATCTCGCCGGCCTGCTGGATGGCGAGATCGGTGCGCCCGGACTGGTACTTGCGCACGAGCTGCTTTTCCTCGAAGTCGGCCTGGCTGGTCTGGCCCCGGCCGCGCAGGCTGGTGATGAGGCGGTTCAGGTAGCCGATCTCCAGGTCCGGGATGCCCGCCTTCTGAAAGGCCTGTGCCGCCTCGCGCAAGGTCGCCTCGGTTTGCTCCGGGCGCAGCTTCTGCGCCTGCTGTGCGGCCAGCAGGGTCTCCCACGCCTCGAGGTTGCGGCCCTCATAATTCACGGCCTTGCGCGCGCTCGCCGCCGCCGCACCGGCGTTCCCGCCCCGCAGCAGCTCGGCCGCGACCAGGCTGTGCACGCGGGATTGGGCGAAAGCCGGCAGCGCCCGGAAACGCCCTGAGAGAAACTTGAGTTCCTGGTCGCTGAGGCCGGTCCACGTCTGCGGGTCCTGCACGAGACCCGTGACGAACCGCTGCTCGGCGTAGCGGCCGGCGTCGAGCTGCCACCGCTGCTCCGCATCAAGATAGCCGAACCAGGCATGCCGTCCGTCGAGCCCCGCCCCGCGGAAGAGCAGCGTCGGGATGCCCCGCGCCTTGCCGGCCTCCGTCGCAAAGTACGCTTGGTCCACGCAAATGCCGCCGGTCTGGAGGATGTCGGCCAGCCGGTAGGTCGGGCCCGGCCAGAGGTACGCCTGCGCCTGCACCCGCTCCATCCGGTAGCGGACGAGGGGATAAACCTTGGCAAAGTCCGCGAGCGGCAGCGTGACCGTGCGCTGCGACCACTCGAGCTCGGCCGCGGGCGCGGCCGCGTCGACGACAAACTTCAGCTCGTCGGCCCCGAGGCGGTTGAGCCGGTGGTGGGTCCGGCCCGCCTTGTCCTCCCGCACCCACCAGGCGAAAGCCTCGCGCACCGGCCGCAGCCTCCGCGGCAGCGCGCCGGCCGAGACCTGGCCGTGCGGCCAGTCCGGCGGCGGCGGCACATCGTAGACCACGGCCAGCGCGAGCGCGAGCGACGGGTAATCGCGGAAACGAGCCGGGTCGGCCTGATAAAGGTCCGTAAGCACGCCGAAGACCCCGGGCACGTAGTCGACCGGGGAGAGCAACGAGAAGAATTCGTCCGACACGGCCGCATTGCCCATCAGCCAGGCCCGCAGCTCGGCCGGCACCGACGCCCCCATCGGCTGCTCGCTGGTCGCGAAGCGCCCCGGCATGTTCGGGTGGTTGGCCTTCACCGCGACCAGCACCGGGATCCAGCGACCGACGAAGTCGCGCTGCGGCTCGCCGAACAGCCCGGCCCAGCGCTGCAGGTTCAGCCAGGCCCCGGCCGCCTGGGTCCGGTCCTGCGCATACGCCGCGAGCGCGGCGGCCCGGGCCGCGGCGGCCACGTCGCCCCAGCGCTCCTCCCCTCCCGCCGCCGCCAGCGCCGCCACCCGCGCCGCCGTCGGCACGTTCAGCGCCTCCGCGGCCGGAACCAATGATGGTGCCTCGGCCGCACGCAGCACCCCAACGGGCAGCAAAAGCGCCACAAACAGAAAAACCGCGCGGGACATGACCGCACGCTGCACCAGACGATCCCGGATGGAAACCGCGAAAAATTCCCGCCGGCCCTCCTGCCACTGTCATTTAATCATGACCGTGGTGCGGGCCAACCACCTCCGCCCGCCGGCTTCGGTATCGGCCGGGCATCTGTCTCCGTGTCATCTAGTAAATGACCCTCACGAGCAGCCGGCGGCGTGATCCATCAAGTCTGTTCACCCCAAGAGCGCGTCGCGCATCGCGCGGAATTTCAGCTCGGTCTCGGCGAACTCCTTCTCCGGGGTCGAGCCGGCCACGATGCCGGCGCCGGCGTAGAGGCGGGCCCGGTTGCCCTCGATCAGGGCCGAGCGCAGGCCGACAAAAAACTCGCCGCCGCCGCGGGCGTTCATCCAGCCGATCGCCCCGGCGTAGAGTCCGCGCGGAAAGCCTTCCAGGTCACGGATGCGGGCCACGGCCGCGTCCACCGGCCAGCCGCCGACCGCCGGCGTCGGGTGCAGCGCCGCCACCGCATCGAGCAGCCGCACCTTGTCGCCGAGTGCGGCACGGACCGGAGTGTGGAGATGCTGCACATTGGCCAGCTTGCACAGGCCCGGCACCGCGGGGAATTCCGGGATCAGGCCGAGCGCCTTAAGCCGGCCCGCGACGGCCTCCAGCACCAGGCTGTGCTCCCGCTGGTCCTTGTCGCTGTGCGCCAACTCCGCCGCCAGGCCGGCGTCCTCGCTGGCGCCCGTGCCGCGCCGGATCGAGCCGGCCAGTGCCTCGGTCTCAAGCAGGCCCTTGCTGACGCGCACCAGGCGTTCCGGGCTCGCGCCGATGAAGCTTTGCCCGCGCCCGTTCGCCAAGGAGAAGGCGTAGCAGCTGGGAAAGCGCTGCCGCAGGCCATTGAGCAACTCCAGCGGATGCAGGGCCGTGCCCGCCGCCAGATCAATGGCCCGCGCGAGGACAATTTTCCCGAGGGCGCCTGATTCGATCAGGGGCAATGCCCGGGCTACGGCGTTACGATAATCACCCGTCTCCCCGGATCGGATCGCAGGCGAAACGCCCACGCCGGCCGGGCCGGATTCCTTGGACCGGAAATCGAACGCGCGGAATCGGCCATGCGCCCGCCAGACCCGGGCGGCGAGCTGGTCCAGGTCGGCCCCGGGGGCGACCAGCAAGTTCGCGACCGCCGTGGTGACTCCACCCGCGCGCGCCACCTGCCAGCGCGGGACGAACACCCGGGCGGCCGGGAACTCCTCCCCAGGCTCGGTTTCATCGAGGAACGTGAAGGCGGTGAAAAAATGCGGCCCGCCAAACGGGGCGTTCACATCGCCCACAGCGATCGCGTGCTCGAGCACGTCATCCACCCAGCCCTGCACCGCTCGAAAGCGGTCCGGACCCTGCGTCTCAAATTCGGCCGCCACCTCCGCCCCGGCGATCGCCGTCTCCAGGTCAGGCCGCTCCGCGTAGAAATGCGGCTGGTCCGGCTCGAAGATGGACTCCAGCACGGCCAAGGGATCGAGCGCCCCGACCTGGAGGGAAATGCTGACGAGCCGCGGCCGGCCCGCGCGTTGCGCCGCCGCTGCGCATTCACCGAGGAATGCCCGCAACGCCTCCGGGGTCGCGTTGGCGACGGGATCGAGCGGGAGGATGGTCATGCGGTAGGCGGTGGACGGTGGACCGAGGGCGGTGGGCGGAAAAAGCCGGTAGGGCCCGACGTCCCGGCGGGCCGGGTTCGAGACCGGGCCGCCCGGAGGTCGGCCCCTACCCTTTTTTCTCCGGCTTGGCCGACGCCGTCGGCGGCGCGGGCCGCGGGAAAAGCACGAGCGCCTCCGCGACTTTGGCCCCGGTGAGCTTGCCGCCCCAGACGAGTTCGTCGCGCCAGACCGGGCCCGGGGTGTAGCCGAGCACGGCGTGGATACGCTCCGTCGAGGCGGGCGTGACGTGCCGGATGAGCGAGACCGCGAGGCGCAGCGCCTCGGCCATCGTGGCGAGCGTGGTGCGCAGCAGGGCTTGGTCGGCCGGCTCGGCCGACTTGCCGAGTTTCCACGGCGCGCGCTTCTCGATGTAGGCGTTGGTCTCCGTCAGGAAAAACATCGCCCGCTCCAGCGCCGTATGGAACTGGAAGCCCTCGCAAAGCGGGAGGAACTCGTCGCGGGTCTTGTCCCACAGCGCGCGCAGCTCGCGGTCGAGATCCAGCAGGTCGGCCGCGGCCGGCACGGCGCCGCCGGCGAAGCGGGTCGTCATGTTCAGCGTGCGGTTGACGAGATTGCCGAGATTGTTCGCCAGCTCGCTGTTGTAGCGCACGAGGAACTGCTCGCGCGTGAAGTCGCTGTCCTGGCCAACGTTCATCTCGCGGATGAGGAAATAGCGGAAGGCATCGGCGCCGAACTCGTCGACCAGCGTCAGCGGGTCGAGGGCGTTGCCGGTGCTCTTGGACATTTTGCTGCCGCGGATCGACCACCAGCCGTGGGCAATGATGCCGCCCGGCAGCGGGAGCCCCAACGCATGAAGCATGGCCGGCCAGTAGACGGCGTGCGGCGGCACGAGGATGTCCTTGCCGATGACGTGCCACGTCGCCGGCCAGACGCCGGGGCGGTCGGCCACCGCGGAGTAATAGTTCACGAGCGCGTCGAACCAGACATAGGTCACGTACTTCGCGTCGAACGGCAGCGTGATACCCCACTCGAGGCGTTCGCGCGGTCGCGAGATGCAGAGGTCGTTGAGGTCCTCCTTGAGGAACTCAGCGACCTGCGCGTGGCGGAAACGCGGAAAGATCCAGTCGGGATGGGCCGCGAGAAATTCCTGCAGCCATGGCTGGTATTTCTTCAGGCGGAAAAAGTAATTCGACTCCGTGATCTCGGTGACCTCGCCGAAAAGCTCCGGCCACGAGCCGTCGGACTGGCGGTCCTTCTCCTGCAGGAACTGCTCCTGGCGGGTTGAATAGTAACCCTTGTACTCCGCGAGGTAGATGTCGCCCTGGTCGAAGAGCTGCTGGAGCAGGCGGCAGACCACGGCCTTGTGGCGCTCCTCGGTGGTGCGGATGAAGTCGTCGTTGGTCACGCCGAGGCGCGGCAGCAGCGCCTCGAACTGGGCGCTGATGCCGTCGACGAATTCCTGCGGTGAGACGCCCTGCTTGCGGGCGGTGGCCTGGACCTTCTGGCCGTGCTCGTCGGTGCCGGTGAGGAAGTGGACCTGGTCGCCCATCTGTCGCCGGAAACGGGCAATCACGTCCGTCAGCACCTTCTCGTAGGCATGGCCGAGGTGCGGCGAACCGTTCGCGTAGTCGATCGCGGTGGTGATATAGAACGGTTTCATGGTCAGGGCCGGCCAGCGAAAGGTGCCCCGGGGCAAATGTCGAAAGTTTTGACGGTGACCCGAACCCGTGCAGCCTGACAGCCGATGGTCCAGCCGGCATGAACTCCCTTCCCCGCCTCATCGGCTACTCGGTCCTGCTCCTGCTCGGATTGGTCGGGGCGGGCCTGCTCGCCCGGGGCTGGCTGCAGCGCCAGACGGCGCAGATCCGGACGGAACTGGTGGACGAAAAGCGGCAGCAGTTCGCGGACTTGCTGGCTGCGCTGCCGGTCGATCCCAAGGCGCCGGGTTTCGACCGCTCCCTGCCCGTCCACGCCAAGTTGCTCGGGGTGCAAATCGTCGTGACGCCCAACCCGGGCGGCTTGTTGCGGGTCCCGACCGATCTGGAATTCGACTACTCCGTGCGGCCGCTTGCGCCCCAGGATGGTACGGCCCACGTGACCGTCTCCATGTCCCCCACCTTGCGCCAGGCCATGGTCAACGAACGCCTCCTCCTCGGACTCGTCGTCGTTGTCCCGGCCGTGGCGGCCTTGCTCGTCGGCATCGTTTTACTCGGTCATAGCCGCGCCGGCACCGGCGCGACCTTCGCCACCCAGAGCCACGCCGAAACCGGCACCCTTGAACATCTCGCCCGCACCTCGGTCGCCCAAGGACAGGAACTCAACCGCGAGCGCGACGAGCGCCGGCGGGCCGAGGAGGACGCGCTGCTCAACCAGCGCCGGCTCGGCCAGTCGCTGCAGGAAAAAATCCGCCTCGGGCGCGACCTGCATGACGGCATCATCCAATCGCTCTACGCGGTTGGCCTCACGCTTGAGTCCGCCCGCAACCTCGCCCGCACCGATCCGGCCGAGGCCGATCGGCGGCTCGGGCAGTGTCTCGACAGTCTCAACGCCACCATCCGCGAGGTGCGCACCTATATCACGGGTCTGGCCCCCGAGAACCTGCGGCACGCCGGTTTCACCCAGGCCGTGGCGGCCCTCATCGAGGAGCTTCGCGCCGGGCGTGAGGTGGCGTTCAACCTGCGGATTGACGAGGATGCCACCGGCCTGCTGACCGAGGCCCAGAGCGCCGAGCTCCTCCAGATCGCGCGCGAGGCGGTCAGCAACAGCCTCCGCCACGGTCAGGCGAGCGCCGTGACCCTGCGGCTGCACCACAGCGACCACGAGGTCTGCCTGCTCGTGCAGGACAACGGCGCCGGCTTCGACCCGGCGCGGCGCAGCAGCGGCCACGGCCTTGGCAACATGCGCGCCCGCGCCACCGAACTCGGCGCCCACCTGCGGCTCGAAAGCCGCCCGGCGGAAGGCGCGCGCCTGCTGGTCACGCTCCCCATCCTCCCGCCGACATGAAATCCGCCGCCGTCCCCCGGATCCGCGTCGCCATCGTCGACGACAGCGAAGTCGTGCGCATGGGCCTGCGTGCGCTGCTGGCGGGCGACCCCGGCCTCGAGCTGGTCGGCGAGTCCGGTACCGTGGCCGGCGCCGCGCCGGCCTGCGCGAAGGGCAAGGCCGACGTGGTGCTGCTCGACATCCGCCTGCCCGACGGCACGGGCTTCGATGCCTGCCGGCAGATCCTAGTGGCCTCGCCCACGACCCGCGTCCTGATCCTCACCTCGGTGGCCGACGACGCCCTGATCGCGGAGGCGATCCGCGCCGGCGTGCACGGCTATCTGCTGAAGGAAATCAACGGCCAGGGCCTCGTGCAGGCGATCCGCGAGGTGGCCGCCGGCAAGTCCATCATCGACCCAGCGGTCACCGCGCGCGTGATCGAGCTGGTCCGGACCGGCGGCGCGAACAACGAGCGGGCCGCACTCGCCGCGCTGTCGCCGCAGGAAAAACGGGTGCTCGCGCTGATCGCCGAGGGGCGGACCAACAAGGAGGCCGGCTCCGAGCTCCACCTCAGCGAGAAGACGGTCAAAAACTACCTCAGCAACATCTTCGACAAGCTGAACGTCTCGCGCCGCGCGCAGGCCGCGGCGCTTTACGCGCAGGACAAGCCGCGCAGCAACTGACCCCAACGTCCGACGGCCCTCCACCCCGTGCGTTCGGGCCTAGTGGTTTTTTTTCGCGTCCGCGCCGATCGCGCCCAGTCTCCGGGAAGTGAACCTGCGGCTCCGATTCTCTTTGCTCTTCCTCGTCCTGTTCGGGGGGCTGCTGCTTTCCATCTACGGCATCGACCGCTGGCAGAAAACCCATCAGAGCGAGGTCGCCAAATCCGAGACCAAGGAACGCGAGACGCTGCTCCGGGAACTGGTCAAGCGGGAGACCGAGGCCGGGCGCCACTTTGCCGACGACTACTCGCAGAGGGACGAGATGGTGGAGTTTGTCGCCAAACCGAACCCCAAGTGGGCCGAGGTGAACATCGACGACTCAATCGAGGATTTCAAGATCACCTGCGCGTGGGTGCTCAGCCCCGCCGGCACGGTGCTCTACAACGCCTGCTGGCCGGACAAGGGGGAAGCCAACTCCCCCCTGCTCGAACTCACGGAGCTCCAGTCCCTGCTGCGCCGCCCCACGTTTGATTTCTTCGTCACCAAGGGCGGCAAGGTCTACGAGGTTCACGGCGCGGCCATCGTGCCCTCCGACGACAGCGAGCGCGCCAAGCCCCCCGTCGGTCACCTCCTGATCGCGAAGGAATGGGACCGGGCGCGGCTCACCGCCCTGGAGCCGATCACCCAAGGCACCCTGATGCTCGGCCCGGTGCCGGACCGCGCCTCCCTGCCCGACGACCTCGCGACCTTTCCCCTCAACGGTCCCAACGGGACTCCGGTGGCCTGGCTGGGCCTGCAGTTCATGCCCCCGGAATTGGATCAGATCGAGACCCAGGACTCCTACGAACTGATCGCCATTGCGATCATCGGCTTCATCGCGCTGCTGGCCTTCTGGGCCTGCCTCCGTCGCTGGGTGCTGGAACCACTCAACCTGCTCCGCGAAAGCATCGCGCGCGATGACGACCATATTCTGGTACCTCTGCAGACCAAGCGCGATGAGATCGGCCTGCTCGCCCTGCTGGTCGGGGAGTCACAGGACCAGCGGCTGCTCCTGCGCGAGGCGCTGGATGAAAGGGTGCGGCTCGGCCGCGACCTGCACGATGGCGCGATCCAGAAGATCTACTCCTTCGGCATGAACATGGCCTCGGCCCGGGGACTGCTGCGCACCGATCCCGCGGCGGCGGACAAAATGCTCGGCCAGTCGCTCGTGGTCGTGAACGAGGTGATCGGTGAGCTCCGCACCTTCATCCACCGCCTTGAGCCGGAGCCGGCCGCCAACCGGCGGATGTCCGCCGTCTTCCGCGCCCTCCTCGAGCCGGTCGACCCGAAGCTGCACACCGAGGTGGCGATCGACGATGCCCTCGCCGACCGCCTCGATCCGCGGCAACGCAGCCACCTGATGTTTTTTGCGAGTGAGGCAATCAGCAACGTCCTGCGCCATTCCCGCGCAAAGACGCTCCGCGTGTCGCTGCAAGCCGAGGGCGGCGGCATCCGGCTCGAGGTGGCCGACGACGGCGTGGGATTCGACCCGGCCGGGGTCCCGGAAGGCCGGCAGGGCCAGCGGAACCTGGCCGCCCGCGCGCGTGAGCTCGGGGCCAAGCTGCAAATCCAGTCCGCCCCCGGCCGCGGCACCACCATCCTCCTGCACGTACCGCCCGAAAGCCTCGCGGCGGCCCAGACGCCCGTCCTTTAACTACGGGGCTCGGGTGGCAGGACGGCGCCGGTCTATCCCTGCGCCTGCGGCAATAGATCCGTTAGGACCTATCGAGATAGGGGCTAACTCAGGCCTATATAAGACTAGGCCTGTCCGACTATTACTGCTAGCGTTTTGTGAAATCGAACCGCCATGCGTCCCACCAGTCCCCATTCCCCGCCATTTCCGCGCCGCACGGCCGCGTTCTCCCTCTTCGAGGTCCTCATCGCGATGGGGCTGATGACCGTGATCATGACGGCCGTCCTCGCGTCCTTCGTCCAGACCCGACGCCTCGCCGCGGCCAGCGTGTCCCAGAACTGCGCCGTCACGATTGTGCAGGGTTACATCGAGCAGCTGAAGAACATCCCCCTGCAGAATTTCATCAACGCCGACGCCACGGATCCCAGGACAACTCCGCCCTCTATCCCGATGATTCGCCGGGCACCGCCATCACCGCCAGCATCCAGGCGCCCTCGGCCATTGCGGCCGATGCCGTGACCATCCTCTCGCCGAACTATTTCGGCACCGGCTCCGGCACGAAGCTCGCGCCGGCCGCCAACGTGGCCAGTTCGGCCCGGGGCAGCTTCACCACCGCCGCTCCCTCGGCCTCCGGCAGCACCGAGGTCGCCGCCGCGCTCATCACCGGGACCACCACCACCTCACCCACCGCGTCGGGCACCCAGATCTTCAGCGGCGGCGTGCACAACCTGCCCCGCTTCCTTGAGAACTGGGGAGCCAACACCGTCGCCATCCGCGGCTCCTTGGTCTCCATGTTCAGCTCGCGCATCCAGACCGCCGACTGGTCCATCTCCTATTACCAGCCGCCGATCCGGCGATGGGGCTTCGACCAGACGTTCGCCAACGGCAAGTACCCGCCAATCTGCCCGCAGGTGATCTCCTACCGGCGCGTCGACTTTAGCTACATCCTGAACGCCGCCGCCTACGCCGCGAAGGTCGCCGCGCTCTGACGGATCGGCTCCTGCCGCTGGGCCAGTCCCCGGCCCAGCCGGATCCCGGCTGAAGTCCGCTGGGCGCGTTGCGGCCGGCCGGCCTCGTGAACGCGCCGCTCCCCTGATGCACCGGGGAGCCTGAAGGCACTAGGCCTGTTCAGGCCCCTCTCCCTAGGGCCGGATTGGGGACCATGGCGCACTGGGTGCAACGAATCATTCCTGTTAGCTTCAGCGGTTTGGCACACCCCACCCCGCTGATGAATTGCCCGCTCGAAATCGAAGCCCATCACCCGCCAGACCTTCCCCCGTCGGTCCAACCCGGGAAGGCGTCAACCGGAACGTTCACGGATCGGATCCGGCATCACAGCCGGCGCGGTTTCACCATCCTGGAGGTCGGCATCGCCTCCATGATCATGGCGATGGGAATCTCCACCTCGATCCTGGTCATCCAACGCGGTTTCGCGATGCTCGACACCGCCCGCAACATCACCACCGCGGGCCAGATCATGACCAGCCAGATGGAGCAGTACCGGATGCTCGATTGGGCCACCGTCAGCGCCTATCCGGAAACCGCGACGACCCTCTCCCTCGACAGTATCTTTTCCGGCAGCAGCACGGTCGCCACGCGCTTCGCCCTGACCCGGTCGGTGGCGACCCCCGCCACCGATATCCGCCAGATCACGCTCACGATCACGTGGGCCGGCTACGACGGCCGCAGCATTTCCCGCAGCATGACGACCTACTACGCGAGGTACGGGCTCCATGACTATATCTACAATGGTTCCTAGCGGCCGGAAAAGGCTGCCCGGCTTCACCCTCGTCGAGATGATGATCGGGGGCACGATCGGCTCGTTCGTGCTGATCGGCGTGCTCTCGACTTTTCTGTTCCTGGGCCGCAGCGGAGCCAATCTCTCCGCCTACACCACGATGGATGCCCAGACCCGCCGCGCCCTCGAGGACCTGTCGCAGGACCTCCGCATGGCAAGTGGCATTACCTGGAACAGCAACTCGTCGATCACGCTGACCGTGCCCGACAACTACACGTCCAATGCGAATCAGGTCACCTATGCCTGGGGCACCACCCCCAACAGCACCACCTTCCATTATTTCTATCGGATGCCCGGCACGGCGAGTTCCACCGCCACCAGCACCCGGTACATCGCCAACGTCACCAGCCTGACGTTCTCCCGCTTTGATCGCCTCAACGTCACGGCCACGACCGATGCCGAAACCAAACGGATTCAGCTGACCACCACCATCAGTTCCAGCAGCAGCACCGTGCCCGCCGCCACTGACACCACCATCTCCGCCTCGTTTGTTTTGCGAAACAAACTGTCGCTTTGAACCCATGAAACCCCGCCCCTCCCCGCGCAACCGCGGTTCCGTCCTGATCGTGGCGCTCATCCTCTCCGCCCTGATCAGCATCTCGCTCGTCAGCTACTACCAGATGGCCGCGACGGCGCTGAAGGGAGCTAATCGTTCCTTCCTCAGCCTCAGCAATGTGGACCTGGCGGAAGTCGGCATCGAGCGGGCGATGGCCGCCTTCTACACCCAGTCGACCGGGGTCGCCTCGGCCACGGCCTGGAGCGGCTGGACGCTGTCGGGCACGACCGCCACGCGGACCTTTACCGGCTTCACTCCCAGCCCGAATGCCACCGGCGTCGTGCGGGTCTACGTCAACTACTACACCAACACCGGCGGCACGCCCCTGATCGTCGCGAAGTCCACGATCACGCCCCCGGATGGCCCCGCCCTCAGCAAGTTCGTCGAGGTCACGCTGCGCAGCCGGGGCCTCTTCGGCATTGGGATGGTCGCCCGCAGCACGGTGCGGATGAACAGCAATGCGCGCTCGGACAGTTGGAACTCGGACCCCGACAACAACAGCGCCACCGCCGCGGTCGCTTACTCGACGGGCGTGAAGCGCGACAACGGCAACGTGGGGGTGGTCAGCGCGACCAATGGCGCCATCACCATGGCCTCCAACGCCGAGATCTACGGCACCGCCAACACCGGCGGCGGCACGGTCAGCACCAGCGGCAACGTCCGCATCTACAGTTCCACCAGCCCGTCCAACCCGAAGGTCGACCCCAGCCGGATCCGCCGGGACTTCTCCTACACCTTTCCGGCCATCACCGTGCCCTCCCCCACGGTGGTCAACTACATCACTTCCTCCGTGACGACCCCCCGGACCTTTCCGAACGGCAGCACCGACCAGCTGAACACGGCCGACGGGAAATACTATTTCGTCTTCGGTTCCGGGTCGGCGATCAACATGGACAGCAACAAGAACCTGACGATCAACGGCCCGGTCGTCTGGGTGCTCGAGAATCACTCCGGCGTCACGGCCATCCACACGAGCAGCAACGCCGACGTCATCTTCAGCGGCACCACGTCAACGCTCGAGCTGTACACCAACGGCAACATCTCGCTGGACAGCAACAACGACCTCAATGCCGGCGGCCAGCCGAACCGTTTCCTGACCTACGGGACCAATCCCACTAGCCAGACCTTCACCCTGAGCAGCAACGTGAACTGGTACGGCCCGATCTACGCCCCCAACATGAGCTTCCAGATCGACAGCAACTGCAGCCTCTTCGGGTCCGTCATCGCCAACACCATCCAGATGGATTCGAACTCCGTCTTCCACTACGACGAGCAGCTGGCGAACCTCGGCGGCTCCTCGGGAGTCGCAGTTGCCAAGTGGCGGGAACTCCAGTCCGCCACGGAGCGCGCCGCCTACGCGTCCGTGCTGAACTTTTAACCGGTCGCCGCCCTGAGCCACTCCGCGAGCTTTTCCCACGCCCGGGCCCGGTGGCTGAGGCGGTTCTTCACCGCCTCCCCCAGCTCGGCGAAGGTCAGCCCCTCGCCTTCCGGCACGAAGAGCGGATCGTAGCCGAAACCCGCCCCGCCCCGCGGCTCGTGCCGCAGGCGGCCGTCGCAACGCCCCTCGAAGATGAACTCCTGGCCGTCCGGCCCGGCGAGCAGTAGCACGCAGACAAAATGCCCCGCGCGCCGCTCGTCCGGCACGCCCGCCAGCTCCCGCACCAGCTTCGCCAGGTTCGCCGCTCCGTCGCCCGCCGGTCCGGCAAAGTAGGCCGACTCCACCCCGGGGGCGCCCCCGAGCGCTGCGACGCACAGGCCGCTGTCGTCCGCCACCACCCAGGAACCCGCGGGCAGGCGGGCGCGCAGGGCCTGCGCCTTCTGCCGCGCATTGCCCGCGAAGGTGCCGGTGTCCTCCGCCACCGGGGGCATGCCGCCGGCCTCCCGCGCGGAGACGATGGCCACCGGCAGCCCGGAGCCGGCCACCAGCGCGCGGAATTCCTCCGCCTTGTGGGCGTTGCCCGAGGCCAAGTGCAGCTTCATCGGCACACCCACGTCAGGCCCGGCCGCCGAAGGCCGTCTCGTCGATCACGAGCTTCTCCGGGTAAATCACCCGGCCGCGCATCAGTTCATCGTCGCCGAAGGTTTCGTGGCGGACGTCGCCCAGGCGCACCGCCTGGTCGAGCCGGTCCGGACGCATTCCGCCGAAGATGCTCCGGCCTTTCTCGTCCGCGAACAGGATCGGGGCCCGGTAGACCATGAGGTAGTCGAGCTGGCGCGCGCGCAGCACCTCGCTGACCAGCTGGGACCCGCCCTCGAAATAGACGCCATTGATCCGCTCGGCCGCACAGCGCCGTCGGAAATCGGCAAACGGCACCCGTTGTGTGCCGGAGTCGAAGATCCAGACCTTGATGCCCATGTCGCGCAGCTTCCGCACATAGCCCATGCCGCCGTGCGAGGTGGTGACCACGATCGTCCGCTCGCGGAACGCGTCGGTGTAGACGCCCGGCAGGTTCTTCTCGACCACGGTGCGGAGCAGGCCGTCGAACACGAAGCGCCAGGGGCACCACTCGGTCCCGCCCGTCCGCGCGGTCAGCTTCGGGTTGTCCTTCAGCACCGTCATCGCGCCGACCGCGATGCCCGGGAATAGCCGGCGCCAGCGGTGGACATCGGCGCGCGAGGCCTCGTTGGTGATCCAGCGCGACTCGCCCGTGCGCGTGGCGATCTTGCCGTCGAGCGTCACGGCGGCCTTGGCCGCGAACAGCGGTTCCTCCCGCGTGATCCAATGGTTGAAGATCAGGTTGAGGTCGGTGCACTCCTGCGCAAGGACGCCCGCCACCACGTCCACCCCGGAGGCCCGCAGCACCTCCAGACCCTTCCCGGCATGGGCCGGGTTCGGATCGACCGCGCCGACCACGACTTGCTTCACCCCCGCCGCGATGATCGCCGCGGTGCAGGCCCCGGTGCGCCCCGCCGTCGAGCAGGGCTCGAGTGTCACGTAGAGCGTGGCCCCCGGCCGGGGCGGCTTGCCCCGGGCCAGCAGGGCCAGCCGCTCGGCATGCGGCCCGCCATCCTCGGCATGGAAACCCTCGCCCACGATGCGCCCATCCTCGACCAGCACCGCGCCCACCATGGGATTGGGATGCGTGGCACCCCACGCCTGCCGCGCCAGTTCCAGGGCGCGTCGCATGAAAAATTCGTGGTTCGGGCTGTCCATCGGAATGCCCCGAATTCAGCGCCAACCGCCGGGCGCTGTCCATGCGGATGTCATCGTTCCCGTACTCATTCTCGTTCTCGGGTACCCGATCAGGACTGAATGGAACGGGAATGGTTAAGAGCGGGAGCCTGGCACTTCCTCAGCCCCGCACGAAGGGATTGAAGCCCTTCTCCTCACCCACAGTCGTGGCGGGGCCGTGGCCGGGATAGACCACCGTCTCCGGCGGCAGGGTGTAGATCTGCGTGCGGATCGACTGCGCGAGTTCCTTCGCGTCGCCGCCGGGCAGATCCGTGCGGCCCACGCCGCCGTTGAAGAGCGCGTCGCCCACAAAGGCCGCGGCCGCCGCGGGAAAATAAAACAGCACGTTGCCGGGGCAATGGCCCGGCACCGGGCGCACCTCCACCCCGGTCCCGAAAGCGGCCAGCGGCTCGCCGGGCCGGAGCCACGCGTTGACCGCCACCGGCTCCAACCCGAGGTCCTCGCCCATGAAGGCCGACATCACCCGGGGATTCTCGAGCAGCATCCGGTCCGCCTCGTGCGCGCGGCACAGTGCGCCGGACTCGCGGATGACTTCCGCGGCCCCCTGCATGTGATCCCAGTGCCCGTGGGTGATCCAGAGTTCGGTCAGCCGGCACTTCTCCCGCGTGAGAATCGGCGCCACCTCGGCCCAGACCTCGCCGGGCGCATCGATCAGCACCGCCTCCCCGCGCGCCGGTGCCGTGAGCAGGTATGCGTTGGTCTGGATCGGGCCGGCCGGGATGACATGCAGGTTCACGCGGCCAAGAGAGCCCAACCCCGCCCCTCCGCAACCGCGAAGTGCGGTCCCGCCCGCCGCTTCGCCTCCCGGATGGATGTCATCTAATAGATGACATCCCTAAAACTGCCTCCCGAGGAAATGTCATCTAATGGATGACATTCCCGAAGGTGGCCCGGGGCGGGTGCGGCATGGCAAGCACTGGCGGCTTGCCACGGCGCTGGGCCGCTTGCCACTGTCGGCCCTTTCCCATGCCGAAAATCAAGTTCGCCGTTCTTGCCGGAGACTACATCGGGCCCGAGGTCATGACCGAGGCCCTGCGCGTGCTGCAGCATGTCGCCCAGCAGGACGGGCTCACGCTGGAGTACACCGCGGCTGACGTCGGCGGCGCCGGCATCGACAACCACGGGCAGGCCCTGCCCGAGTCCACGCTCAAGGTCTGCGCCGCGGCCGATGCGATTCTCTTCGGCTCGGTCGGCGGCCCGAAATGGGAAAAGCTCCCGCCCAAGGAGCAACCCGAGCGCGCCGCCCTGCTGCCGCTGCGTAAGCACTTCACGCTCTTCGCCAACATCCGCCCCGGCCTGCTCTACCGAGAGCTGACTGACGCCTCGCCGCTCAAGAACGAGCGCATCCCCAACGGCATCGACATCGTCTGCATCCGCGAGCTCACCGGCGGCCTCTACTTCGGCAAGCCGAAGGAGACCATCACGCTGCCCGACGGCGATGTGCAGGCCGTGGACACCATGGTCTACCGCCGCAGCGAGATCGAGCGCATCACCGCCACGGCGATCACCGCGGCCCGCGCCCGGAAAAACAAGCTCTGCTCGGTCGACAAGGCGAACGTCCTCGAGACCTCGGTCCTCTGGCGCAAGACCGTCACCGAGTATGTCGCGAAACACGCGCCCGAGCTCGCCCTCACCCACATGTACGTGGACAACGCCGCGATGCAGCTGGCGCGCGATCCCAACCAGTTTGATGTGTTCGTGACCGAAAACATGTTCGGCGACATTCTCTCCGACGAGATGGCCGTGATCTGCGGTTCGCTCGGCATGCTTTCCTCCGCGTCGCTCGGCGCCGGCAAGAATTCCCTCGGCCTGCCCTTCGGACTCTACGAGCCCGCCGGCGGCACGGCCCCCGACATCGCGGGCAAGGGCATCGCCAACCCCTGCGCCCAGATCCTGTCCGTCGCCCTCATGCTCCGCTACAGCTTCGGCCTCGAAAAAACTGCAGCCCGCATCGAGGCCGCCGTAAAAAAGGCCGTCACGGGTGGAAACCGCACGGGCGACATTGCCTTCGGCAAGCCCTCCGTGGGCACGAAGGCCATGACCGACGCCATCATCGCGGCGCTCTGATCCGCGGCCGGACGGCGTCGCGCAGGTCGGCGTCTGCAGTCGCGGTCCATCGAACTCGGGGCCATCCCCGAAGGTACCAGCCGAGGTCAGCGCGTACGGAGAGTTGGGCGTTCAGGCTCGTTGGTCATGGAAAATGGGCCGGGAGGGGCGCCAAGGCGACGGCCTAGCCTAAAACAGGGTTCGTCACTGCTGTTTTGCGACCAACGGGAGCATTCTGGCAACGAAGCGGGGGATTTCCGGGACGGATTTTCCCGGTTTCAGGCGGCGGGTTGCCCCCGGCGCCTCCTGCCCCGGCGCGCCCCCCGGCCAAACCGCCCCTTTTCGGCTTCCGTCACCCCTCGGGTTGCCTTCTTTTGGTGGGCTCCACCCGCATGACCTCCGCCGAGATCCGCCAGAGCTTCCTCGATTTCTTTGCCAAACAGGGCCACACCATCGTGCCCTCGGCCTCTCTGCTGCCGGATTCCCCCGGCCTGCTCTTCACCAACGCCGGGATGAACCAGTTCGTGCCGATCTTCCTCGGCGACCGCGCGGCCGAAGTCACCACGTGGGCCGGCGCCCGCCCCGCCAAGGACACCCGCGCCGCCGACACCCAGAAATGCATCCGCGCCGGCGGCAAGCACAACGACCTCGAGGACGTCGGCTTCGATACCTATCACCACACGCTCTTCGAGATGCTCGGCAACTGGTCCTTCGGCGACTACTTCAAGAAGGAGTCCGTCACCTGGGGCTGGGAACTCATCACCAAGGTCTGGGGTATCCCGCCGAAGCGGCTTTTCGCCACGGTCTACTCGCCCGACAAGTCCAAGGGTGACCCGGCCGACTTTGATCAGGAGGCCTACGACATCTGGGCCGGGATCTTCAAAAAGGAGGGCCTGGATCCCGCCATCCACATCGTCCACGGCAACAAGAAGGATAATTTCTGGATGATGGGTGACACCGGCCCCTGCGGCCCGTGCTCCGAGATCCACTTCAACCTGCTCCCGTCCGACGACGAGGTCGCCGGACGCAAGGGCGTGAACTCCTCCAGCCCGCGCTGCATCGAGATCTGGAACCACGTCTTCATCCAGTTCAACGCCAACGCCGACGGCACCTTCTCTCCCCTTGCCGCCAAGCACATCGACACCGGCATGGGATTCGAGCGCGTCGCCGGCATTTACGGCTCCACGAAGGGCTTCACCGACTTCACCGCCGAGCCGTCCAACTACGACGCCGACATCTTCACTCCCCTCTTCACGCGGATCGCCGCCCTCTCCGGCAAGATCTACCAGCGCACCGTCCCCACGAAGCGCGAGGGCCTGACCGAGCAGGAGAACACCGACATCGCCTTCCGCGTCCTCGCCGACCACGCCCGCTGCGTCAGCTGCGCCATCGCCGACGGCATCCTCCCCGGCAACGAGGGCCGCAACTACGTCATCCGCCGCATTCTTCGCCGCGGCATTTTGTACGGGACAAAGATCGGCCTGAAGGTTGGCGATTTCTCGCAGCTCGTTGCCCCCGTCATCGAGTCACTCGGAGATGTCTTTCCCGAGCTCAAGCAGCAGCAGTCGATCATCCAGCGCGTGATCAAGTCCGAGGAGGAAAGCTTCGGCCGGACGCTGGAGAAGGGCCTCAGCCAATTCCAGGCCGGCCTCGACTCCTTCCCGAGCTCGAAGGTCGTCAGCGGCGCCCAAGCTTTCCAGCTCTACGACACCTTCGGCTTCCCGCTCGACATGACCCAGCTGCTCGCGACCGAGCGCGGGCTCACGGTCGACGCCGCCGGCTTCGAGGCCGAGATGGAAAAGCAGCGCGAGCGCGGCCGCGCCTCCCAGAAGAAGGAAATCATCGTCGCCGCCACCGAGGGCGACGCCGCCACCGACCAGAAGGCGACAAACTTCCTCGGCTACAGCCAGCTCACGAGCCACGCCAAGCTCATCGAGGTGGTGAAGACCGCCAAGGACACCTTCCTGGTCTTCGACCAAACCCCCTTCTACGCCGAGATGGGCGGCCAGGCCGGCGACGCCGGCAATGCCCTGATCAACGACCAGCTCTTCCCCATTGTTGACACGGTGAAGGACAAATCGGGCCGGTTTCTGCACAAGGTCGGCGGGGCCGACGATCTCAAATCTCAAATTTCAAATTTGAAATCACAGCCAGCGGAGCTGGCTGTCGACGCCGGCCGCCGCCGCGCGATCTCCCGCCACCACTCCGCGACCCACCTTCTCCACTGGGCGTTGCGGAAGGTCCTCGGCACGCACGTCCGCCAGGCCGGCACGCACAAGACGCCGGAGCGCCTGCGCTTCGATTTCTCGCACTTCGAGGCCGTCACCCACGCCCAACTCCTCGAGATCGAGCAGCTCGTGAACGAGCGCGTGATCGACAACGCCAAGGTCGAGTCCTACGAGACCGAGTTCGACCAGAAGCCTGAGGGCACCCTCGCCTTCTTCGGCGAGAAATACGGCCGCATCGTGCGTGTCGTCGACATCGGCGGCTTCAGCCGCGAGCTCTGCGGCGGCACCCACGTCGCCACCGCCGGTGAGATCGGGTTCGTCAAGATCACCGCCGAGAGCGCCATCGCCGCCGGCACCCGCCGCATCGAGGCCGTCGCCGGCCAGGCCGCCCTTGAATTCATCACCGCCCGCGAGGCCGCCCTCGCCGCGGTCAGCGCCCACCTCTCCGCCGGCCCGCTTGACGTCGCCAAGAAGCTCGAGGCCCTCCTCGCCCACCAGAAGGAGACCGAGCGCAAGCTGAAGGTCTTCGAGCAAAAGGCCGCCTCCGGCCTCGCCGACGAGCTCGCGGCCAAGGCCGTGACGCGCGAGGGCCTCAAGTTCGTCTCCGCCGTCGTCCCCGCCGACACCCCCGAGGCGCTCCGCTCCCTCGGCTCCCAGATCCTCGCCAAGCTCGGCGGCGAGGGCGTGGTCACGCTCGGCGCGGTCCTCAACGACCGCCCGTCCCTCGTCGCCTATTGCTCCCCGGCCGCCAACCAGGCCGGTTTCCAAGCCGGCAAGCTCGTGCAGGAACTCAGCGCCAAGCTCGGCGGCAAGGGCGGCGGCAAACCCGACTTCGCCATGGGCGGGGGCAAGGACGCGACCAAGCTTGCCGAGGTCATGCTTCTCCCCTGATCCGACCGATCGGTCCAATCCGTCGGATCCGTCCGATGCCTGACGCCCTCAAGGAGATGTTCGACGCCGCGCGCTTCGCGCAGCTCGCGGATCTTTTTGCCGGAGCGCTGGCTGGTTTCGACCGGCGGCGTTTCCTCCACATCGCCACCGCCGGCCTCGCCGAACTCAGCCTCCTCCAGCGCCTGCGCCGCGGCACCGAGGCTCTGCGCGCCACGCTGCCCGATAACTACCCGGTGGCCGTCGCCGTGCTCCGCGATGTCGCCCCACGCATTGGCCACAATTTCGTCGGCCTGATGCTGCCCGACTACGTGGGCCAATACGGCCGCGAACACCCCGCCGCGTCCCTCGCTGCCCTGCATTTCCTCACCCGTTTTTCCTCGGGCGAGTTCGCCATCCGGGAATTCCTCAAACGTGACCTGCCCGGCACCCTCGTCGTGATGGAACGCTGGTCGCGCGACGACAACGAACACGTCCGCCGCCTCGCCAGCGAGGGCTGCCGCCCGCGCCTGCCGTGGTCGTTCCGTCTCGAGGCCCTGGTCGCCGACCCGGGCCCGGTGTGGCCGATCCTCGAGAACCTCCGGGCCGACCCCAGCCTCTACGTCCGCAAGTCGGTCGCCAATCACCTCAACGACATCACCAAGGACCACCCCGACGAGGTGCTCGCCCGCCTCGCCCGCTGGGAAGGCACGAACCTTCACACCGCGTGGATCGCCCGCCGCGGCCTGCGCACGCTGGTCAAGCAGGGCCATGACGGTGCGCTCGGCGTGCTGGGTGCCGGAGCAAAACCGCGGATCGAGGTCCGTGCCTTCAAGGTCTCCCCGGCGCGGCTCTCCCTCGGCGACACTCTCACGATCACCGCCGATCTGGCCTCGCGCGCCGCGAAGCCCCAGCGCCTCGTCCTCGATTACGCGATCCGCTACGTGAAGGCCGGCGGGAAAACCCACCGCAAGGTCTTCAAGTGGAAGGAAGTCCTGCTCGCCACCGGCGGCGAGCTCCGGCTCGCGAAGCGGCAGACGATCCGCGACTTCAGCACCCGCCGCCACCATGCCGGCCGCCACGAGGTCGAGCTGCAGGCCAACGGCCGGGTCGTCGCCCGCGCGGTGTTCACTTTGCAGCGGTGAACCGTGACGCCATTTGGCATTTTTATTTATGCCAAACGCCAACTTTCTTTCAGGTCGGTCCGCACCGGGCAGATTGGGGCCATGAAGAAAAAGAAGGTCCCGCCCGCCAAGCCGGCCCCTTCGCTCCATGACCACGCCGGCATGGCGCTCCGCGTCGAGGAAGGCCTGCCCATCCTCGACCTGGTCGCGTTTGGTCGCGAGGCGGGGTTCACCACCGAGGAGCTCGCCCGGCTGGTCCACATCCCCGCCCGCACCTACGCCCGCCGCATCGCCGCCAAGGCCCGCCTGGGGATCCCCGAGGGGGAGCGCGCCGTGCGCATCATGCGCCTCTACGACCGGGCCAAGGAGCTCTTTGTCACCCACGCCAATACCCGCCAGTGGCTGAACACCGAGCTGCCGGCCCTCGGCTGGCGCACGCCGCTGGACTTCGCCCGCACCGAGCAGGGGGCCCGCGAGGTCGAGAACCTCGTCGGGCGGATCGAGGAAGGCATCTTCTCGTGAGCGAGGCCGTCGTCTGGCGCATCTGTGAACGCGGATATTCACCCGCGGCGTTTGCCGGCAAGGGTTCCGCCCGCCGCCCCGGCCGCTGGAACCTGCCGGGCACCTGCGTGGTGTACTGCGCGGAATCGCGCTCCCTCGCCGCCCTGGAAATCCTCGTCAACGTGCGGGACTCCCAACTGCTGCTGGGACGAAAATGGGTCATGATTGCCGCGGTGCTCCCGTCGGATACCATCGAACGTCCCGCTCGCATCCCGGCAAACTGGCAGGACAATCCGCCGCCGCGCGAAACCCAGGAATACGGCGCGCGCTGGGTGGCCACGGCCCGCACCGCGGCGTTGCGGGTCCCCAGCGTGGTCGTCCACGGCGAGTTCAACTACCTGCTGAACCCCGCCCACCCCGACTTCGCCCGGGTCCGCCTCCTGGCGCCGGAGCCGTTCCGGTTTGATCCGGGGCTGGACTGAGCCCGCCGCACCGTCCCGTTACGCTCTTTCGCTTTGCGTGCCGGGCGGCGCTGTGGCCGAATCCCGCCCGATGCGCCCCTCTTTCCGTCTCCGGCTGGCCGGTGTCGCCCTCTGCCTCCTCGCCGCCGTCCCGCTGCTCCCCGCGGCCGCCGCCAACCGGTCCCCCGCCGCCCCGTCCGGCCGCCTGGCCAAGCTGAAGGCCGCGCTGGCGCAGGCCGACCGTGTGACCATCGCCCCGCAGGTGCCTTCCGGCAAGGCGCCCGCGCCGGTGGTCCTCGAAACCGCCGCCCTCGTCACTGAATTCCTCGACAACCTTGAGATCGACGAGTCCTACGGTCCGGTCCGCTACGACACCCAGGCCGACGCCGTGTACACCTTCTCCAAGGGAGACAAGGTGCTGGTGGAACTTTCCCAGCGGCGCCTCGATCACCTGAGCTGGAAGGGCGGTCCCTGGGACGGCGACGCCGTCATCACCGTCACCTCCTACCGCAAGCTCCAGCAATGGTGCCAGCAATCGGGCGCCGACATCACGGCGGTCGTGCGCCAGCTCGGCGAGCAGGAGGCGAAGCAAACCACCGACGCCGCCCGCAAGTTTCTTCAGGCCTTCACACCTGCCGCCCAGCGGGTCTTCGCCGCCGCCGATCCGGTAAGCTACACCGGCAGCCAGGTCCGGCGCGTCGCCTCCCCCCTCGGCCGGCTCTACCCGAACAAGGAAGAGCTGGTCTTCGCCGCCTTCCGCGGGCTCGCGGAAACCCCCGGGCGCTGGCTCGAGGACGACTGGCCCGCCGCCGCCGTGCAATCCGCCCTGCTCGAGGTCGACACCGGCGTGCTGCAGACGGTGCTGCAACGCCTGCCCGAGGATGATGCCGCCCGCCGTGGCGCGGCCCGTTTCCTCTTCCGCCACAAGGTGCTCAACGCCATGGGTCCGGCCGGCGGGACCCTCGCGGTCCGCCTCGCGGACTTCGCCCTGCGCACCGGCCGCAACGACGACAAGCACACCGTGCTCGAGTACCTGGCCGGGCTGCCGGGCGACGAGCCGGCCAATTTTCTCAAGGATATCGCGGCCGGAAAACGGACCTACCCTTATGCGATCCCCTTCGACCGTTCCGCCATCAACCTCGAGGAGCCCGGCCTGCGCTTCGCCGCCGTCCTCTGGCTGGCCAAGCGCGGTGACCGTTCGGCCCGCGGACTGATCTCATCCCTCAACGGGCAGAAACCCTATGGGCAGGACCTCGCGGCACTGACGCTCGCCGCCGCGCTCCTCGATCCCAAGCAGGCCGTCCCCACCTCCATCTTCAAATACCGCTCCCGCACCCTGGGCCTCACCGGCCTCGAGGCCCTGCGCCAGCGGAGCGAAGCCAGCCTCACCGTCGCCTCGCTCCAGGCCGTGTGCGAGCACACCGACCGGGAGGTCGCCCACCGCGGGGCCATCTTCGCCCAGGAGCACGGGCTGCAGCCGGCCGAGGATGGCGGGGCTGTGGCCGCCGACTTCGAGATCGACCCGGGCCTCGCGGAGCAGAACCCCGAACTGGCCGTGAAAGAATACACCCGGCAGATGGAGACGGCCCAGGGTCGCACGCTCGCCAACCTGCAGGCGCTGCGCGCGCGGGCCTACTTCAACCAGGACGACTACGCCCACGCCGAGATCGATTACCTCAATGCAGCCGGCACCGACTACCCCGAGGGCGCCGAGTCGCGGCAACGCCTGCCCTGGGTGCGCTGGTACCTCGGCGACCCCGAGGGCGCGGAAATCGCCATCGAGGCGGCACTGGCCGACCAGCCGGCGGCCGAGCTGCTGCTGCTCCGCGGCATCATGCGCTACGGCGAGGAGGATTTCCGCCTGCCTACCGACTCGGACCTGATCGCCGCGACGGTGCTGGACCCGAAGGAGGGTTACGCCCCGCTCTTCCAGCATTTCACCGCCCTGCTCTCGGGCCGCCCCGACCAGTCACGCCTGCGCAACTACTTCCTGAGCGCGGACGGACTCGAGGACTGGCCGGCCACCGTGATCAGCTTTGTCCTCGGCATTGTCCCGCCCGACCAGTTGCTGCAGATGGCGACCCAGGGCGACCCGACCGAGATCGGCTGGCACTCCTGCGAGGCGAACTTCTACCTGTCCCAGATGGCGCGGGTGGCGGGAAACACCGAGGAGGAACGCCGTTACCTGGCCGCCTGCGTGGCGACAAACCAGCCGCGCGTGGCCGAGTTTTGGGTGGCTAAATCCCGGCTGGAGAAGCTGCGGTCCCTCCCGCCGCCCGACCCGGCCCGCACGCAGCGAGCGAACCGCATCTGACGGGCCGGCGAGCTTCCCATGATGCCGACGAGTCCTGCCGACCCCGGGGCGACCTGCGTGGTCCTCGCCTTCAACGGGCGCAACCAACTGGCCGTGACCGCGAATTCCGCGACCGCGGGATTCGCGTTGACCGGAGCCGATCCAGCCGCAGCCGCGGCGGCCCTGACCGCGCCGTTTCCCGTCCATACGCCGCCCGCCGAATACTTCACCGCGACCACTCCCAGCGGCCCGGTCCGCGTCTTTCTCACCCAAGTCGGCGCGCCCCCCGCGCCGACCGGCCTGCGCTTTGCGCCGCTGGACCAAATCGCGCCCGACGCCGCGCTGGCGGCGGTGCTGGCCGGGCTCGAGCCCTACCTGGCGGAGGTGCCCTACCTCGAGCTGGGTGAGTCCGATTTCATCTACCGCTTCCGGCCGGCCGCCGAGCGCAACGACGCGATCTACGGCCAGGACCAGTCGGCGCGCGCCCTGTACCAGAGCCGGCTCTGCACCGCGATCAAGGCGCTCGCCCGCGTGCACGAGCGCAGCGCCGGGGCCGCGGTGCCGCTGGACTTCGGCCCCGTGCAGTACGTCATCCCCAGTCACTTCGGCTTCTGCCTGGGCGTGAAGAACGCCATCGAGCGCGCCTACGAGACCCTGGCCGAGCAGCCCGGCCGCCGGGTGTTCATGCTGTCCGAGCTGATCCACAATCCCTTCGTGAACCAGGACCTGCACCGGCGCGGACTGCGCTACCTGCAGAGTGACAAGGGCAAACCCTTCGGCCTCGACGGACACGAGGCCGGCTCCGGCCAGCCCCTGCTCTGGGATTCGCTCACACCCGAGGACGTCGTGATCATCCCGGCCTTCGGCGCCACCGACGAGGACAAGGCCCGCCTGGTCCGCAAGGGCCTCCCGCTGCGGCAGTACGACGCCACCTGCATGCTCGTCGAAAAAGTCTGGCGTGCCGCCCGCGCCTACGGGCGCGAGGGCCGCACGATCGTGATCCACGGCAAGCACGAGCACGAGGAGACGAAGGCCACCTTCTCCCACACGCGGCGCCACGCTCACGCCGTGATCATCCGCAATCTCGCGGAAGCCCGGGAACTCGGCGCTCTCGTTTCCGGGGCCGACGCCGCCACCCGCGCCGCCTGGCTGGCAAAATACGCGGGGCGCTTCACCCCGGGTTTCGATCCGACCCGCCACCTCGAGCGCATCGCCGTCGTGAACCAGACCACGCTGCTGATGAACGAGACCGTGGAGATCATTGATTATTTCCGCGGACTCTACCGTACCCGCCATGGCGATGACGACCGCGTGGGCGGCGGCGGCAAACGCGACACCCTCTGTTACGCCACGCAGGTCAACCAGGACGCTCTGGCCCGCGCCCTGGAGGCGCCCCTCGACGCGGCCCTCGTGGTTGGCGGCCGCAACTCCTCCAACACCTACCAGCTGTACCGGCTCTGCGCGCAGAAGCTCGGGGACCGCGCCCATTACATCTCGTCCGAGGAGGACCTCCTCCCGGGCGGAAAGGTGCGCCACTATCACTACGGCATCGAGGGCGGCGGTGGGATCGAGGAACGACTACTCTGGGCACCCGGTGACTCGGCGCCGAAACGGCTCCTGATCACCGGCGGCGCCTCGTGCCCCGACGGCATCATCCAGCAGATCATCGATCGGATCAACGGGATGTTCCCGTCGGCGGCTCTGCGGCCGCTCGACGCCGTGCTGGCTAGTTTGGAACCGCCCAAGGCGGATTGAGCCCGTTCCCTTCGCGGCCCGCGACCAAGCCGGAGACATGTTCGCTACGCCGCCGATTGCGGCCGAGCGATCAAACGCACGACTAGCGCGGATGGTCAGCGAGCACGTCCCGGAGTCGTTCCAGCCAGCACCGCGCCTGGCCATCGGACTCGGCCCGGCGGTTCGCGCAGCCCCGCATGAGCCCGACCCGGTCCACGCCGGGATCGGCGAGAGCCTGCGCCAACCCTTCGCGGAAGGCGCGCTTCGTCTCGGAGTGGGAGCGGATGTCCTCGCGGATCAGGGGGATCGCCTCGTCGTCGTCCGCGTCGCCGAAATAGCTCATCAACTGGTTGGCGAGCAGGGCTACAGCGGGGAAGTCTCTCATCGCGGAACCATTTTGGTTTCTGGCCGCGTGCGGACAAAGTCCAAAAGGCGGCCAGCTCAGAACCGCACGTTCAGGCCCATGCGCACACCGGACAGGTTGTTCAGCTTCACCTTGGTGGCGTAGTTCACTTGGCCGTCGTTGATGCTCTGGTTGAAGCTGCCGCTGTTCTGGTAGGCGACGCCGAGAAAGGCTCCGGCGCGATCGGTCAGAGTCATTTCCAGGTTCGCATCGGCGTACAGGCCGGGGAGGAAATTCGCCTCGGAACGCTCCACGGTGGAGGTGAGGATGTCACCGGTCCCGGGGCTGAAATCCTGCTGCACCGTGTAGGTGGTGCCGGCGTAGACCAGGGCGGCGCCCGCACTGACCGTGGCGCGGAAGCGGTTGCCGATCGGCACCGACATGCTCGGGCCGACACGGGCCGTGAAGTAGGCGCCCTTCAGGTGGTAGCGGTTGCTCACGCTCGTGCCGTCCGTCGCGGAGCTCTCGACGCGCTCGGAGGGATCCTGGGAAAGCGGGACCGTGGTGTCGCGGCTGGTGCTCTGGGAACCGCCATCGGAGCCGATGACGGCCCGGCCGTTGGAATCAACCAGCGTGGTCGTGCTGGCGGACGGCGCCGAGTACGGGGCCTCGGGGGCGTCCAGGCCGTTGACTGAGTAGGTGTCGGTCACGGTCGAGATCTTGGCCGTCTCCGGGGAGTTGAGGAATGAATTGATGCCGTTCAGCCCGAGGCCGCCGACCAGGTCGAAGCTGGCCTTGCGCAGCGTCTTGCCCGTGTCGAACCGGAAGGCCACTTCCATGCCGTAGCCGGGTTCGGCCTTCTTGGACCGCACGCCGCTGTCGGCCACCTCCGCCTTGTAGGTGTGCAGGTCGATGGTGCCATCGGGCTGCGCCTGGCTCGTGTTGGTGTAAGACCACGTGTCGGTCTTGCCGTCCGGCGTGACCGGGACCGTGATGCTGCGCCCGGTGCCGTCGTCGATTGTCGCCCGGCGGGAGTCCACGCCGACCGCGCCGTCATGGTAGGTCCGGGCAATGGTCTTGGCAGTGAAGTCGCCCTGCAGCTGGACGGAATCGACATAACCCGTGCCGCGGAAGGAGGAGGAGGCGCCGACGAGCCCGCGGACGCCGTACTGCAGCGTCCACTTCGGGATGATCGCCACGAGGTCGGTGTCGAAAAACAGGTTCGACGGGATCTGGGGATCCGCCTGAGCCATGACAGCGGCAGGGAGCAGGAAAAGAGCGAGCAGGCGGTGCTTCATGGATAAAGGGGGGCCCGGCCAAGACAGGGGTTCACCCCGGTTTGTTCAACACAAAGTTCGGGACTATTCATTGAACTCGTCCCGGGGGGCGGCGGGGGCGGCGGGCGGGATCACGCCCTGCCCGCGAAGCCGCTTTTCCAGGTTGGCGAGGTCCTCGCTCTTCTGCTCCAGCTCAGTCTCGAGCTGCTGCTGCGCCATCATCTTCTCGAAGAGCTTGGTCTCGTTGTCCTCCATGAACTTCTCCCGCTCGAGCATGGCGGCCTTCTGCTCGCGGAGGGACTCCTCCTGCCGGTCGAGCTCGGCCTTGAGCTGCTCCAGGGCGGCCTTTTCCTCGGCGGACAGGCCCGCCTTGGCCGGGGAGCGCAGCCGGCTCGCGTCGAGCAACTTCTGCCGGGCCACGACGAGGGCCTCGGCCTCGGCTAGGTCGCGCTCGCGATCGGCGAGCCGGGCTTCGGCCTCGGTCACGAGGCGCTCGCGGACCTCCAGCCCGACTTCCAGTTCGCGCAGGGACTTCTCCAGCTGCGAGGCCTGCTCGGGATCGACCTCCTTGCCCGTGGACCATGGCGAGCGGGTGGCAGAAACTATATTCGCGATCTGCTTGCGGGCCTCGGCGGAGGCCTCGGAGAGCGCCATCGGCGGCATCGTCGCCCCGGGGCGGCGACGCGTGAGGACAAGGGCCGGGGCCGCCGACGTCGGCCGGACGGGAAACTTGATGGCGGGCTTGGGAGGCGTGGGGTCGTCGGCCACGGGAGCTACTTCTTGAACAGACGGGAGAAGAATCCGCCCTTGCGCAACCCTTCGGCACCGGCTCCCAGCCGGAGATGATCTTTCAGCAACTCGGCGACCCGGGCCTCGCGCCCGGGGTTGCCCAGGACCATGAGATGGCGGGCCAAGTCGCCGCCGGCGGCGACATCGGTCTTCAACGCGGCGAACTCCGCCCGGAACTGCTCGAGGGCGGCGTTGACGCGGTCGGCCGGGACGGCGGCGCCGGCGGCGAGGCCCAGGGCCTCGATCAGGTGCAGGCCCTTGGCGCCACGGCGGAAAGGCAGCACCTCGGACAACGCCTGCTCGTCGACATGCGAGAGGGCGTTGAGGAGTTTCCGGAAATCGCCGCCGACAATCACGTTCTGGGCCATGCCCTGGGCGAAGATGGCGAACTCGCCGAGCGTGCCGAGCTTCTCCAGCCGGCAGAACTCCTGCGTCTCCTTGCTCAGCGCCGTCATCGCGATCGGGAAGCTCTCCGGGATCTCCAGACGCGCCAGGTTGCGCAGCATCTGATTGTCCTTCTTCTCCGTCTGCGCTGTCTGCGAGACCATGTCGCCGAAGGGATCGTCGAACGAAAGCGTGTCCTTGAGGATGCCGATCAGCTGGTCGATGCGCTCGGGCGGCTGGCCCTTGAGCGCGAGATACTCGATGACCTCCTCGTAGGCCAGGTCGATGTACTTGGCGGGCGTCTCATCCTTGCCCTTCAGGGGCCAGTCGGGGCCGTCCAGGTTTTGCGCCAGGCTGCTGATCGCGGTGTTGACCATGATCGAGCTCGCGAAGGCAGCCCGGGTCTCGTCCCAATCGCGGATGGTGTATTTGACGGGCATAGGGTGCGGGGCTCAGAGCTTCGCGCCCTGGGCGATGATCTCGGCGGCCAGCTTGCGGTAGTCGTTCACCACGTTGTCCTGTTGGACCGACTCGTCGGCCCCCTCGCCCACCAGGTTCACGGGCAGGCCGAGCGTCACGGCGCGGCGCACGACCATGGCGTCACGGATCTGGGTGTCGAAGATCTTGGCATTCTGCCCGACGCGCTTGGCGGAGCGGAATTGGTTCATCCGGAGCTGCATCCGCATCTTCGGCACCTCGATGTCCACGCCGGTCTTGATCGAGTTGAAGATGATGCCCTGCACCTGGGCGGCCGGGCCCATCGCGGTGCGCCGGAAGCTGGCCGAGAGCTGGTGGAACTTGCCGAGCTTCTCCACCAAGAGCGTGAAGCCGATGAGGCTGAGGGCGTCCGGGTTGGACGGCACGTAGACCTCGTTGGCCGAGAACACGCCGAGCTGGGAACCGCGCAGGATGTTCGGCGGGCAGTCGAAGAGGATGAAATCGTAATTCGCCTCCACCTCCGCGAGGTTCTCGTAGAAAATCACGTAGGCCGGGCGCTTCGGGTCGCCGGTGTATTCGTTCTCCAAGTCGACGAAGTTGAACGTCGTCGGGACCAGGTCGAGACCCGGCAGCAGCTTTTCGCCCGCCTTGCCCTCGACGACATCCTTGATGATGAGGTCCTTGATCCGTGCCTTGCCCGGATCGAAGAGCGAGTAAACCGCGCCTTCGCCGGTCGAGTTGATCTTGTTCCAGCGGTCAAGCTTGAGCAGCCAGATACTGGCATTGGACTGCGTGTCAAAATCGCAGAGGAGCACGCGCTTCCCCATCTTCGCCAGGCAGGCGGCAACATTCACGATCAGCGAGGTCTTGCCGACCCCGCCCTTGTAGTTGATGAATGCGATCTTACGGGCCATGGAATGCGGTGATTGCCAGTCTGATGCGGCGGCTGATGCAATGCCGAGCCCCAAACAGGGCGCGAGTCAAAAAAAGATCCCGCGCTTGACCGTTTTTTTGCAATCGCGGCGTGATCACCGCATCCTCCTGCCGACTGCCCCATCACACCCCCACCCTCATGAACAAAGAGACCCTGCGCGACGCCATCTGCCACCGGCTGCGCGCCCAGCTCCTGCTGCAGACCGGCGCCGCCGCCCTCGCCCGCGATGAGGCCATCAGCGAGGAGAGCCGGCCGGAAAGCAAATACGACACCCACAGCCAGGAGGCCGCCTACCTCGCCGAGGGGCAGGCGCGCATTGCCGGTGGTATCGAGGCCGACATCGCCCGCTGCCTGGCGCTGAAGCTGCCGCCGGCCGCGGACGGAAGCCCCGCCGCGATGGGCTCGCTGCTGGAGGTCCTCCGGGAGGGCCGCCCGGCGTGGTTTTTTCTGGCTCCGGCCGCGGGCGGCTTGGAGGTCGCGCACGAGGGCAGGCCCATCCTCGTGCTGACGCCCCAGTCCCCACTGGGGCGCACCCTGCTCGGCAAGCGCACCGGCGACACGGTCCCGCTGCCACCCAAGGGATCAGGCCGGATCGGCCGCATTCTTTGAGGAGGCGTGCGACAAGGTTTGCCGCGCCCGTCCGGGGTCCCATGGTTCCGGCCCACATGTTTTCCCGCCGATTCCTCGTTTCCTGGGGCGCGCTGCTGGCCGCCGTCTGCCTCGGCGCCGCGGGGGCCCGGGCGGACACCTTGCCAGCGAATCTCGCCGGCGCGCTCAACGCCTTCCGGGCTGACGGACCCAAGGGCTGGATCTACACCCAGACCACCGCGTCGGGCAATGAGAGCATGGAGGAAAGCTTCGACCCAGCCCGCCCGGAGTCCGACCGCTGGGTCCTCCTCGCCCGGGATGGCCGCGCTCCCACTCCCGACGAGGTGAAGGTCTACCGCGAGGGTAAATCCCGGCGTGCCGGCGGGGCGACCGCCCCGCGCCTACAGGACCAGATCGCCCCCGCCAGCGCCACCCAGGTCCGGGCCGAGGGCGACCTCGTCTGGTGGCGCTTCGCCATGCAGCCCGGCGGGGCCGACGACAGCTCGGCGGCACACCTCGCGGTCACCTTCGGCTTTCATCTTCCCACCCTCACCGTGACCACGGTAGAAATCGCCAGCCGGGAGGCCTACTCCCCGGTGATCGGGATCAGGATCGCCGAATCCCGGACCGTGATGACCTACAGCCTGCCCGGGGACGGACGCCCCAGCCTGCTCCAGCAGGTCACCCTCCGCGTCCGCGGTCGCGCGTTCTGGGTCAAATCCCTCGATCAGAACATGACGATCACCTACACCGGCCACAGGCCGGCGGGTCGGAATTGAAATGCCAGCGGCGGCGGCGGGAATCGCAGTCACCGTTGCCCGACAATAGTTTGACGCAGCGATTATTGCGGCCTTACCTCCGGAGGTTCGTGCCGTTACGTAATAATCCTCCATTGCCCTTGGTCGTTTCGGATTAATTGGTTTCCCGCCGACATCCCATTTTCCCTCCCCTGCCGTCACACATGTCGCGAGGCCTTCCCCTGCATTGGCGTCTGACGCTGCTGATCACCCTCGTCAGTTCCCTGACCTTGGCGGTGGCCATCGGCGGGTACTACTGGATCGAGATCCATAGATCAGCTCAGATTAGCGTTCCCTCTCCGAGTTTGAGGTCTGGTTCTGAGCTCCGCGCCCTCTGCCTTGTCCCGCGTCCGCGGGACTTCTCTGCGTGAAACCAAATCCGAGGATCGGAAATAAGCCTGCGTCGCTCTTCGAGCTATGCAGGCCACGGTCACGGCGGACTCACCGAGTCCGCCCTACCTTAATCCGAACAGTTGCTGCAGCACCGTCTCCAGGTCCTTGCCGATCGTCCAAACATTGCGGCGTGAAACCGCGAGGCTCTTGCACTTCTGGCGGCGCAGTTCGGCGGTGTCGGCGGCAATGACCGTGGGTTTGTTCGCGGAAAGTCCCGCCACCTCGGCCGGCGTCAGCGGCGTGAAAGCGACCGGCAGGCCCGACCAGCTGAACTTAACCTCCCAGCCGCCGACGATGAAAGGGGCCGCCTTGGTCTGGAGCGCGGGATAACGCCGGACGAAATCCGGCGTCTTCGGCGTCGCGATCCGCACCCGCACCGCCGCCACCTGCCGCTGCAGGTAATCCTGGAAGCTGGCCACCCGGCCCGCGCGGTTCTGCGCCATGAAGTCCAGCGGGTCGATGCCCATCAGGTTCATGCCGTTGTAGACCCCGTGCTCGTTGGCGCTGCCGAACTTGCTCGCGGTGTACCAGGACTGGAACTCCTGCGTGACCACCACCCCGATCTCGAAATGCAGGTGCGCCCGGTCCTTCGGGATTGCCGAGCCACTCGACGAACGTCCCATCGTCCCGATCGTCTGTCCACGCGTCACCCGTGAGCCCGCCGCAATGCCGGCCTCCACCTTGCTAAGATGCGCGTAAAGCGTGAACACCGCCGGCGTCTGGTCGGGATGCTCGATCACGATGTACCGGCCATAGTTGCTCGCCCCGGGCCGCGTGTTCACGTAGCGCACCACGCCATCCATCGCCGCGAAGATCTTGTCGGTCGGCTCGCCCGCCCGATCGCGGCCCACCGCCTTGATGTCGATGCCCTCGTGAAACTGCGTGTCGTTGGTCCGCACGCAGCCAAAGCCACCCGAGGCCGGATCACCCGACCCCGCGTGCTGCAGGAACTCCGTGTACGAAAGCCCGCGGGCAAACGCCGTGCTCGGCGTCGGCCAGGAGATCGCGATGCGCTCAGCGGCGGAGAGCACCACAGATGAAGCCGCGAGGAGGACGAACCACCGGAGTATTTTAACCACGGGTTTCACGGATGGGGACGGGGATGATTTTACAGGAGGGAACGGAGAGCACGGAGGATGGATTTACACGAAGAGAGCGAAGGCGGCAATGTAGAGTCCGTCGCTTCGCTGGCGTTGGTCCTTCGTGTAAAACGGTTCGAGGGTTTGAAACCCTCCATGCCCTTCGTGCCCTCCTGTAAAAAGATCCGCCGATGGCTTGGCAATCTGTGTCATCCGTGAAATCAGTGGTTCAAAGGATTGGGAAATCACGGTCCCGCCTTTTCCAAGCGCACGCTCCACTCGGCTCCGTAGCTGACCCCGTGCTTCTTCGCAAAGTCGCCCATGTTCAGGGCGAACGACACATTCATCAGGCTGTTCAGGTAAAGCAGCGGCGCGCCCTCCGGCACGTCGCCAAAGGTGTTCACGTAGGGCACCTCGCCGCGGTAAACCACCTCGGCCCCGTGGGTGATCACGACGCGGAACTTCTCACCGACCTTCGGCTGAAGGCCGCGGAACAGGGTGTCGTCGAGATTCGTCCAGACATTCCCGTACTGGTAGTCGAGCGCGGGGATGTTGCCCACGAGCGCGTTGCCGTCGCGGCGCGGCTTTTCGTAGGAAAGCATCACGATCTTCGGCGGCAGCAACGGGCCGACGCCGGCATCCTTGATCACCCCCGCCGCCAACCGGGCTCCCACGAACGCGTAGACGTCGCGGCCGTGAAAGGTGTAGGACTTCTCCGAGCCGGCGCGCCGGTTGGCCTTCTCATCGATCTCGCGCACCTCCGCGAGGCCGAGGTCCTCGGCCACCAGGGTGAAAGTGCCGTTGTCGGGCCCGACGAAGTAGTGCCCGCTCTTCGTCCGCAGCACGATCGACTTCCGCTCGGTGCCGACGCCCGGATCAACCACCGACACAAATACCGTGCCCACCGGCCAGAACGGCGCCGTCTGCCTCAGGCGGTAGGCCGCCTCCCAGATGTTGTAGGGCGTGTTCTCGTGGCTGAGGTCGCGAACCGTCAGCCTCGCACTGACCCCAAAGGCCACCCCGTGCATCGCCGCGACCGCGCCGTCCTTTGTGCCGAAATCGGTCTGCAGCACCAGCGCATGGTCGGCGGCATGGGCGGCGGAGAGGCCGAGCGCGATGAGGAGCGCGGCCCAGAGGATGCGCCTCAATCCCCCGGGTGAGGGCACCCGGGCTACATCAAATCTCTTTCCCACTGTAGTCCGGGTGCCCCCACCCGGAATCCGCGTCGCCGTCGTGTGTGTCATCGAACCACCTCTTCCGCGGTGAATGCCGCCATGACCTCCGCCCCGATCGAGTCGGCCAGCAACCGCCCGCGATCGGTCAGCCGCACGCGCGTGCCCTCCCGGAGGGCCAGGCCATCCGCCACCATCCGGTCGAGCAAGGCGTTCACCCCGCCCCACGGCGCCGCGGGACTCACCGCCTGCCAACGGGCCAGATCCACCCCGGCATTCATGCGCAAGCCAAAGATCAGCGCGTCCTCCGCCAGCAGGGCCGGACTCAGGCAGGTCTTTTCCGCGGTCAAGCGCTCGCCGCGGTCCACGGCTGCCGCCCAAGCCTCGAGATCCGACACGTTCTGCCCGCGCCAGCCATCATGCTGCGAGGCGGCCGACGGCCCGATGCCCACCCACTCGTGCATGTGCCAGGTGTTCAGGTTGTGCACGCAGGCATGGCCGGGCCGCGCGAAGTTCGAGACCTCGTACTGCGCAAATCCGCGCTCCGCCAGCCGCGCCCAGGTCGCCTCGTAGAGCTGCGCCTCCCGCTCAGGATCAAGCTTCACCCGGCCCTGCGACAGCTTCACCCAGAGCGCCGTGTCCTCCTCGAAGGTCAGGCAGTAGGTCGAGAGATGGTCCGGCTGGAGGCCCACCGCCGTGTCGATGTCGGCCAGCCACTCGGCTTCCTCCTGCCCGGGCAGGGCGAACATCAGGTCAAGGTTCACGCTGGCAAAGCCCGCCGACCGCACCCGCTCGTAGGCCCGGTCGATCTGCCCCCGGTTGTGCTGGCGGCCCAGCGCGTCCAGCAGCCGCGGCTGGAAACTCTGCACGCCGAGCGAGACCCGGGTGACACCGATTTCACGCAAAGCCTCCAATCGCTCGGAAGTGACCGAACCCGGCGCCAATTCGACGGTCCACTCCGTCGCCCGCCGACCACCCAGATACTTTTCCACCAAGCCACCGAGCCTGCGCAGCTGTCCCGCGGTCAGCAACCCGGGCGTGCCGCCGCCCCAAAAGACCGTGCCGTAGGTCCGGGCGGGCTGGATCAGTTCCAACTCACGCTCCACCCCGTCGAAGTACCGCTCGATCATCCCCGGCGTGGGCTTGATTTGGTAGAACGCGCAAAAGTCGCAAGTGGACGCACAGAACGGGACATGCATGTACAAACCCGGCCGGGGCGCCGCCTCACCTTTGGCTTGCTCTGTCTCGACGTGGGTCATTACTAACGCGGAATTAACGGACAGCTCGTCACCTATTGTTTCAATGCACACCAACCGAATTTCACCCGCGAGGAAAATCCTCTTCTGGCTCGGCTCCACGCTGGGACTTTTCCTGCTGACCGGCTGTGACTTCACCCTCGCGAACCTGACGCCCGCCTCGATCCCCGAGAACCCCTCGAGCATCTACACGATCCAGGCCCGCGCCGTCCCGAAGGCCGCCACGATCGTCAAGGGCAGCGTCGACCCGCGCCTCGTGATCGACGGCCAGGAGTTCAAGCTCAACACCAGCACCCTCGGCGAGGGCCTCTACGAGCTCGACTACCAGCTTCCGTCCGGCCGCGACGAGATCGCGTACTACTTCATCGTCCACTACAAGGTGGAGAGCAACGGCTCGGTCCGAGACCGCGAGATCTACACCGAGGTGCAGCACACCAAGATCCTCAAGCGCGGCGCCTCCCTCCTCGCCAACCGCGGCCCCGTCGGCGCGCGCATCGGCGTCAGCGGCCGCGGTTTCACCCCGCAGGACGTGATCTATGTCGAGGGCACGCAGGCCAAGACCGTGTTCGAGTCGGTCAACGCCATCAGCTTCTTCGTCCCCGCCCTCGACGCCGGCAAAACCTACCGCGTCGCCCTCGGCGGCGCCGGCACCACCACCCCGCTCGGCTCCCTGCGCGTCGACCCGTCGAACCTCTCGGTCTCGCCCTCCAACCTGGCCCTCCGCACCGGCCAGAGGACCAGCCTCTCCTTCACCATCCCGAGCCCGGCCCCCATCGGTGGCGTCCTCATCGACGTCCAGACCGACGTGCCGGACAGCGTGATCATGCCCGAGGTCATCGTGCCCCAGGGCCAGGTCAACGCGACGATCACCGTCGAGGGCGGCCGCCCCGGCTCCGGCAACCTCTTTGTGAAGGGCTTCGGCGCCGGCGAGATCGTGATCCCGGTCAGCGTCACCGCGAAGTGATCGCGTTCGAGTGGAGCCGGAAGTTTGGCACGCCACGACGCAACGACGCCAAGGTCGGAAGAGAAAGACAGTGCTTTTGACGGTTCGCGTTGCGCCCCATCAAAAGCACGGTGTCCCCCGCCATCGGCGGATCTCCGCTTCGCGGCCTTTCGCTCCCCGGGGCAGAGGTTTGCCCCGACTGTAGGATTCCGACTGTAGCACCGGCAGACCTCTGCCGGTGGATTGTCCTCACGCGCAGCGTAGATCCGCGACCTGCGACGGAAAGTTGCTTTTATCGGGTTCGGCACGAAACCGATAAAATCCCGCCCGGTTCTCCTCCGACCTTGGCGTCGTTGCGTCGTGGCGTGCCAACCCTCCTGAAATTGGCCGCCTAGAATCCCAGTTCCCCCTGCGCCGCTGGCAGCGGCTTCATCCCGAGAAAACCCCCATACCGCTCGACCCAGTCGTCGAGCTTCTCGGCGTAGAATTTCGGGTCGTACGGCGCCTTCGCCGCATCGTAGGCCGCCAGGGGACGCGCCCGCTGCCAGTCGCTCGTCTGCCCCTTCATCTTCGGCCCGATGTAATAGCTCACGCGGTCGCCCATGCGCGGCTGCGGCGACATCTGCAGCGCCACCTCCGCCGCCGCGCGCCGCGGTTTGCCGCCGCCCGCAATGAACTTCTCGTAGGCCTCGGGATTCTGGCCGAGCGTCTCGCTCCGGGCCAGCTCCGCCACCGGGACCGCCGCCGTCGCCAGGCGCGTCCGGTAATCCTCCACCAGGGCCGCGGGTGACTCCGGCTCCAGGCCCAGCAGGTGCTTGATCAAGCGGTCGCTGAGCTGCTTCAAAAACGGCTCGGTGCCGCGCGAGCGCAGTGCACTGCCCTTCAGGATCACGCGGTCGCCGTCGCGCAGCGCGTAGTTCTTGGACTTGTAACAGAACATCGCGTCGTAACTGCCATCGTACTCCAGCTCGATTCCCGGCGGCAGTACCTTAGCCACGAGGCCGAGCAGCGTCTCCGGGTTCGCGAAATGCTTCTCCGAGGAGAGATAGATGCCGTCGGTGTCGGCCTCGAGGATCGTGCAGTCTTGCCGGCCAAAGGCCTCGATCAGCGCCTGCAGCAGCTCCCGGCCCCGGCGCGTGACCTCCGCCGCCAGTTCCCCGTCGCCAAACCGCGCCCCGGAAAAACCCAGGTAGCCGTAGAACGAGTTGATCAGGATCTTGAAGTTCGCCTGCCGCGCGTGCGCCTCCGCGCGCTCCGCCGCGGTCGGCGCGGACTTCGCCAGCTGCTTGAACCGCAGCCGGTACTCGCGCAGCGAGGCCAGCAGCGGGATGAACACCCCCAGCGGGTCGTTGTCGGGGTTGCGGTTGATGTGCAGCAGGAGGCTCGGGTAAAGCGACGCCACGTCGAAGTGCAGCACATGGCGGAACACGCCCTCCTGGAAACTCCGCGTGTAGCCACCCTCGAAGGGCTGGATCTCCGGCGGCACCGGGCAAGCGTGCCGCGCATGGTAGTACTCCTCGAGGAACAGCAGGTCGATCTTCCCGGTCGTGCCCCGCAGCGTCGCTTCCTGCAGGAGGATCGGGAAGGTCTTGGCCTGCTCGAAATAGGTCGGCAGCAGCAGGTCCGCCAGCCCCTGCGTCTCCCGCAGGTCGTCACCGAGGTAGGCGAGGAACTTTGCGCGGTCCTCCCGGTACGTCTCGAAGATCCGGTCGCCTGCAATGTAAGTCCGTTCCGCACCCTCCTCGGCGGTGATGCCAAAATAGACCGCCGCCTCCTTCAGGCCGTAGCCCGTCATCTCGCGGGCCGTGATGTCGTGCTGCTGCACCAGCAGGTAGGTGTCGACCACCGTGCGCCCCGGCAGGTCGCACCGCGGGAAGTCCAGCCAGCGCTCCGCGAGTTTCAGCCGGCTGTTGCGAAAGGTCGCGTTGCGCCCGAAGCGTCCCCACGCGCAGGGCACCTTGTGGCGCTTGCAACGCTGCCGCAGGTAATCGAGGTCGAACTTGAACAGGTTGTGACCCTCGATCACGTCGGGATCCTCCGCCGCGAGAACCGTATTGAACTCCAGCAGCAGCTTCTTCTCCGCCGCATCCGTCAGCTCCTCCAGCACGAGCAGCCGATTCGCCCCGTTAAACCGCAGCCCGATCGCCAGCACCCGGTCGTCCGGCTGCGAGGCATCACTGAAATGCCCGCCGGTCGAGCCTGTCTCGATATCGAGCTGGCAGCGCCGCACCTGGTTGAAATGCAGGTCCGCAAACAGCCGCGCCCGGTTCTGCAGCAGGAACTGGCTCTCCAGCGGACGGATCACATCGATCCCGCCGCCCTCGCGGCCGAGCTTGAGCAACGACTCGAACGTTGCGTAGTCGTCCGCATGGGCCAGCCGCCGGAACGGTCCCGCCCCGCGCAGGGCCTCGATCTTCAGCCCGGCCAGTTCGTCAACCATCGGGACATCGTTGAGCCACGCGAAGGGCCGGAGGTTTTCCGTCTTCTCCACGCGTCCTCCGTCCGGCGTCGCGACCGAGCAATGTACCCGTCCCTCAGCATCGACCCACAGGCCGCAGATCCCGCCGGTAAATTGGGGATCAAGCGGCATGGCGCGGATTCGGGACGAGGAACATGGAAATTCACGCTAGAATACCCACCTCGGGCCGCAAGCCGGCCCTTGAAACCGGATGAGGAACGCTAATTTTCGCTGATCTGAGCTGATGAGGACCGATTGGGAAAACAATCAGGGCTCTTGCCTGCCGCGTCCTCGATCTTCGGCCTGCATGGCCGCCTTCGCCCATTGAAAATTAATTAGCTAAGATCAGCGTTCCCCCGGCTTTCGTATCGGTGATTTGCAGTCTGGCGAATCTCCCTCTACCACACTCCCATGTCAGACCTCCTGCCCTCCCTCATCGTCAGCGTCTGCCTCGGCGCGCTCGTCGGCCTGATCCGGCAGTGGAGCGACCAGCGGCAGGCGGCGGGCGAAGGTGACTTCGGCGGCGTGCGGACCTTCTCGCTTTGGGCGCTGCTCGGCTGCGTGGGGGCGAACCTCTCCGCGGAGTTCTCCCCCGCCGTGCTGCCGGTCGTGCTCGTGCTGGTCGGCATTTACCTCACGGCCATCGCGCTCCGCGACCCGGGTCCGAACCGGCCGGGCAACACCACCTTCGTGGCCGCGCTGCTGACCTGCCTCGCCGGGGCGATGGTGAGCCAAGGCCTGACCCAGCCCGCGATCGTCGTGGCGGCGCTGACCATGGTCATGCTCGGGATCAAGGACTCGCTCCACGCCTGGACCCGTGGGTTCACGACGGACGACATCCGGGCAACCCTGCAGTTCGCTGCCATCACGGGCGTCATCCTGCCGCTGGTCCCCAACCGGAGTTTTGGGCCGTTCGACGCCTTCAATCCCTATTCCACCTGGCTCATGGTCGTGCTGATCTCGGGCCTCAGCTTCGCCGGTTACATCGCCATGCGCCTGGTCGGCGAGCGCGCGGGCATCTTTGCCACCAGCCTCCTCGGCGGCCTCGCCTCCAGCACGGCC
>CAMDOO010000015.1 GCA_945903545.1 Opitutus sp. GAS368 | reverse complement strand
AGGTTGAAGAGCAGGTTGCCCTTGGTGAAGATCGGCGTCTCGGGCGAATTGACGTACTTGGCCTCGCGGGCCGGATCGTCCTCGGGCGTGAGGTCGGTCTGGCGCGCCGTGAACGCTACGACCCGTCCTTGGTGGTCCCGGATCGGGATCATCAGCCGGCCGCGGAAGCGCGGCTTGAGTGAGCCAAGTGTGAGCGTGGCCTCCTCGCGGACAAAAAACAGGCCGCACTGGCGCAGGGCCGCCTCGGAAAATTTCTTTCGCATCAGGAAGGCGCCGAGGCCACTGCCGTCGGGCCCCGCGGCGCCGACGCGAAACTCCCCGGCCAGCTCCGCCGGGAACTTTCGCTGCCCCGTCCAGTACTGCCGCATGAAATCGCCGGTCGCGTCGGTCGTGAGGAATGCCTGGTGAAAGTGCGCCGCGGCCTGCTCATGGAGGTCGAAGATCTCCTGCCGGAGCGAGCGTTCCTCCCGCGACGGTCCGCCGCTGCCTTCCTCGTACTCGATGACGATCCCAAAACGCTGGCCAAGCGCCTCGACCGCCTCGGTGAAACCCAGACCCTCCGTTTCCCGCACGAAGGTGAAAATGTCTCCCGCCTTGCCGCAGCCGAAGCACTTGAAGAAGCCCTTGTCCGGATCGACGTGGAACGACGGCGTCTTCTCCTGATGAAAGGGGCACAGGCCCTTGAAACGGTTGCCGGCCTTCTTGAGCGTCGCGGCCCGCGAAACCACGTCCACGATGTTCACCCGCATCTTCAGGTCATTGATGCAGGTGGGCTTGATGACGGGCATGGGACGATCGAGTCGAGAGTCGAGAGTCGGGAGCTGAGAGCCAGATCAAAAGGCACCCGCTGGCTGCCGGCACACGGGTGCGGGATCGGTCTCTTGACTCTGGACTCTCGGATCTTGACTGAGAATTTCACTTTCCCCCCGGCAGGACCCCTGTCAAGTTTCGCGGCTCGCCGAGGAAACTTTCCTTCGTTCCGGGCGACATACCGGCCATGCGTTTCCTCCTTCTCCCCGTTTCCTTCCTCTGCCTCGCGCTCCTGCCGGCGCCCTCGCTCCGTGCCGCGGCCGCGCCGGCGGCCAAGGCGCCCGCCGCGGCCCCGGTGGTCCGGCCGGTCTGGGAGACCACCCTGCAGAATTTCGACTCGGCGATCTACGACCGCGAGGTCGAGAAGCTCATCACCCAGTTCGAGGCCACGACCGGCAAGCGGGTCGTGCCCGGCCCCAAGAAGCGCGTCGGCCTGAAGATCTACACCGACTCGGGCGAGGGCTTGGCCACGCCGAAGGGCCTGACGCTGGCCGTGATCTCCGCGCTCAAGCGCCGCGGCTTCGAGACGGGCAACATCTTCCTCGTCGGTCTCAACCAGTTCCGGCTCCGCATGGCCGGCTATCTGCCGTCTCTGGTGGACGGCGACACCCTCTTCAAGGGGCACCCGCTCTACGTGCTCGAGTCCGGCCGCTACTACGACACGGGCTGGTACTACACGAGCCCGCTGCCGGCGACCTTCGACCCGGCCGTGGCGGAGGCGCAAACCAAGGATGTTTCCAGCAGCTCCACGCTGGAGGAGGACCGCAAGAGCTTCCTCGCCACCCCGCTGTTCCTCGACGCCGACTTCTGGATCAACCTGCCCGTCTACACCGATCACCCGGTGCTCGGGGTGAACGGAGCCCTCGTCAACGCGACGCTCTGGAACGCCTCCAACACCGCCCGCTTCTTCCGCAGCAATTCCAGCGCCCCGGCCGCCGTCGCCGAGATGAGCGCGATCCCCGAGATCCGCGGCACTTGGGCCTTCACGATCGTCAGCCTCGAGCGGTACCAGTTCATCGGCGGTCCCTTTTTCAATTCGCTCTACAGCGCCTCCGAGCACCTGCTCTGGCTCAGCGCCGACCCGGTGATGCTCGACTCGCTGATGCTCGACCGCATCAACCGCTGGCGCCGCCGGTCGGGCTTCCAGCCGGTGTCGGACGACATCCGCACGCTGGAGTTCGCCGAGCAGCTCAAGGTCGGCTCGGCCGATACCGCCAAGGTGCGGCTGATCCACCTCGGGGACCGGGAATAACCGGAGGGCAGTGGACGGTGGGCGGAGGACGAAGGGGAATGCCCGGCGGGGTCGTGGGATCAAAGCCTTTGCAAAATCCCGCTTGTCTCGGGTGAAGGGCTCGGGCGAAGTCTGGGCAGCATGTCATCCGCCGCCTACCTGCCGTTCCTGATTCAGGCGATCCTCGCCGTCGTGATCGCCGCCGTCATCATCGGCCTGAGCAGCCTCCTTGGCCAGCGCACGAAGCGCAATGCGATCAAGGACAGCCCCTACGAGTGCGGCATCCCCGCCGAGGGCCTGGTCCACACGCGGTTCTCGGTGAAGTTCTACCTCACGGCCCTCCTCTTCGTGCTCTTCGATCTCGAGGTCGTGATCCTCATCCCGTGGTGCTTTATCTATCGCGACTTCCTCGCGAACCACATCCCGATCCTCGGCCCGATCATGTTCTTCCTGGGCGTGCTGGTCCTCGGCCTCTACTACGAGGTGAAGAAGGGCGCGCTGGAGTGGGAAAAGTAACTTTGGATTTTTGATTCTCGATTTTGGATTGCCCGGACCCGCCGGGAGTCGGCCGACCTGAAGCAATCGAAAATCCCGAATCGAAAATCGAAAATCCGCCATGCGTCTCGAAAAGATCATCGCCCGCAACCGGCTGGTTGACCTGCGCAGCGTCGACTTGGAGGGCGCGCTCGAGGAACTCCTCGAGGTCTCGATCCAGAAGTTTCCCGACCTGAAGCGCGAGTCGCTGCTCAAGGGCCTGCTGGCCCGCGAGAGCACGATGACCACCTACCTCGGCCAGGGGGTCGCCCTGCCGCACGTGCGGGTGAAGATGTCGCGGCGCTACATCCTCGCGATCGGCCGCAGCCGCCTCGGCATCCGCCACGACGGCGCGAAGGATGATGAGCCGGTCCGGCTGATCATGATGCTGATCGCCGGCGAGAACGCCCGCGACTACCTGCAGGTCTTGGCCTCCATCGCGCGTCTGGTACAGGAGCCGGCACTGGTCGACAGCCTGGTCGGCGCCCCGGACCTCGACGCGCTGCATGAACGGCTGATCGGCGGGTTCGGCGGTATCCGGCCGGTTGAGGCCCAGCAGAACCGGGTCAACCGGTTGATGTTCCGCGAGGCCGAGCGGGTGGCGACTGGCGCGAGCTGCGCGGCACTCATGGTTTTCGGCGACACCTTTGTCGGCGGTCTCCAGCCGGGCGCGATCCATACGAAAATCAAGTCGATCCTTGTCACCCGCAACCCGATCGATTCCGCGGACGGGCAGACGGGGGACTTTGCCGACACCATCCAGGTCCGTTCGTTCTCGAACCACCGCCTGGCGCAGCTCCGGAGCGCGATGCTGGTGGCGCTCACCCGCGGGATCATCGCCTTTTCCGACCGCATTTGCTGCCTGGGCGGGCTCACCGGTAGCAACCAGTTCGACACCCTCGTGGTGGTGGACGTGGAGCGGGAGTTCCAGACCCTGCTGGCCAACCATGGCGACCTGTTGCCCGAGGACGTGAAGCCCGAGGTGCTGGAACGCGTTATCGCCGTCGCCACCGAGCTGGCCGTCGAGGGCCGGGAGGGCCGCCCGGTCGGCTGCCTGTTCGTGGTGGGAGACGCCGACAAGGTCGAGCTGCTCTCCAAGCCGCTCGTGCTCAACCCGTTTTATGGCTACAAGGAAGAGGATCGGAACATCCTCAATCCCTTCATGGATGAGACCGTGAAGGAATTCTCCTCGATCGACGGTGCTTTCATCATCCGCGGCGACGGGGTGGTGATCTCGGCCGGGAGCCTGATCCAAGCTGCCGACTACGAGCATGTGCTGCCCAGTGGGTTGGGCAGCCGGCATGCCGCCGCGATGGCGGTCAGCGTGGCGACCCAGTGCATCTCGATCGTGGTCTCCTCCAGCACCGGTCAGGTGACGCTCTTCCGCCGCGGGGTCATGCTGCCCCTGACGGACAACAAGCGGACGATCAGTGGCTAATCTACAGTGACGGGTGACAGGTGACGGGTGACGAGCCCGATCTCCGGAAGGCCATCTTTCGCCACCTCTTCACTCGTCACCTGTCACTCGTCACTGCTTTTGAGGTTGCACCTGCCGGGGGCCGCCCTTTCCTCTGACCCTCCAATCCTTTATAACCATGCAAGAAGTCGTCACCCTGGAATGCACTGAGGCCAAAAAAGAGGGCAAGCCCGCCTCCCGTTACCTCACCAAGCGCAATAAGAAGACCGTCACCGAGCGCATCGAGAAGAAGAAGTACAATCCCTTCCTCAAGCGCCATACCCTCCACAAGGAGATCAAGTAACGCGTCCTCCCTTCGGGTAAAAAATCACCGGGCTCTGCGGCCCGGTTTTTTTGTGCCCGGATGGAGGTGGGCCTCTGACATTGACTGCATTTGTCGCTGTAGGAGCGGGTTTACCCCGCGAATGAGGGGATCATCGCGGCGTAAAGCCGCTCCTACCCGGATCCGGCAATCAATCTCCGGGTGAGGGCACCCGGACTACAAATCGAGATCAGGATGTAGGCCGGGTGCCCTCACCCGGCATTTCCGATTCGGCTCACTGCCGGGGCGGCGGTGCCGTCTGGGTCTGCGCCCGTCGCGCGGACCGCCAGTTCTCGCGGTGCTTGCGGATCCAGTCCAGCAGGGCGCGCTCGAAGCCGATGTCGTAGCCGAGGCGCTCGGACTCAATCCACTTGTGCTTCAGGATCTCGTCCCGCTCCGCCAGGAACTCCTGGTAGAGACTGGATTGCTTGACGAAGTCTCCGGTGGTTTCGATCTCTTTCGCGGGGAGGCTCATTCGGCGTTCGGTGTGCAACAAGAGAGGGAGTGGGGAGGGACTGTCAATGCCGGCCCGGCACACGATTTTTACCTAGAGGCGCTTGACAGGCCTTGCGTCGCTTTGAGCGCGGCATTTTGGACCGCTTAAACTCCCGGTCGTTGCAGACGGGCCAAGATGGCGTCGCCGATCTCGCGGAAGACCTTGGAGGCCAATCCCTGCGGGTCGCTGACCACGACCGGGATGCCCTTGTCGCCGCCCTCGCGGATCCCGGGGATGAGCGGGACTTGGCCGAGCATCGTGGTGCCGAGCTTCTCGGCGGTCAGGAAGCCGCCGCCTTCGCCGAAGAGCATATGCTTCTGGCCGGCGGGATCGACGAAGAAGCTCATGTTCTCGGCCACGCCGAGGAGGGGGACGTTGACCTTCTGGAACATCAGGCCGCCCTTGCGTGCGATGTTCGTGGCTGCGGGCTGGGGGGTGGTCACGATCACGGCACCGTCGAGCGGCAGGGTCTGGACGAGTGAAAGTTGGGCGTCGCCGGTGCCAGGCGGCAGGTCGACGAGAAGGATGTCGAGCTCACCCCAGCGCACGTTCTGCACGAACTGCTGGATGGTCTTCATGATCATCGGGCCGCGCCAGACGACCGGCGTGTTGTCGTCCACGAGGAAGCCCATGCTCATGACCTTCACGCCGTGGATCTCGATCGGGATGAGCTGGGCGTTGGCGCCGTCGCCGTTGATCTCGGGCTTGCTGCCGTGGAGGCCGATCATCAGCGGCACGCTGGGGCCATAGATGTCGCAGTCCATCAGGCCGACGCGGCCCGGCCGGCCGGCGGCGGTGAGGCCCTGGGCGAGGGCGCAGGCGAGGTTGACCGCGAAGGTGCTCTTGCCGACGCCGCCCTTGCCCGAGGCAATGGCGACGGCGTACTTGATCGTCTTCGGCGCGGCGGCGGTCCCGGCCTGGTTGCCACCGACGGCGGGGGCCTTCACCGCGGACACCGCGATGTCGATGATGGTGTCGGTCACACCGGGCATGGCCCGCAGGCATTGCTCGACCTCGCGCTTGAGCTGCAGCGGCACCTTCGGGTCGTTGGTTGAGATGGCGAGCGCCACCTTGACGGTGCCGTCGGCGAATCCGGCCGAGCGGATGAGCCCGAAGGAGACGATGTCCCGGCTGAAGCCCGGGTACTTCACTTGCTTGAGCTGTTCCTTGATTTCGTCGGAGGTCACGGTGTGAACAATTAAGGGTTGTGATGCCGGCCGGGCGCGCAAATAGAAATGAAACCTTTGCCGCGTCCTTTTTCGCCGTCGCCCATATGAAACGTATCTTCGCCGTTTTAGCCATCCTCGCGCTCCTTGGCGCTCCGCTCTCCGCCCAAACGAATCTCGGCCAGGTCGAGATTGTCACCGATCAGGCCATCAAGGTCCGCGTGACCGGCTCCACGACGGAGCTGAACAATCTCGCGATCCAGGCCTTCAGTTCCCACGGGCGCTATCAGGTCGTCGCCACGGGTGGCGCGTACGACATCAAGTTCACCCAGGTCGGCCCCACGCAGGTGCGCGTCGAGGCGAGCCGTGGCGCGAGCGCGGTGCTCAATGAGGTCGTCTCGGGCAGTGACGCCCGCAACGCGCTGCTGCGCGCCGCCGATGTCGCGGTCGAGAAGACCAACAACGCCGGGTTGAAGGGCTTCTTCGCTGCGAAGCTCGCCTTCATCCAGGACATGGGGAAGGCGAAGGAAGTCTGCACGAGCGACCTGTTCCTCGGCGGCGTGGTGCGCCAGACGCAGGACGGCAACCTCGCACTCTTTCCGCGCTGGGCGCCGGACGGAAACCGGCTGATCTACACGAGCTTTTATAAATCGGGCTTCCCCGACATCTACCTGATCGACCTCGCGAGCCGCCGCCGCGACCTGCTCGTGCACTTCAAAGGCACCAACCAGGCGGCGCGCTTTAGCCCCGATGGCAGCCGGATCGCGATGGTCCTGAGCGGCGAAGGCAACCCGGAGATCTACCTCTCCAACGCCCAGGGCTCCAACGTCACGCGCCGAACGCCGCTTTCCCGGGAGGTGAAATCCTCACCGTCCTTCTCGCCCAACGGCGCAGAGATCATCTACGCCTCCGAGCCCGGTCCGCAGCTCTACATCATTCCGGTCAACGGCGGTTCGCCGCGCCGGGTGACGCCCTCGGGCTTTGCAACGTACACGGCCGAGCCGGACTGGAGCCGCGCGGACCCGAACAAGATCGTGTTCACCGCGCGGGTGGGCGGCGCGTATCGCATCGCGGTCCTGAACCTGGCCACCGGCCAGGCCAAGGTGGTGGCAATGCAGAATGCGCCCTTCGATGCCAAGGAGCCCGTCTGGCTGGCCGACGGCCGCCACGTGATTTACTCGGCGATGGCCCGGACCGGCGACTGCCGCCTCTGCATCCTCGACACCGAGACGGGCAAGAGCACACCGGTAAGCCCGGTGAGCCTCGGCTCCACGAAGCAGGCCAGCGTGGTGTACGGGCGGTGAGCAAGTCGGGGCCGACCTCAGGGCGGCCAGGGATCGAGGGTAGGGGCGCTTGTCTCAAGCGCCCTAGCTCGAGCAAGGGCGGCTGAGGACAGCTGCCCCTACCTCTTGCCGCGGCCCGACGGGACGTCGGGCCCTGCCTCAAACCTTCGGCGCCTCGACCGGCTTTTTCACCGGGAGCGCGCGCGTGGCGATCTCGGTCTTGAGGCGGGCGAGGTAGTCGGTGAACGGCTGCACGCCCTCGTCGCCGCGGGCGCGACTACGGACGCTGACCGCCTGGGCCTCGGCCTCCTTGCCGCCGAGTACGAGGGTGTAGGGCACCTTCTCGATCTCGGCGCGGCGGATCTTGGCGCCGAGCTTGTCGTTGTGCTCGTCAAGCGAGGCGCGGATGCCGGCGGCCTTGAGCTGCGCCAGCAGGGACTGGCCGTACTCGAGGGTCTTCTCGCTGATCGGCACGAGGCGCACCTGCTCCGGTGAGAGCCAGACGGGGAAGTCGCCGGCGAAGTGCTCGATGAGCACGCCGCAGAAGCGCTCCATCGAGCCGAACGGCGCGCGGTGGATCATCACCGGGCGATGCGGCTGGTTGTCGGCGCCGATGTAGCTCAGGTCGAAGCGCACGGGCAGGTTGTAGTCCACCTGCACGGTGCCGAGCTGCCACTCGCGGCCGATCACGTCCTTCACGACGAAGTCGATCTTCGGTCCGTAGAACGCGGCCTCGCCCGGTTCCTCGGTGAAGGGCACGCCGAGGGTCGAGGCGGCGGCGCGGCAGGCGGCCTCGGCCTTGTCCCAGTTGGCGGCCTCGCCGGTGTACTTGTTGGAGTCGGGATCGCGCAGGCCGACGCGCACGCGGTAATCGTGCATGCCGAGCGTGTTCAGCACGATCTTCACGAGCGAGAGGCAGCCGAGCACCTCGGCGGCGACCTGTTCCTCGGTGCAGAAGAGATGGGCGTCATCCTGGGTGAAGCCGCGCACGCGGGTCATGCCGTTGAGCTCGCCGGACTGTTCCCAGCGGTAGACGGTGCCGAACTCCGCGAGGCGCACGGGCAGATCGCGGTAGCTGTGCGGCTGCGAGGCGAAGATCTTGATGTGGTGCGGGCAATTCATCGGCTTCAGCATGAAGCCGTCGAGCAGCTGGTCGTCGGGCTTGATGCGGTCGGCGGTGATCGTCTCCTTGCCCGTGCGGCGGTTCACCTCGGAGGCGAGGCGCGCCGAGACGGCGTCGAGCCGGGCGTAGACCTCGGCGCAGGAGCAGCCCTCGCCGAGGACCTTCGCGAGCGACTCGTTCTCGATCACGGGGGTGAACTGCGATTCCTTGTAGTACGGGAAGTGGCCCGAGGTCTTGTAGAGCTCGAGCTTGCCGATGTGCGGCGTGAAGACCTGCGAGTAGCCCTGCTTGCGGAGCTCGCCCCCGATGAAGTCCTGCAGTTCCTGCCGGATGATCGAGCCGTTCGGGGTCCAGAGGATGAGGCCCTGGCCGACGTCCTCGTCGATGACGAAGAGCTTGAGGTCCTTGCCGATCTTGCGGTGGTCGCGGGCCTTGGCCTGCTCCATCTGGTCGAGGTAGGCGGCGAGCTCATCCTTCGTCGGGAAGGCGGTGCCGTAAATGCGCTGGAGCTGCTTGTTGTGCTCGTCGCCGCGGTGGTAGGCGCCGGCGATGGAGAGCAGCTTGAAGGCCTTGAGCTTGGAGCTGTAGCGCACGTGCGGGCCGGCGCAGAGGTCCATGAACTCGCCGTTCTGGTAGAACGAGATCTTCTCGCCCTCGGGAATGTCCGCGAGGCGGCCCAGCTTGTAGCGCTCCTGGCCGCGCGACTTGATGATCTCGACGGCCTCCTCGCGGGAGACCTCCTTGCGGTAGAACGGCTGGTTCTCGTCGGCGACTTTCTTCATCTCGGCCTCGAGCTTCACGAGGTCGTCGGCGGTCAACTTGTGCTCGAGGTCGATGTCGTAGTAAAACCCGGTGTCCGTCGGCGGTCCGATGTCGAGCTTGGCATCCGGAAAGATCCGGAGAATGGCGGTGGCGAGGATGTGCGACGCGGAGTGGCGGAGTTCCTCGAGCGGGGTCATGGACATGATGTGTGGTGGTTGTGGTCCTGCCTACGATTGCAGGGCCTGAACCCGACAGCCCGCCGTCAAAACGCGCGGGTGTCAATTCGCGGGTAGGCAGGGTCAAGGTGCAGACTGAAGATGGTGTCCGCCTGTAGGAGCGGCTTTATGCCGCGATTCCGACGATCGTCGCGGGGTAAACCCGCTCCTACAGCTTCGGACCCTCGGACCGCAGAGGACCCTCATTTTTTCAGCGGCTCCAGCGAGTAGCCGTCCTTCCGATCGAGCATCGTCCAGCCGGCGGCGGCGAGTTCCTTGCGGAGCGCATCGGCGGCGGCGAAATCCTTGGCCTGCTTGGCGGCCCAGCGTTTCTCGGCGAGGGTCGTGATCTCGGCGGGGGCGGACTTGGCGGCCGGGACGGGGGCCGCCAGATCCAGGCCGAGGGCGAAGAGTATCTTGTCGAATTCGATCAAGAGCTCGGCTGCGTGTGCCGGGAAGAGTCCAGTGGAATGGATTTGATTAAGTTCTCGAAAGAGCGCCCCAAACGCCCCGGGTGTGTTCAGATCGTCTTCAAGAGTGGGGATGACTAAGGCGAAGTCTTTTGCTCCCTTGCCTGGAGTCGTGCTGCCTGCAGTGGTCTGAAGGGTGTTTCGAAATGAGCGTAAAGATTTCAGTGCACTTTCCGCGGCGTGGAGAGAATCCAAGGTGAAGTTGAGCTGCTTGCGCGGATGGCCCATCAGCAGGGTGTAGCGCACGGCCATCGGCGAGAAGCCCTTCGCGACGAGCTCGTCGAGGGTGTAGAGATTGCCGAGGCTCTTGCTCATCTTCTTGCCGTCCACGAGGAGGTGCTCGCTGTGGTACCAGTGCTTGGCGAACGGCACGCCGTTGCAGCACTCGCTCTGGGCGATCTCGTTTTCGTGGTGGGGGAAGAGCAGGTCCACGCCGCCGGTGTGGAGGTCGATGGTGTCGCCGAGGAGCTTCTTGCTCATGGCGCTGCACTCGATGTGCCAGCCGGGCCGGCCGCGGCCCCAGGGGCTGTCCCAGGCGTTGTTGCCGTCATCGGCCTTGTGCGCCTTCCAGAGGGCGAAGTCGCTCACGTCCTCCTTCTCGTCGGCATCGGCGGCATGCACCTTGCCGGCGAGGGCGGAGCCGGGCTGCAGCTCGCGTTCGTGCACGCGGGAGAGGTGGCCGTAACCGGGGAAGGAGCTGACCTTGAAATAGACCGAGCCGTCGGCCGCGCGGTAGGCGTTCCCCTTCTTCATCAGCACGTCGATCATGTCGACCTGCTCGCGGATGTGCCCGGTGGCGGTCGGCTCGTCGTGCGGGGCCAAGCAGTTCAGTGCCTGGCAGTCGGCGTGGAACTTGGCGGTCCACTGCTTCGTGACCTCGGCCAGCGGCCGGCCCTCCTCACGGGCGCGGCGGATAGTCTTGTCGTCGACGTCGGTGAGGTTGCGGACGTGGCGCACCTTGGCCTGGCCGAATTCCAGCTCGAGCAAGCGGCGGAGCACATCATTGACTACGAAGGTCCGGAAATTGCCGATATGGGCGGGCGCGTAGACGGTTGGGCCGCAGTTGTAGAACCGGAAGACCCCATCGGGTTGGGAGGGGCGGAGTTCGCGGGTTTCGCGGCTGAGCGAGTCGTGCAGCTTGATGGGCATGAGTCAGGAAGAGGGCGCAGGCGGGAGGAAATTCCGGGCGAACGGAACGTTCCGGTTCCGGCGCCGCGGAAGCAAGCGCGCAGGCCGGGCTGGGATCTCAGATCTCAAATTTGAAATTTGAGATTCCTACTGCGTCGCGTTCAGGAGGAAGGCCCGCCGTTGCTCGAAGAAGTTGCGCAGGGTCCCCGCGTCGTCCGCGGTGCCCCGCAGGAATTCATCGGTGCTGAAGAGCTTCCGGGTGTCGCGCGCCACGTCGTCGGCGATCAGGTCGCGGTACTGCTTCACGACCGGCCCGAGGGTTTTCCAGTCGAAGGATTTCTCGGCGATCTCGCGGATGTAGCCGAGGTACTTCGCCCGCAGCGCCGGCACCGCCAGGACCTTGGCGATGATCGGCTTCGAGGCGTCGTTGGCCGAGACCAGCGGATTCAGGGAGATTCCGCCGCCACCGCCACCGCCGCCGCCCGGGCCGCCGCCACCCCGGCCCCCACCGCCGCCGGTGCTGAACATCTCGTTGGCGTCGTGGAACACGAAATGGAGGCGGCTGCTGGCGTCGAGGTAGAGCGAGTAGTCGGCCACGCGGGTGTAGAAGCCGTCCCCGCTCGACATCGCGTTGTCGAGCGCGAGGAAGCGGAGGTAGCCGTCAACATCGAGCAGTGGCGCGAGGGCCGCCTCCAGTTGGTCGGGCGGGGTGTCCTGCAGGGTGCGCGCGAGCTTGATCAGGACCTCCCAGGCCGCGGGTTCCTCCTTGGACTTGAGCTGGAATGAGCTCCGGTAGCTGCTGGCGTCGGCGCCAGCGTAGCGAAAACCGCCGCCGTTGCCGCCGCCCGTCGGCACCTTCCAGCGGGTGCCCTTGGTCGTCTTGAAGTTGTCGGAGATCCACTCCTTGTTGAACTGCTGGGCGTTGGCGTAGATGCCCCAGTTCTCCCCGTTGATCACCACGCGGACGAGGTTCGCCCTGGGGGCGGGGAGGTACTGCCGCGCGATGTGCATCGACAGGACGCTGCGCAGGAAGGTCGGGTCGCCGTTCGCGTTCAGGAAGTTCAGGGTGCGGTAGCCGAGGAGGGCTTGGTCCTTGTGCACGGAATCAAACGTGAGGTTGAGCGAGCGCTTGTAGCCGTTGCCGACGCCGAAGGACGAATTGCCGCGGAAATGCACGCCAACGTCCGGGTACGCCTTGCCGTCCACCGTGATCTTGGCCGGCACCTCGACGTCGGTGTTGTTGAACGCGACCAGCTCGGCCTCCCAGTTGGGGTTCTCGAGCTCGATGAAAAAGGTGCGCAGGGTGCCCGCATCGTAGAGCGGGACGCTGGCCGGGAAGTTCTTCACGTCGGCCGGGGTCAGCTTGACGCCCGGGCTGGACGGCGCCCGGGTGCCGCCGCGGCCGCCGCCACCTCCCCGGCCCCTGCCACCGCCCGCGCCCTGGTTGGCGAGGGACTCCAGCGCCTTGGCGCGCTCCGTGGTGTTCAGTCGGCCGTTTTTATCCGCATCAAATTGGTCGACGATCAGGCGCTCCTGGTTGCCGCCGGGCCCACCCCCGCCGCCGCGTCCGCCGAACCCGCCCGGCTGGGCCAGGACGGGGGAGAGACTGAAAGCGGCGAGCACCAGCAGGGCGGGCCAGCGGATGGAGGGACCGGAGGAAGGGGTGATCATGGGAGGAGATGACGCGGCCGGCGGGGGCAGGTTGCACCGGGCTTGGCCAGTTTGGTCTAGCGGCGGAGGACTGCCCTCGTTCTAGTGGAGGGAGTCCCCATGGCTGAAGACCAAAAACTCGACCTCGCCCGCCGTCCCCGCCGCCTGCGCCGCACGCCCGCCGTGCGGGCCCTCGTCGAGGAGACGGTGCTGCGGCCCCAGGACTTCATCGCCCCGCTTTTCGTGGTCGACGGCAAGGGGAAGCCCGAGCCGATCGCCTCGATGCCCGGAGTCCTGCGCCGCAACGTGGCCGACCTCGTGAAGGAATGCCGCGAGCTCGCCGCGCTCGGCATTCCCGCCGTCGCGCTCTTTCCGAAACTCGAGGCCCGCCTGAAGGACGCCGAGGGCACCGCCGCGCTGCAGGAGGATGCGCTCGTGCTCCGCGCCGTCCGCGCCGTGAAGACCGCCGTCCCCGGCCTCACGGTGATCACGGATATCGCCCTGGACCCCTACACGAAGCACGGGCACGACGGCGTGCTGACTCCGGCCGGCGACGACGTGGACAACGACCGCACGGTTGCGATCCTGACCCGCATGGCCGTGCTGCACGCCCGGGCCGGCGTGGATTTTGTCGCCCCGAGCGACATGATGGACGGCCGGGTCGGTGCGATCCGCCGCGCCCTGGACGCCGCACATTGCACACACACGGGCATCGTCGCCTATTCGGCGAAGTTCGCCTCGGCCTACTACGGCCCGTTCCGTGACGCGGTCGGCAGCGCCAAGGCCGCCGGGACCAATCTGCTCGGCAAGGAAACCTATCAGCTCAACCCGGCGAACCGCCGCGAGGCGCTGGTGGAGGCGGCGCTCGATGCCCAGGAGGGGGCCGACATCGTCATGGTGAAGCCCGCTGGTGCGTACCTCGACATCATCCGTGAGGTGCGCAACGCCAGCGACCGGCCGGTCGCGGCCTACCAGGTCTCGGGCGAGTACGCCCAGCTGCACGCCGCGGCCAAGCTGGGCTGGCTGGACCTCGCCCGCACCCGGCATGAGTCGCTGCTCGCGATCAAGCGCGCCGGGGCGGACATCATCCTGACCTACTTTGCCAAGGAGATGGCGCAGGCGCTGCGGAGCTAGGGGCGCGTGACGGCACTGCCCTCCCATAAGCCCTATAGGTCCCATAGGCCCCATAGGACCTATAATAGGCAGCCCCGCCCGCTCAGAAGCGGACGATAAACGCATCCCGGCGCAGGCGTTCGAGCCAGCGTTCGCGGGCCTGGACGCTGAGCTGCTGGTTGAGCATGCGCTCAATCTGGTCGTGCACGTCGGCCAGCGGTTGGAGGCCGGCGTATTTGCGGTCTTCCGCATAGATCAGAAAACCGTAGTCGCCCACGACGATAGGGCCCGAGGCCTCACCCTTCTTCAGGCTGCTGGCGGGTTTCTCGAAGTCGGTCGAAAGATCGGAGATGTTGCGCTCCGACTGGAGGCCGCCCTTGGTGCGGTAGGTGGTGTCCTCGGAGTAGCTGCGCACGAGTTCCTCGAACTTGGTGCCGGCCTTGAACTTTGCCACGATCTCGTTGAGGCGGCCGCGGAGCTGCTCGTCGGTCTCGCCCTCGGTGCGCTTCAGCTGGAGCAGGCGCATCTGGATCGCCTCGGACTGCATGAACTTCTCCTTGTTCTCGCTGTAATACGTCTCGATGCGGACCGGGCTGACGATGCTCTGGGACTGGCGCTGCTGGCCGAGCATGTAGCGGAAGATGATGTCCTCCTCGATTTTCTTGCGGTACTCGTTGCGGGTCAGGCCGAGCGATTGGATGTAAGCAAGAAACTTGGGGCGGTCGTCGCCGAAGTCGTCGTGTTCCTGCGACGCGATCTCCTGGTCGATGTAGTTATCGGGGATGCGGCGGACTTCCTTCATACCCGGCTTGACCTTGCGGAACTCCTTGATGACGAGCTCGCGGTCGATGAGATTCTGGATGATGGTCTCCTGCGCCAGCTCGATGGCCTTCTTGAATTCAGCCTCGCTGCGCGCCTGTGCCCGGTAGCCGTTGATCTGCTGGGGGCTCAGTTCACCGACAACGTCCTTGACGGTGATGACCTTGCCCTCGGCGATCGCGACGACGCCGTTGAGGTAACGGGGGCGGAGCAAGTCCGCGATGTCATCCTGAGTGGAGATGTTGCCGGGGGTGGGGGCGGCGATGGAGGCGGGGGCACCGGGGGAGACCGCGCCAAAGACCGGCTGGAAAAGCAGCACGCACAGGGCGGCTCCAAGAGTGAGGCGGCGGAGGGTCATGTCAGATTGCTCAGGAAGGAAACGATTTCGCGCAAACGTAGGAGGGGTCGGGGGGCGGTCAACCTTGGAAACCGGCTGCCCACCTGCACCCAGTCGTCGTGCCGCGGGCTGTGGCGGAGGCATTTCAGACGGGAGGCGTCGGTTTCGACGGACAGGAGGCCTTTTTGTTCCGCCCGGATGCGGATCTCGGTGAGCATGAGCAGGGCCTTCACGTCGTCGCCGAACTTCCCAAAGCGGTCGCGGAGGTCGGATTCGACGCCGCGCAACTGCTGCAGGTTGCCGGCCATGGCCAGCTTGCGATAGAAGTCGATGCGCAGGCGGGTCTCGGAAATGTAGGCGGGCGGGATCCGGGCGATGATCGTGCCGACCGGTACGGTGCCGTCGGCATCGTGCTCGGCGTCGCGGAGCGCGGTGTAGGAATCGACGTAGCGGCGGCGCTGGTCGCCCGTCTGGGCCGATTCGCCGACCTGCACGAAATCGAGCTTCACGGTGGCGCGGTGCGCGCCGGCGTGTTTGTCGCCCTTCAGGCGGGCCACGCTCTGGCGGAGGAGCTGGCAGTAGAGCTCGAAGCCGACCCCCGCGATGTGGCCGCTCTGCTCCGCACCGAGGAGGTTGCCGGCGCCGCGGAGCTCAAGGTCGCGCATGGCGATGCGGAAACCCGCGCCGAGCTGGTTGTGCGTGCGCATCGCGCCGAGGCGCAGGCGGGCGGACTCGAGCAGGCGGGTGTGGCGGTGGAGCAGCAGGTAGGCGTAGGCCTGATGCTTGAAGCGTCCGACCCGGCCCCGGAGCTGGTAGAGCTGGGCGAGGCCGAAGCGGTCCGCGCCCTCGATGATGATCGTATTGCAGTTCGGCAGGTCGAGGCCGCTCTCGATGATGGTCGTGCAGACGAGCAGCTGGTAGCGCCCCGCCACGAAATCCGTCATCGTCCGCTCCAGCTCGTCCGCGTGCATCTGCCCGTGGCCGATCCCGATCGTGAGGTCCGGGAGCAGGACTTGGAGCCGGCGGGCGGTCTCCTGGATCGTGGCCACGCGGTTGTGAAGGTAGAAGACCTGTCCGCCGCGGCGGATCTCGTGCTTCACCGCGTCGACCACCAGTTGGTCGTCGTAGGACTTCACGATCGTCTGGATCGGGTGGCGGTTGGTGGGTGCCGTCTCGATCACGCTCATGTCGCGCGCCCCGGTCAGGGCGAGGTGGAGGGTGCGCGGGATCGGCGTGGCGCTCATCGAGAGCACGTCGACCGTGGTGCGCAGGCGCTTCAGGGCCTCCTTGTGCTTCACGCCGAAGCGCTGCTCCTCGTCCACCACGACCAGGCCAAGGTCGCGGAAAACCACGTCCTTCTGCAGCAGCCGGTGCGTGCCGATGAGGATGTCGACCTGCCCGGCGGCCGCGGCCTCGAGGATGCGCGCCTGCTCGGCGCGGGTGCGGAAGCGGCTCAGCATCTCGACCGCGATGGGGTAGGCGGCCATGCGCTCGCGGAAGCTGTTCAGGTGCTGCTGGGCGAGGACCGTGGTGGGCACGAGGACCGCCACCTGGCGCCCGCCCTGCACGGCCTTGAACGCCGCGCGGATCGCCACCTCGGTCTTGCCGAAGCCGACATCGCCGCAGATCAGGCGGTCCATCGGCCGGGTTTTTTCCATGTCGCCCTTGGCCTCCGTGATCGCGCGGAGCTGGTCCGGGGTCTCGGTGAAGGGAAAGGAGGCCTCGAATTCGCGCTGCCACTCGTTGTCCGCCGGGAACGCATGCCCCGGCTGCGCCTCGCGCTCGGCCTGGATCCTCAGCAACTCGGCGGCGAGGTCGACCGTGGCGCGCTCGGCGGCCTGCCGGGCCTTTTCCCAGCGGCCGGAGCCGATGCGCCCGAGCTGGGGCTTCACCTTGCTCAGGCCGACGTAGCGGCTGACGAGGTGCGACTCCTGCAGCGGGACGTGCAGGGTGACCTGGGCATCGAACTCGAGCGAGATGACCTCCCGCGGGCCCTGCGCGGTGTCGAGCTTCGTGATCCCGCGGTAGTGGGCGATGCCGTGCTGGAGGTGCACCACGAAGTCGCCCTCGACCAGCTCCGCGAAGTCGAGCAGCTGGTCCACCTGCGCCCGGGCTGCGCCCGCCCGGGGATTCAGCGCCGGCCGCCGGCTGCGTTGGCGGCCGAAGATCTCGGTCTCGGTGACCACGACCAGTCCGGTGGGTCCGGTTTCGTTGGTAGGGCGGCGAGTCCCTTCGCCGCCGGGTTCGTCGTCCAGCGCGGCGGTCGCGGAGCGACGTGCCCGACCGGTTGCAAGCAATCCGCCGAACAGCGCCCGGCTGCCGCCCTCGCGGAACGTGATCCGGAAGCCCTCGTTGAGCGCGCCGCGCAGGAACACCGGCGCCGGTTTCGCGAGCGCCGCTTCTGTGCGCAGGATCTCGAGCATGCGCTGTTCCTCTCCTTCCTTGGGTGCCACGAAGAGCAATTGGGAGCCTGCCTTTTTCCAGGCGACGAGCTGGCGCAGAAACTTCCGGCGGGCGTCCTCCTCGACCTGCAGGCGCTCCTGCGCGATGAGTACGTCGCCGGGATAGGTCCGGTGGTGCGCCAGGCTTTCCGTGTCGAGCGTGTCGCCGGCGCAGCCATCGAAAAGTCCGGCGGCCTCGTCAAGGTCCCCGACCGCATGGAGCGCCCGGCAGCGCTCGGTGATCGCGGCAAACCAACCGGCGCCGGATTCGTCGAAGGAGCGGAATTCCTCGGCGAGCGCCGCCGGCTCGACGAGCAGGAGCCGGCTGGCGGGCGAGAGGTACTCGGCCAGCCCGGTGCGCGAGGGATCGAGCTTCACGCGCGGCGAGGCCGACAGCGCGATCGAATCCAGCGTGGCGGCCGAGCGTTGCGTCACCGGGTCGAAGGCCCGGATCTCCTCAATCGTGTCGCCGAAGAAATCCAGCCGGTACGGCTCGTTGGCTGTCACGGGGTAGACATCGATGATGCCGCCGCGGATCGCGTAGTGGCCGGGCGACTCGCACACCGCCTCGCAGTCGTAGTCGAGCGCGGCGAGCTGCTCGAGCAGGCCTTGGAACGACTGGGCCTGCCCCTTCGCCAGCGTGAGCTCCCGGGTGGCGAACTCGCCGAGCGCGGGCACCGATTGGAGCAGGGCGGCCGGGGTGGTGACGACGACCAGCGGCCGGTCGCCCGCGGCGGCAGCGGACAGCTGCCGGCGGGCCCGCAGGCGCGAGAGCACGATGAGCCGGTCGCTTGAGGCGGCGAAGGTCTCCCTCATGTCGCGGTGGTCGGGCATCGACTCGGGAAAAACCAGCAGGTCGGCGGCGTCCGGCCCGCCAAAAAGCCGGATGTCCTCGGCGAGCGTCTCGGCCGCCTTGAGCTCCCCGGTCACCACCAGCCACACCGGGGCCGCGTGCCGCCGGATCAACCCGGCCGCGACCGCGCCGAGCGCCGCCGGGCAGACCCCGGTGAGACGCTCGCGCTGAGGATGGGCCGTGGAGGACATGAGGGGAGGGCAGGATTCCGATGAAGTTGGGATGTGGAAAGCGGGAAAGGGGTGATGACGGAATCGAAAACCGGATGTTTTGCCACCGAGGCACAGAGAAACAGAGCCCTAGCCTCGTTTTTTTTGGTTTCTGAATCCGGATTCATCCGGCCTCTGTGGGCTCTGGGTCTCTGTGGCAAAATCCATATTTCCTGGGTTCCAGATTCGAGACCTACTTTCCCGCTTTCCACCTTCCCGCCGCCTCGCTCTCCTCGCCCCATGGCGAAATGGCTTTTGGTCGACGGCTTCAACCTCGTGTACCGCTGCTTTTTTGCGATCCCCGAGCTCAACCGTGCCGACGGCTTTCCGACCAACGCCCTGCACGGCTGGGTGAAGTCGCTCTGGAAACTGCAGGACCAGGAAAAGCCGGCTGGCACGATCGTCTTCTTCGACCTCGGCGGCTCGCAGGACCGGCTCGCGATCCATCCGGAGTACAAGGCACAGCGGGAGGAAATGCCCGAGGCGCTGCAGCAGCAGATCGACCCCGTGAAAGTGCTGACCCGCCTGCTGGGCTGCCAGGTGGTTGAGCAGGACGGCGTGGAGAGCGACGACCTGCTGGCGGCCGAGGCCGTGGCGCGCGCCGCGGACGGCGACGAGGTGCTAATCGTAAGTTCCGACAAGGATTTCGCCCAGATCGTGAGCGACCGCATCAAGATCATGCGGCCGCCTCCCTCGGCCAACCCGAAGCTCGGCTGGCGCCTCCTCGACGCGGTCGGCGTGGCGGAGAAGTTCGGCGTGCCGCCCGCGCAGATTGCTGATTACCTCGCGCTGGTCGGCGACACCTCCGACAACATCCCCGGCCTCGCGGGCGTGGGGCCGAAGACCGCGGCGAAGTGGCTGGCCGACCACGGTGGCCTCGAGGGCGTGATCGCGCACGCGGCGGAATTGAAGCCGGACCGTTTCCGCGAGGTGGTCGCGACTGACGCCGACCGCCTGCGCAAGAATCTCAAGCTCACCACGCTCAACCTTTCCCTCCCGCGCGTGGCGCCGGAGCGGCCTGCCCCGCAGGTCACGGAGCTGGTGCGCTTCCTCGAAGAAATGGAAATGCGCTCCAGCGCCGCCGAGGCCCGCGCCCGCTACACGGGGCAGGCCGAGTTGTTTTGAGTCCGGTCATGGCGGGACGGTGGGTTGCGTGTTCTGCCGCAGCTGGCGCTTGGTGAGTGGGGCCGGCCTGCCCTGACCGATGGTTATGTGGCATCCCGGCGGGAATTCCGCGCGCATTCGTTCCGATGACGATTGGTGATCAACAAACTGACCTATATCCCCTGTTTCTCCCGTCGGAGACCGGCGGGAAATCCTAATTGCGCCGGTGGTCGCCGCGGTACTCCAAGGCGAGTCCGACTAGTGCGGAATTTCTGGTGTCGAGTCGTGCATACCGGGTGCCGGAAGCCACGGTGACCCGCGAGCCGCTGAGTGCGTCTGCCCAGACTTGGGCGGCCCAGTGCTCGCCGAGGGTCCGACGGGCGCGCAGACCTGCGAACCAGCCGAGCACGTCCCGGCTCCGGGTGGCCGAGGCGGTGAAGCGCGGCGTCGCCGCAAGCCCCGGGGTGCAGCACCTCGATCCAGCCGCCGAGCCGCACGATGGTCGCTCGGGCCCGCAGGGCTTGGGTGCTGCTGGCGGTACCCGTGACGTTGGCGACGGTGCGCGAAGGAATATCGCCAATGCGCTGCTCGCTGGGCAGCGGCGAGCAGCGGCCGGTGGAGGGTGCCGGCCGAGGTCCAGCCGTTCGGCAAAAGGCAATTTTGGACAAGCCGTAGAGAAATCGTTTTTACCGGGCGCGTCGGCGCCGGCACTTTACCTGATGGTGGGCAGGGCCATCCGCCGTTTCTAAGTGCCTTCAGGCGAATTTCCATGGGCACGCAAAGGGTAGAAATTATACCATGAGTAGTATTCATACCCTTTGCCAATGTCCTAAGAGAGCCGTCGTCTTGGGGCATGAAAAGCGTGCAAGGGTATATAAGACCCGCGATGAAAACTAAAGATACTCACTCGGTATTGATTGTGGATGATCATTCGTCGATTGCCTTCCTGATCGGCGAATTCATCCGTGGTCTGCCCGGCTTCACGCTCAGCGGACTGGCGTGCGATGCCGCCTCGGCCCTCGCCGCACTGCGGGAGCAGCCGGTCGACGTGATCGTGCTCGATCTCGATCTGCCGGACCGCAACGGACTCGATCTCCTGTCCGAGATCCGCGAGGTCGCGCCCGGGGCAAAGATCCTGATTTTCAGCGCGCTGATGTCGCAGCACACGCTGGGCGAGGCCATGCGGCACCAAGTCGCGGGTTTTATCGAGAAGAGCGCCCCGCTGGAGCAGCTCGCGGGTGCGCTGCACCAGGTCGTGGCCGGCACGGTGGCGCTGGGGCCGGCGGCCGGTGCCTTTCTCCGCGACATCGTGCGGGGTAACACGGGGGTGTCAGCGCTTCCTACCCGCCAGGTCGAGATTCTGCGCCTGCTGGCGGAGGGCAACTCGGTGAAGGAGATCGCCTCCCAACTCGAGCTCAGCATCCCCGGAGTCTACAAGTCCATCGGTCGGATGAAGGAGAAGACCGGTTCCCGCACGGCGATGGAGCTGGTGCTGAAGGCCCGCAACAAGGGCCTCGTCAAGTCCCAGGATGAAAAGTTCCGTGTCTCCTCCCTCGCCCGATGAACACTACCGACGCACCCAAGATCAATGGCGCGTTGATCACCAAGCTCCTGCAGGGAGTGGAGCAGTCGCAGGAAGGCTTCGCGCTCTGCGATGCCAGCGGCTGTTTCAGCTACATGAATGCGGCGCACCTCCGGATGTTCGGTTACGAATCTCTGAGCGAGGTGCTGGGCCGGCCCTGGACCGTCCTTTACGATGACGCCGGGCGTACCGAGATCGAGTCTAACGTCTTCCCGGCGATTGCCAAGGATGGCACCTGGAGCGGGAAGATCATCGCCAAGCGGCGCGATGGCACTAGTTTCAAGGAGGACCTGACCCTTTCGATGCTGCCCGACGGCGGCATTGTCTGCAACTGTCGCGACTGCACGCTCGTCGAAGAGCTCAACCGCGAGCTCAGCGTGGTTGAGCGCAGGTTTCGGGAATTCTCTGACAACTTGCCCCAGGGGGTCATCATCCGCAATGCCGCCGGGGTCTGCACCTATGTCAACCATCTGGCCGCGGAGTTCGCCGGCGGCTTGATGCGGAATGCGGTCGGCCGCCGCTTGGAAGAAGTCCTGCCTGAGAAGCTCCGATCGGCTTTCTGTGCCCCGGAGATGCATTCGCTCGCGGTGCTGACCACGACCCGCGTAGTATCCGATGTCCACCTGAAGGAGGGCGCGGTCACGCTTGAGTTCTCCGCCTTTCCGGTGGTTGCCTTCAACGGCGTTCCCGAAGCGGTGGCGACGATCTGGTCCGATGTCTCCGTCCGTCGCCGCCACCAGCTGGAGACGGAGGCATTGATCGTGCGTCAGCGCGAGCTGCTGAACATGCGCAGCGAGTTCATCTCGCTGGTGTCCCACGAATTCCGCACCCCCTTGAGCGCAATTCAGACCTCGCACTTCCTCGTGCGGAAGCTCCTGGGGGAGGCTCCGGAAGCCAAGATCGACCGCTACCTGACCCTGCAAGCCCAGTCGATCGACAATCTGCGCGAGCTCGTGAACCAGGTGCTAGAGCTGAACCGGGCGGAATCGAATCTGGGAGGAACGATAGGCAAGATGGAAAACCCCGCGCTTATCCTCGGAGAGTTGATCGAGAGTATCAACGAGGTGGCGCGCGTGCCGCGCGTGCAGAGCCGGTTCGACCTGCCTGCCGACTTTAAAATGCCACTCGACGGCCGCCTATTCCGGGCGGCCGTGGAAAACGTGCTGACCAACGCACTCAAGTACTCGCCGCCCGATTCTCCGGTGCACGTCGAGGTCTCTTGCCGGGATCAGGAGTTGGTCCTCACTATCGTCGACCACGGTCTGGGGATTCCCGCCGACGCGCAGCCCCGACTTTTCGAGTCTTTCTTCCGCGGCAGCAATGTCGGCCAGATCTCGGGCACGGGTCTCGGGCTGGCGATTGTCAGCCGCGCGTTGGAAGTCCACGGCGGTCGCGTCACGTTTGAGAGCGCCCTGAATCAGGGTACCGCTTTCCACCTCTATTTTCCGCTGGTGGCGCCGACCCCGGCCCAACCGTTCGCCGACACCATCCTAATCGACCAGTCATGAGCACCAAACCGCGCCTTCTGCTGGTCGAGGACGACCTCCTCATTCGCCAGACGACCTCCATGTTGCTGGAGGACGACGGCTTTGAGGTGCGCGTTGCAGTCGATGGCGCCGACGCGCTGTCCCAGTTGGAACGAGAGGTGCCCGACTTGGTGCTGAGTGATATCCGGATGCCGGGGATCAACGGCTTCGAGCTGCTCCAGCGGGCGCGGGACATGCCAGGCCTCCAGGAGCTGCCCTTCGTTTTCATGTCCGCGTTGGCCGCCACCGGCGATATCCGCACGGGCATGTCGCTTGGGGCGGACGACTACATCACCAAGCCGTTCGATCCGGCCGAGTTCTGCCGCAGCGTGCGTGCCCGCCTCAGCCGGGCCCGCGCCCGGCGCGAGGTCGCGCAGCGCCAGGAGAGCTTCCTCACGCGGTACCTCCCGCACGAGCTTCGCACCCCGTTGAACGGCGTGCTCGGTTTCGCGTCGCTAATGATTGACACGGCCGCCGAGGGGCGGGGGCTCAGCCGCGAGGAGACCGAGGAGTTTGGACGCAACATCGACATCAGCGGGCGCCGGTTGCTGGCGGCGGCGGACAACCTGACCCTGTTGCGCGAGCTGGGCGATCTGCTGGCGCGCGACTCCGTCCCGCAGGCATCGGTGATTTCCGTCGCCGGCTGGTCGGAGGCGACCACGCTCTTGGCCCGGAAGGCGGCCGCGGGCTTCGGGCGTGAGAACGACCTGGCGATCGAATTGGATCCCGTCCGGCTGTCGGTCCCGGGTACGTACCTGCCGCGGGTCTTTGCCCTGCTGGTGGACAACGCCTGCAAGTTTTCCCTGCCCGGCACTCCGATCACGGTCCGAGGGCGGAAGGAAGGCGCGCGTTACCGGCTGGTGGTTGCTGACCTGGGCCGGGGAATGACACCGGAACAGGTGGCCGCCGTGGGTCTGTTCCAGCAGTTTGAACGCACGAAATGGGAGCAGCAGGGCCTTGGGCTCGGCTTCGAGATTGCCGGTCGTTTCGCCCGGGTGGCCGGTGCCGGGTTAGTGGTCGAGATCAACCAACCTTCGCCGGGCCTGACGACGGGTTTCCTGCTTGATGTCCTCCAGTGAATCCCAACCGGCGCGGATTCGGGCGGCTGCTCTTCGTCGCCGGAGGGTATTTCCTGTTGGCCCAGCTGGGGCTGACGGTAACCACGCCGGATAATCCGGTTTCGCAGTTTTGGCCTGCCGCTGGTTTTGGCCTGGCGGTGGTCGTTCTGCGGGGAGGCTGGATGGCTTTAGGAGTCCTCGCCGGCTCCTGGATGAGCGCGTGGATCGATCAACACAGCTTCACCTATGCTTTGGTGGCGGGCACGGGCGCCTCGATTGGCGCATTGCTGGGCGGGCGAATCCATCAATTTGTCCGAACGCAGGCCCAGTATCTCGGGAGCTTCGTCCACCCCGCCGCCCTCGTTTTGGCCGCCCTGCTGTCCGCCGCCTGTTCCGGACTGGCCGGGTCTGGAGGCATGTTTCTGATTGGCCGCCTTGCGACCCGCGAGCTATTGCCGGGCTTCACGGGCGGTTGGATCGCAGATACCGTCGGGTGTTTGGTGCTGGCCCCGTTGGTATTGAGCCTGGGGGCCGGCCGGTCTTTCCGCGGGGGTTCATTCTCGGCCCAAGCGCTGCGGCTTGGCCTGGTCCTCGCCTTCTTCGCGGCGGTGCTCCTGTTGCTCTATTTTTGGTCCGAGGGGAAGAGTTGGATCATGTTCGTTTTCCCTGTCCTGCTGCCGGCTCTCGTGGTTGCCGGGGAGGGAGGGCTTTTTGCCTCGGTCTGGTTTGTCACGCTGTTTTTCGTTACCGCCAACCGGATGGGTTATCTCCCTTTCGCAGGAAGTTATCTCCAAGGATCGATGACCGGCTTCCAAGTGTACGTCACGGGGACGGCGCTTGTGGCCCTCGTGCTTTCCGGGATGAGCAGGGTGCGCCTGACCCGGCTGCCCGTAATGATCCTCCTGCTCGGCTGGAGTTTGAGCGCATGGATTTACTGCGCGATCAGTGATTCCGCGCGCGAGCTGGCAGAGGCGCGGCTCGGGCGCCTCGCCCAGCGCGTCGAGTCTGATTTCGACAGCCAGATCCAGACCTACGTTGACGCCCTGCGCGGCGGGGCCGGCCTGATCACGGCCCAACCGGATATTTCCGTCAACGACTGGCATGAGTACAACCTTGCTCTGGATATTTCGGGTCGTAACTCGGCGATCTGGGGGCTCGCGGTGATCTTTCCCACCCGCGCAGAGCAGGAGGCCGGCCTGGTCGCCCGCCTGCAGGCGCAGAGTGGCCGGCCCTTTGTCATTCATGACGTCCCTGGCGCCAGCCCGGATTTCCTGCCACCGGATGCCGCCGGCCCGGCCCGCTTTATCGTCGGCATGATCGAGCCGGTGGACCCCAACCTGCCGGCCCTAGGCCTTGACCTCGCCTCCGAGGCGAAACGCCGCGTCGCGGCGATCAAAAGCCGGGACTCCGGCCGCGCGGTCATGACCAAGCGCATCCAGCTCGTGCAGGACAATGTCGAGCGGGCCGGCTTTCTCCTCTATCTGCCAGTTTACCAGGGGGGAGTCACTCCGTCCACCGTGGCCGACCGGCGCTCCCATCATCTGGCCTGGGTTAATGCCCCGATTGGGATCGAGCAGTTTGTCCATGAAGCTTTTACCGACCACGGGGAAGACCTGGCCTTGTACTTTTTCGAGGGGAGCACCGTGGCTGCGCCCGAGAAACTTTGGATCGCGACGGCGCCCGGGCCGATTCCCACGCGCTTTGACCGGGTCCAGACGATCGAGCTCGCGGGCGAGCCATTCACACTCGGCTGGCGCTGGGTGGCGAGCCAGCGGGATCGCGAGAGAGGCAGTGCCGTATTCATCGCCACCAGCGTTTCACTGATCTGGACTTTGCTGGCTGGGCTGGTGGTCAGCCTGCAGTCGTTTGCGACACGTGCCCGGGCTGAGGCGGATGAGCGCACGAGGGAACTACGCTCGGTTAACTCGGAACTCGCGGCCAACAACCTCAAGCTCAGCGCGACCGAGATCTGGCTACGGGAAAGCCAGGTCGAACTGAAGAAGCTCGCCCACGTGGCGGCCCAGACCGACAACGGTGTCATGATCACCGATGCGGACGGCCGCATCGAATGGACCAACGACAGCTTTTTCCGCCTCACCGGTTATTCCCGGCTGGAGGCGAAGGGTCGCAAGCCGGGCGAGCTGCTGCAGGGCCCCGGCACGTGCCCGGCCGCGATCGCGGAGTTTCGGGCCAAGATAAAGTCTGAGCTTGGATTCCGTCTCGAGCTTCTCAACTACCGCAAGGACCGTTCCGAGATCTTGATCTCCATCGAAGTGCAACCGCTATTCGATGCGGAGGGCCGGCTGGCCAACTACCTCGGCATCCAGCGCGATATCACCAGCGAACGGCTCGCGAAGGACGAGCTGGAGCGGAGCCGCAAGGAGTCCGAGGCGGCCAGCCGCGCCAAGAGCTCGTTCCTTGCCAACGTCAGCCACGAGCTGCGCACACCGCTGAACGTGATCATAGGTAGCGCGGAGATGGTGCTGCGCGGTCGGCACGGCCCGGTGGCCGAAGCCCAGCTCCGACCCCTCCAGCGGGTGCGGGAGAGCGCCGGTCTGCTGCTCAGCCTGATCAATGAACTGCTCGACCTCACCCGCGCCGAATCCGGCCGTGTCCAACTCGAGCCCGGTCCGGTCGAGATTGCCTCACTGGCGCGGGAAATCGTGAAGCTGCTAGAGCCCGAAGCGAACGAGCGCGGCCTCACGCTCAGGCTCGAGCTGGGCCATCGCACCCCAGTGATCGAGGCCGACCCCCGCCGGCTGAAGCAGATCCTGCTCAACCTTCTCAGCAACGCGGTCAAGTACACCCCGGCGGGCGGGCGCATCGACTTCCTGATTGGGGAGACTAACCACCCGGCGGAAATCACGTTTGCTCTCCGCGACACCGGGCCCGGAATTCCGGCCGGAGATCAGGAGCGCGTCTTCCTCGAGTTTGAGCGGGTAGAGACCCAGGACCTCCGGACTGGCGGCTCCGGCCTCGGGCTACCCATCGCGCGGCGGCTGACCGAGCTGCATGGCGGAACGCTCACCCTGCAAAGCACGCTGGGGCAGGGCAGCGTTTTCCTGGTCCGCCTGCCCCGGCGGATTTCGGAAACGGTCGCGGTGTCCCCGGTCCCGCAGCGGTCCGCCCCGCCGGTGCCGATTTCCACCGGTGGCCGCCTCGTGCTCGTGGCCGAGGATTACCCGGCCAACCTGGAGCTGATCACCTCCTACCTCGAAGCCGAGGGGTTCCGCGTCGCCACGGCCACCAATGGCCGCGAGGCGGTTGACCGGGCGATCGCGCTGCAGCCGGCCATCGTGCTGATGGACTTAAAGATGCCGGTGCTTGATGGCCTGGGGGCGATCCGCCTGCTGCGGCAGGATGAACGCACCCGCTGGCTGCCGATCATTGCCCTCACGGCCTTTGCCTACGAATCGGATAGGAACAAGGCCCAAGATGCCGGGGCCGATGAATATGTTAGCAAGCCGATCGACTTCGGCCTGCTGCAGCGCGCGATTCAGAACTGTCTGGATTCCGACAGGTGACCCGCGGCCTGATGGGGAGCCATCCGGCTGGCTCGCAGTGGCTAATCTCGCGGGCTTTACGGCGCGGCGTCCCGTGTGCCGGAATCGTCATCATGAAGTGCTCCGATTGCGCTCGCGGATTTACACTAGTGGAAATCATGATTGTCGCGGCGTTCATCGCCATGCTGGCCGCCCTCGCCATCCCGAGCTTTCAGCGCGTCAGCCGCAATGCTCAGGATATGGCGGTGAGCAACAACGCCCGCCAGCTGAGTGCGGCCCTTGACCAATATTTCCTCGAAAACTCGACCGCGACGGCGTTGCTGAGCGACGTGATGGGCTCGACCAAATACCTGAAGCAATTCCGGGCGTTGGCGGGTGAATCCTATCCCGCCAGCTTCACGCAGGGCCAACCCTTCACGATCACCGGAATTGGCGGCAATCGGACGCTGACCTACAATCCCTAAGGGGCACCGGGGCCGATCAGGCGGGCGACCGCCGCGGCGATAGCGCTGAGCCTCGCCGGCTTGGGGAGGTAGGTCGAGACGAGGCCGCCAAACGTGATGTCCACCTCGGCGGGATTGAAGTTTACGCCGGTCAGCAGCATCACCTGCACTTGGGGTGTCAACCGGCGCAGCTCGGCGATAATGGTCAGCCCATCCGAATCGGCCAACTGGAGGTCGCAGATGATGAGGTCCGCCTTGAATTCTTCGAGGAGCTCGCGGGCCGCTACCCCGCCGGCCGCCGCCGCCATGGCGTAACCCTGCATTTCCAGGCTGCGCACGCCATGCCAAGCCATCCCCGGCAAGATCAGCAGGGCAAAGGCGAGCAGGACGGTGGCCGCCCGCAGGGCGCGTGCTGGGGCAGGAGGGCACGGCGGACCGGTTAGTCTGCAGGGCCAAAGCCTCGCTCGCGCCATCGTGCCCCGGGGCGCCTCCTGTTCTCGCCGCAGCGCAGCGAGCAAGGCCAGTCCGAGGGCGAGGGTCGCCACCGGGCCCCATTCGACGCCGAGCAGCACCCAGCTCGAATCCGGATGGGCCAGCCGTGAGTCCGCGGGAAGATCGAGCCGGCTGCCGAGCGGAATTGTCGCGGGATAGGCCGCGAGTCCGACGCCCCCGACAGGATATTCTGCCAGCAAAGGCAGGCTGTCCTGCCAGATCCGGAGCCGGTATTCCTGGGCGAACCCGGCGAGGCGCCCGCCTAGGTCCGGCTGGTAAAAGCGAGACACTGGTGCAGCCCGGCACCCGAGGTCGCGTCCCCGGCCAGCGTGGCGCTGGTGTAGTTCAGGAGGTCGCAACTGAGCGAGGACTGGATCTTGATCTTCGGGCTCGGCACCGTGTCCACAAAGAGGCTGGCGGAACGGGGGTTTGAGGACGCGGCGGTCCCGTTGCCGTAGTTCTGCCGGATGAGGAACATGTCCAAGCCGGCATCCAGGCCGGTCCGGAACGTGCGGAGCAGCCGGGCGCTGACGAATCCGCGCCGGGCGGTGATCTCCCGCGGGCTGTCGCTCCACGAGTTGGTCCAGCCCCGCAGGGCCATGATTTGGACCGTGGCGCCGTGCAGGGGAACGTCGACCTGCAGACCCGCGTCCTTGCTCGACTGCCGGTAGGTCTCGGTGTTGAAGGCGGCCGGGCTCGCCGAGGGATCGTCCTGGCGCGAGGCATTAAGGAACGTGCTCACGCGCACGTCGGAAAGGAACAGGCTGCAGCGGATCGCGGAGCCCGGGCTCAGCCTCAGATAGCTCGAGTTCTTGCCGGGGCCGCTCAGAGTGAGGCGTCGCCCGAAGTCACCGGTCAGATGCAGGCGCTGGATCTTGGAGGTCAGCCAATCTGCGCGGAAGGTGGCGCCGAAGTTCGCGCGGGTTACGGTCTGCGCCTGGGGGGCGAGCAGGACGTTGTCGTTGTATTCAAAGCCGGCCTTGATCGACAGGTCGAGGCCGACCGGTCCGATCCGCATCGTGCCCCCGGACTGTTCTGCATCGCGCTGACCGGTGTCGGCCCGTCCCTCGAAGGCGGAACGAAACCACGAGTCCGCCGCCGGGAGGCGGGCAATCGCGGACAGTCCAAGAAAAATAAGCCAGGCGGAGCGGGCTTTGGTTTTCAAGCGTAGGTGTTCTTTGGGTGCCCATGGGGTGGTGGCGCAACAGGGTGGATGTCGGAGGTGCCAGGTCGGCTGAGGATCAAAGGTTTTCGGGCTCCACCAGCTCGAGGCGGGTGGCGAGCCGGATCAGCTCGGCATTGGTGTGCAGACCGGTCTTGCTCTTGATCCGGCGGCGGTGGTTCTTGACCGTGAACTCGCTCAGCCCGAGGGCCGCGGCGATCGCCTTCGAAGTCTGGCCGGCGGCGAGGCCGGCGAGCACCGTGTGTTCCCGTGACGACAGGTGGTCCGAGGCATCGAGAGGGAAGGGTGAGTCGCAGATCTTGCGGACCTTGGCCTGCAACGAGCGGCCGAAGTACGATTTTCCGCCGCCCACGAGGCGGAGGGCGGTGAGGATTTCCTCGGTGGGTGCGCTCTTCTCGACGTAACCCCGAATCCCGAGCCGCAGCGCGCGGCTGATGGAAAGCGCGTTGGTATTGCCGGAGACGATCAGAATGTTCCGGGACGGATCTGCGCGGCGCAGGCTTCGCACACATTCGAGTCCGTTCAGGTCCGGCATCATCAGGTCCAGCTGGACTACGTCGCACTCGATGGCCTTGGCCGCGCGGAGGAAGGCGATGCCTGAGGTGAAGCGACCGACCACCTCAAACTCCGGCAGCTGCCCGATCGAGTCGGCGAGAAGCTCGAGGAGAAGCTGGTGGTCATCAACGATGACGACCCGAATGCGTGGCGGGGACGTAGTCATAAGGGATCACTCTAGCTGAATCCCGGTCGGTGTGTTAGTATAGCGATATTGCTTTCTGGTATAGATATTATACCTCGCCGGGGGCTCGCCAGGACCCAATGCGGGCCGCGCCCGGCTCGAGCCGGGCCCGGGAAGGACGGTGCCGAGCCCGGGGTCAACGGCGGCCGCCGCCCAGCGCCGTCTCGACGGTTTGCAGCAGCTGTTGGCGGCTGAACGGCTTCTCCAGCATCGCCGCCGCCCCGTGCTCGTGGGCGAGGCGGGGCAGTTCGGCGTTGGAGCTGCCGGCCATGTCCACCAGGGGCACTCGGCCCAGCCTTGCCTTGAAGGAGTGGAGGAGCTCAAGGCCGTGCAGCCCCGGCATCTCGAAGTCGATGATCTCGAGGTTCGACTCTGCCCCGGCTCGGCGGCCCGGCACAATCCGTCTACGCCGTCGGCCACGGCCGTGAGCCCGGTGAAATCGTCCGGCTCGAACCCGATGGCGAGTTCAGCTGTATGGATCGCGAGACGGTCGAGCTGACGGCGGTTCCAGGCGACCGCTCCGATCACTCCGGCGCTGAGACCGGCGAGGAGGATAGACATGCGCGCGATGCGGGTTGCGGGATCGCGCAGCAAATAGCGCCCGTGGATCCAGCGCGATGATTTGCCTGGATACATCGTTCACTTTGCCGCTTCAGGCTTTGGCCAGCACCTCGTGCAGGCACTCGTTGAGGGCGGCCTGATTGAACGGTTTGGACAAGAGCTTGGACGAGCCGAGTTGATCGAGGGCCTTGCGCTCATCCTCGAGGAACCGGCCGCTCAAGACCAGGCCGGGCAGGGTGGGGAGGATCCGCCGGGCGGCCCGCAACAGGGTCAGACCGTCGAGATTCGGCATGTGCAGGTCTGTAATGAGCAGGGCGAGCTCCTGCTTGAGGCGGGCGCAATCGGCCAGCGCTTGGGCGCCGTCCTCGGCCAGCAGGACGGTGAAGCCGAGGCGCTCAAGCACGCCGTGTAGCACGGTTCGCACCATGACCTCGTCGTCTGCGATCAGGACAAGCCGCCCCGGCCCTCGATCACCCGGGGATTGGACGTCAGCGTGGTCTCGCCCCGCGGCTCCTCGCCGACAGCGGGGATGTTGACATGGAAGCGCGTGCCGCGGCCCACCTCAGTGTACACGTTGAGGAACCCCCGATGGCTTTCCACGATCCCGTGCACGGCGGAGAGCCCGAGGCCCGTGCCCTTGTCGGGTCCCTTGGTGGTGAAGAACGGATCGAAGATGCGGTCGCGCACGTCGGGGGGCATCCCGGTGCCGGTGTCGGCGACGCTGAACCGCACATAGCGGCCGGGCCGCACCGTGCCGACCGCAGCGGTGTGGTGGTGGTCGGCGATCACGAGGTCAGCCCGGACCTCCAGCCGCCCGCCCTGCGGCATGGCATCGCGGGCATTGAGTGCCAAGTTGAGCAGCACGCTCATAAGATGGACGTCGCCGCCCAGCAGTGGCGGCAGGTTCCGTGCGGGAATGATGTTCACCTCGATGTTCTCGGGGAACGTGTGGGCGAGGGTGCGGCTCAGTTCGTCCAGCAGCGGGCCGGCCTTAAGCTTTACCAGCTTCATTTCCTTCCGCTTCGCGAACATCAGCATCTGGGTAATCAGCCCGGCGGCACGCTGGGCACCCGCCAGCATGTTGTTCAGCATCGGCAGCTGGGCGCTGGTGGCCTTGTCACGGAGGATGTCTAGCCCGAGGATAACCGGGGCGAGCGTGTTGTTGAGGTTGTGTGCGATGCCTCCGGCGAGCACGCCCACGCTCTCGAGGCGCTGGGCCGTGGCGACGTGCTGCTGGACCTTGCGCAGCTCGGTGACGTCCTCGACGAGCAGGAGCTCAAGCTCGCGCCCGCCGTACTGCACCCGGCGGACCCGGAGCGTGACCGGCACCCTGGCCCCATCCCGGGTCAGCAATTCGCAATCGACCGGAGCCTGCGCCTCTTGGGGGGACCGGTTGGTCCAAGGCAGCGAGGTGCCGGGCAGAAAGGACGTGAAGAGCGGCTGCTCCTCGCGCCGGCATTTGGTCAGGGCGGCGAACGCAAGATTGCACGCCACCATGCGTCCTTCGCCGTCGAGCCAGCACATCCCGATCGGCGCCTGCTCCAGCGAAACTTCGGCCAGGCTGGGCGGCGAGAAGCCCGATTGCGCGGAGGCCGTGGACGTCATCGACGCCAGCCGATGTGCAGGCCGAGGCTGAGGCAAAGGCCGGCAATTGATCACTCTTGGTTATGCCCCGGCTGGGGGGGAGGCCTTGCCAAGTGAGGGTGGTTGCCCCCTTGGTCGGGCGCTCGATCCGGGCCGCCTGCGGAGGCCCCAAGCTGATCCGTCAGGGCTCGAAGATATACCCGACCCCGTGCACGGTGCGGAAGGTATCGAGGCTGAGGCCGTGCTCCTTGAAGAGATTGCGGACGCGCACGATATATTGGTCGAGGGAGCGGCTCTTCACATCGGCATGGATGCCCCAGACGGCGTGGATCAGCGCCTTGCGGGTGATGACCGAGCCGCGGTTGGCGTCGAGGTGGGCGAGGATGCCGAGCTCCTTGCGGCCGATCTTCACGACTGTGCCCGCGGGGAACTCCACCTCGAGGCGCTCCGGGTTGACCTTGGCGCCGCAGATCTCGAAGGGCTTGTCGGACACGCGCACGTTGCGCGTGACGTTCTGGTCGTGGTTGGACTCGGCGCGGCGCAGCACGGCGCGGATGCGGGCCACCAGTTCCGGGTAGCTGAACGGCTTGGTGATGTAGTCGTCACCGCCCATCTCGAGCCCCTGGATCTTGCTGTTCTCGAGGGAATTTCCCGTGAGGAAAATCGTGGGGATCACCTTGTCGGCCTTCTTCAGCTCCTCGAGCAGCGCGAAGCCGGACTGGTCGGGCAGGTTGATGTCGAGCAGCAGCAAATTCGCGAAATTATGTCCAAGGAACTTCATCGCATGCGCCGCCCGGTCGTAAACCTGGGTGTTCATGCCCGCGTTCTCGAGGTGAATGGCGATCAATTTCGCCAGTTCGGGTTCGTCTTCGACGATGAGAATCAGGGGTTTCGGCTCGGGACGCATGGGTGCGGGCTGCGCGGGTTTCGGGGCCTTTTTTACAATTGGGCTGGGCGGTGTCAAAGTATTCCGGGCTTGAAGGAGGTGGAGGCCGCGTGTGCCTTGGCCCCATGCCTGACGCTGTGCCATTGCTCATGCTCGGATTGCCGAAGGGCAACCTCGAGGAGGCCACCAAGAACCTGTTCGCCAAGGCGGGCTGGAAGATCACGACCAGCTCGCGCAGCTACCGGCCGTCGATCGACGACCCGGAACTGGACGGCCGCTTCGTGCGTTCCCAAGAGGTGAGCCGCTATGTTGAGCACGGCTTCTTCGACTGTGGCCTGACCGGCTTTGACTGGATCCAGGAAAACAACTCCGACGTGGTGGAGGTGTGCGACCTCGTGTACAGCAAGGTCACGACACAGAAGTCCCGCTGGGTGCTGTGCGTGGCGGAGGCCTCGTCCGTGAAGACCGCCGCCGACCTTGCCGGCAAGCGCGTCGCAACCGAACTCGTCAACACCACCAAGCGTTACTTCGAGAAGCTCGGCGTGAAGGTCGAGGTTGAGTTCTCGTGGGGTGCCACCGAGGTCAAGGTGCCGGATTTGGTGGATGCGATCGTGGACATCACCGAGACGGGGAACTCAATCCGGGCGAACAAGCTCCGGATCGTGGACACCCTGCTTGAGACCAACACCAAGCTCATTGCCAACAGGAAGAGCTGGGCCAATCCGGCGAAGCGCAAAAAGATCGAGACCATCGCGCTGCTTTTGCGCGGCGCCCTGGAAGCGGGCTCCAAGGTCGGCCTCAAGATGAACCTGCCGAAGGCGGCCCTCGATTCCGTGGTCAAGTCGCTGCCCGCCCTGCGCAACCCCACCATTTCCCAGCTCAGCTCTCCCGACTGGATCGCGCTCGAGACGATCATCGACGAGAGCGTGGTCCGCGAGATCATCCCGCAGCTCAAGGCGCTCGGCGCGGAGGGCATCGTGGAGTACCCGCTGAACAAGGTGGTTTACTGATTTTCGATTTTGGATTCGGGATTTTCGATTGTGGCGCGGAAGGCGGCGCTCCCGGTTCCGGTTCGGGCCCGAAAATCGAAAATTGAGAATCCCCAATCGAAAATGAAAATCGCCCTCCTCCAGCACGCCTGCCGCGCCCGTCCCGCTGCCAATCTCAGAAAGGCGCTGGCGCTCGCCGACGAGGCGGCCCGCCGCGGAGCGAAGATCATCTGCACGCAGGAACTCTTCCGCTCGCCGTACTTTTGCCAGAGCGAGGACTACGCGAACTTTGCCCTGGCTGAGCCGCTCACCGGGCCGACGACCGCCGCGTTCGCGCGCCTCGCGAAAAAACGCCGCGTGGTGATCATCCTCTCCCTTTTCGAGAAGCGCACCGAGGGCCTGTACCACAACACGGCCGTGATTCTCGATGCGGACGGCACCATTGCCGGCACCTACCGGAAGATGCACATCCCGGACGACCCGAAGTTCTACGAGAAGTTCTACTTCGCTCCGGGCGACACCGGTTTCCGGGCGTGGGACACGCGCTATGGCCGCATCGGTGTGCTCATCTGCTGGGACCAGTGGTTCCCCGAGGCGGCGCGGCTCACGGCCCTGCAGGGCGCCGGCATCATTTTTTATCCGACGGCGATCGGCTGGCACCCCGAGGAGCCGGCGAAGCTGCAGGCCAAGCAGACCGCCGCGTGGGAAACCATCCAGCGCAGCCATGCCGTGGCCAACGGCTGCTTCGTGGCCGCGGTCAACCGCATCGGCCACGAACGGCTGGCGGCGGGCGGGGAGGGGATCGAATTCTGGGGCGGCAGCTTTGTCGCCGGCACCAGCGGCGAGATCCTCGCGAAGGCCTCGAGCGATCAAGAGGAGATCCTCTACGCCGACGTGGATCCCGCGCAGGTTGACGACACCCGCACGCACTGGCCTTTTCTCCGCGACCGCCGCATCGACGCCTACGACGGAATCACGCGGCGTTTGATTGATTGAGTGATGGATTTCCGAGGTAGGACTGGCTCGACGAGCCGGCCGCGATTGATCGCTCGGATGTTTGGCACGCCAAGACGCGAAGACGCAAAGGTCGGAGGAGAACCAGATGGGCATTTGGCGAATCGCTTCGCGCTTCGCCAAATGCCCGTGGCCTGCCGCCCATCGGCGGATCTCCGCTGCGCGGGAATCGCATCGGGATGAACGATATTCAGTCAATTCACGCGGCGCGTAGATCGCCCGTGCGGGAGAACGGGCTTTTGTCGGATTCGGCACGAATCCGACAAAAGCCCATCCGGCCTCCTCCTCCGACCTTTGCGTCTTCGCGTCTTGGCGTGCCAACCTGGTTTTTGTCCGGGCGGGTCGCGCCTTTCCGCTTTCACCTTTCATTTTTCGCCGGTTTGCTCGGACCCATGCCCGCGAAGAAAACCTCGTCCTCCTCTGCCGCGAAGTCCGCGGCGGCGCTGGGCTTCCGCATGCCGGCGGAGTGGGAGCCGCAGGAGGCGATCTGGCTCTCCTGGCCGGTCCGGCGCCGCACCTGGCAGCGCAATTTCGAGCCGATCCCCGCCAAGTTCGCCGAGATCACCGCCGCGATCAGCCGCTTCGAGGAGGTCCGCATCAACCTCGCGCGTTCCGGCCAGCCCGGCGCCCGGGCGCTGCTCCGGCGGGCCGGTGCCAACTTGGACCGGGTGAAGTTCTACGCGCATCCCACGAATGACGCGTGGTGCCGCGACCACGGACCGAACTTTGTCCGCAACGACCGCACCGGCGAGGTGGCCGTCAACGACTGGGACTACAACGCCTGGGGCGAGAAGTACCGGCCGTTCGACCGCGACAACGCGATCCCCGGCCGCATCGCCGCGGCGCTCAAGCTCCGCCGCTTCCGCCCTGGCATGGTGCTTGAGGGCGGCTCGATCGACGTCAACGGCACCGACGCCGTCCTCACCACCGAGGCCGTGCTGCTCAACCCGAACCGTAACCCGTGGCTCACCCGCGCCGAGATCGAGCAGCGGCTCCGCGACTTCCTGGGCGTGAAGCTGGTCCACTGGCTCGGCGACGGGATCGTGGGCGACGACACCGACGGCCATGTGGACGACCTGGCCCGTTTCTTTTCGACCGACGGCATCGTGACCGCGGTCGAGGCCAACCGGAAGGACATCAACTACCCGATGCTCCGCGACAACCTCGACCGCCTGAAAAGCCTGCGCAACGCCGCCGGCCGGCGCTACCGGATCGTGGAGCTCCCGATGCCGAAGCCGGTGTACCGCGAGGCCCGCCGCCTCCCGGCGACCTACGCGAATTTCCTCGTGCTGAACGGCGCCGTGCTGATGTCCACCTTCCGCCAGCCGCGGAGCGACGCGCGGGCGGCCGCGATCCTCGGAGACTGTTTCCCCGGCCGGGAGATCGTGCCGATCGACTGTGTCGACCTCGTCTGGGGTCGCGGCACGCTGCATTGCATCTCGCAACAGCAACCCGCCGCGCTGAAGCTGCTGCGGCGCTCACGCTGAAGCCGATGACAACGAATTCCGATGGTAGGGCTGGGCCGCTGGCCCGGCCGCGATTTGGGTTGGAGCGCGCCACCTTATCGGACCGATCGGTCAGATCCGTCCGATCGGTCGGATTGGTTTTCGGCGCGCTGGCTGCGGTGGCGCTTGCGCTCACCGGCTGTTCCTCCGTCACCGACAAGATCCGGGACCTGCGCGAAAAGGCTGCGACCCGCGGCACGCCGCATGTGCGGACCTTTGCCGTTGATCGCCGCACCGCCTACGCCGCCGCCGTCGCAGCCCTGCCGAAGGTCGGCCTGCAATACCAGCGCGGAGGCGCCGCGCAGGGTGAGCTGGAGGCGATCAGCGCGCAGTCCGCCGAGGGCAACGGCAGCCGCCGCAGCCAGCTCGTCCTGACCGTCCGCTTCGCCGACACGCTCGACGGCGGCTCCGAAGTCCGGGCCTGGCTGGAGGAATACATCGAGACCGATGCCCGGAAGTCCGCCGGCCGCGCCACCGGCGCCCCCGCCCCGGACCTGTCGCTCTACGAGGCTTTCTTCCGCGCGCTTGAGGCGGGGCTAAAGAAGTAGTGCATGGGGACGGTTCCCCCTGTCAGAACAGCAGCGATCGAATGAAAAGCGGGTGGGCAGTTTAATTCTTTTGGCCTCATTTGGAGCGGGCTGTCAGCACGGTGTTGCACCTGGAGGATCAGGGGGCCTTTGGCGCACCTACCGGGTTGAGATTCCTGACTTCAACCTCGAATTCCAAATGCCGCGGGACATCGTCTCGGGTTACGGGAAACTGAAGACCGAGGTTGCGTTTAATTTCGAGAGCCGGAACCCCAGCTTGGCCGGTTCAAGTTTTGGTGACGAGGCTAAGGAATTGGATATCGGAAACTTCTACTTTGGCGTAGTGGGAGATTTCAAGGATTGGGATATGACGGTGGATGTGTTTGTGGCCCAGTGGAAACCTGGGATGCCTCCCCTTAAGACCGACAGCGATTTAGCGAAATACGTCGGCCAGTTTTACTCCAAGAAATGGACCCTCAAGGACGGCAAAGAGGTCTCCAATTTCGGGGGTCTGGCTAACTTCAGGATCGGGCGGCGCGATGTGGTCGTCGCGACGGCTGCCGACCTTTACCGCATTACTCCGATCGTGCTGGAAAGCGGTGGGAAGACCACCTTGAGGCCCTATCAGCAATATTTCTTGCGCCTGAATGACCGTGTCGGGATCGGGCTGCGTTTCTTTCATTGGAATCTGAAAAAACTGACTCCGCAGCGGCATGCCGAAGCTCAGACCAAGGCGATTGCGATCATCGAGCGCATCAGGGAGACGCCACGCCCCTAGGTCGGCAATTATTGCCAATCTTAGGACCAACCTGCCTTTTTGCCGATTAGTTCAGGTATCGAACGATTTAGTGAAAGATTTGGCCGGTTTTCTTCGTTCTGGGGTATGAAGTCCATTTCATGTGCCCACGGCCAAGTTCATCGGTCCTTATCGGATTCATTTCTTTTCATGCGATGGCGCGGAGCCGCGGCATGTCCATGTCGGGCGGGATGAAGCGACCGCAAAGCTCTGGCTCGATCCGGTGCGGTTACAGGGCTCGCGTGGATTCAGTCGCATTGAGTTGAATCGGATCGAAAAACTCGTTCGCTGGCATCGCGTTGAATTGAGGAGGAAATGGAATGACCACTTTGACACCCGGTAAGGAAGTTCTCGTGACCGGGGCCCGGTGCTCGAAGGACACTCTTGAGGTGGATTTCGACGATGGCCGGACCGTGTCGTTGCCCCTCGCGTGGTATCCCCGGCTGGCGCAGGGCACGGCGAAGGAACGCAATGCCTGGCGTCTGACGGGTGGTGGCTCGGGCATTCATTGGCCCCTCCTCGACGAGGATCTGAGTGCGGCCGGACTATTGTCCGGGCGGCGTTCGCAGGAGAAACCAGCGTCGTTGGAGCGCTGGCTCAAGCTTCGCGGCGCCCGGGGTTGAGTCTGAGCCAAAAGGTTGGTTTGTTTGTTCTTAGGGCATTTCGGACGCAGTTCCTTCCCTCTGTGATCCTTGCAGTCTCGGCGTGCCAAAAGGATCGGGATGAGCCTGCGTCGCTCTTCGAGCTTTGCAGGCCACAGTCGCGGCGGACTCATCAGCCTTCGCCGGGCCTACGGCTGACAAGCCGAGTCCGCCTTACCTCGAACCCGGGCCGCCGGGGACGGCGGCCCCTACCTTCTTATCTGCGAAACCGTTAAATCCGCGGTTAATCGATGGATTGGTCCGCCCTCTGCCATCCGCCATCCGTCCTCGGCCATATTTGCCGCGGAAACGCGGCAAATTTGGCCTTGCCGCGCCCGTGGGCGCTGGCGACGCTGATCGTTCGCGGCAGTTCCATTGGTCAGGTCGACGTCGCCGCGATGCTCCCGTCGATCTATCCCGTCAGTTCAACCGTCAACCATCGGTTCCGCTTCGGCGGGACCATCCCGGTGGAATCGGTGCTCCCGGAGCAGGGTGCCCGTTCGCCGGTCTTTGCCCATGAGTACCGCAACGTCCGTAATGCACGAGCTGCTGGCCCAGTCCTCCTTCGATAAGCTGAAGGAAGGCGCCATCGTCCCCGGCACCATCACTGAAATCCGCCAGAACGAGGTCGTCGTCGACATCGGTGGCAAATCCGAGGGTGTCGTCCCCGCCTCCGAATTCATCGACATCGGCGAGCTCCAGGTCGGAGCCCAGATCGAGGTCATGCTCGAGAAGCTCGAGGACAAGTTCGGCAATCCCGTCGTCTCCTTCGACAAGGCCGAGCAGAAGAAGAACTGGGACAACATCCTCACCAAGTTTCCCGAGGGCTCCGTGGCCGCTGGCCGCGTCAAGGCCAAGGTCAAGGGCGGCCTGATCGTCAGCATCGGCGTCGACGCCTTCATGCCGGCCTCGCACATCGACGTGCAGCCGCCCAAGAACCTCGACCAGTACGTGGGCCAGACCTACGACTTCAAGGTTCTCAAGATCGACCTCGTCCGCCAGAACGTCGTCCTCTCCCGCCGCGAGCTCATCGAGGAACAGCGCACCTCCAAGCGTCGCGCGCTCCTCGACTCGATCCAGCCCGGCCAGGTCCGCAAGGGCATCGTCAAGAACATCACCGATTTCGGCGCGTTCATCGACCTCGACGGCATGGACGGCCTGCTCCACATCACCGACATGTCGTGGGGCCGCATTTCCCACCCGTCCGAGATGGTCAAGCAGGGTGAGGAGATCCAGGTCATGATCATCGAGGTCAACCGCGAGAAAGAGCGCGTTTCCCTCGGCCTCAAGCAGACCACCAAGAACCCGTGGGATGAGATCGACCGGAAGTTCCCGGTCGGCGCCAAGGTTCACGGCAAGGTCGTCAACCTCGTCCCCTACGGCGCGTTCATCGAGATCGAGCCGGGCGTCGAGGGCCTCGTCCACATCACCGAGATGTCCTGGACCAAGCGCATCACCAAGCCCTCCGAGCTGCTCAAGGTCGGCCAGGAGCTCGATGCGGTCGTCCTCGGCATCCAGAAGACCGAGCAGAAGATCTCCCTCGGCCTCCGCCAGCTGGAGCCGAACCCGTGGGACATGGTCCGCCACAACTACCCGATCGGCGCCCGCGTCCGCGGCAAGGTCCGCAACATGACCACCTACGGCGCGTTCATCGAGCTCGAGGACGGCATCGACGGCATGGTCCACGTCTCCGACATGAGCTGGACCCGCAAGGTCAACCACCCGAGCGAGGTGCTGAAGAAGGGCGACGAGGTCGACGCCATCGTGCTCGACATCGATCCCACGCAGCAGCGCATCAGCCTCGGCATGAAGCAGCTCGCGACCGATCCGTGGTCCGACATCGACGCCCACTTCCGCATCGGTGACGTCGTCACCGGCGTGATCTCCAAGATCACCTCCTTCGGCGCCTTCGTGGAGCTCAAGGACGGCATCGACGGCCTCGTGCACATCTCGCAGATCAGCGAGGAGCGCATCGAGAAGATCAAGGACGTGCTCAACCCGGGCCAGCAGGTCACGGCGCGCGTCATCAAGATCGACCGCGAGGAGCGCCGCCTCGGCCTCTCGATCAAGGCCGCCAACTACAGCAGCGACCAGCTCGCCGCCGAGACCTCGGCCTACGAGGCCCTCAAGCGCGACGGGGCGAACGACATGATGAACCTCGGCGATATCCTCGACGAGGCCTCGAAGAAGGAATAAGCCCCTTCACTCGAAGATCCCTTCAAGGCGCCCCGCTCCCGCGGGGCGCCTTTTTTTCGCCCGACGCATGGCGTCGGGGCGAACCCTCCCTGGTCCGGATGCGGACGACGGAGGGTCGTGGACCAGGCCCGCCATTTTTTGTGTCCGGTCGGTTACACCCGGCTTCTTGACCGTGGTACCGTAGTTTTAAGTACTATATCGATAGGTTTGATCCGTGTTGTCCCATGCCCATCATGAAAATCCCGCTGTTGTTCCTGCTCGGCCTGTGCGCCACCCTCGGTCTCGCCAGTTGCGCCACCGACGGATCCACCCCCGGAGTCCCGAGCGCCCGCAAGTCCAAGATCCTGACCCCCGAGGAACTGGCCAAGCTGCCGCCGGTCGTCATCGTGTCGATCGATTCGAGCTACGATAGCCCCAACGTGATCGTGAACGGCTTCAACGCGGGGTTCGCGCCGCGCGACATCTATCTCGAGGTCAACGAGGACGGCACCTTGCCCTACGCGGTGACGATCTCGGTCGACCCCTCCGGCCATTCGGATTCCCGGGCGGCTTCGATGCTCGGTTCCAGCCGCGGTCCCCAGATCCTGTCCAAGAGTTATGGCGCGGGCCGCGTGCCGCCCCGCAAGCTCAACTTCAGCGCCGTGGTCATCCGCGAGGAAGGCCAGGCCACCGACCGGGCGAAGCCGGGCACCTCGCCGACCGCGAGCCGGCAGGACTAGAGCGCTTTAAGGAATTCTGTAGCAGCCGGGGTCGTTGACCCCGGCTACAGTATTTTTAAAACTGCTCTAGCCCGAGCAGTGCTTCGGACTGCTGCCTCGCGCGCCCCGGCTCCAGAAGGGCGCACCCATCCTGGAGCCGGGGCACGCGAGGCCTTCGCCGGGCACAAAAAAGCCCGGCTGGAGAGCCGGGCTGAAGGGAGGGGGGACGTCTCAGTCGTAGCGCTCGGCCGAGCGCTTGGTCCCGGGGGGTTTGGGCGGGGCCTTCTCCATGGACTCCGTGACGTTGCCGCTGATGTACATCACCTTGGCCACCGGAAGTTTTCCCACCCGCCAGTTGACGGTTTTGGTGGCCGGGGCGTTGCGACCGCCGTCGGCCTTGGAGAAATCGTAATCGATCCTCACGTTGTACATCAGGAAGCCGGCTTCATCGACCTCAAGGTTGGCGGTGACCGGGGTCGGGCCGAGATCCGTGTTGTTGATGATGATGACGGCCGTCGGCTGGGCTTCGAAGACGACCTTCACCGTGGGGCCGGAGGGGCCGCTGGGTCCGGCGCTTTCGCCGGTGGCGCAGCCGCCGAGGGTGAGAACGAGCGCAGCGGCGATGGCCGATCCGAGGAATCTGACAACAGACCTGCTGGAGCAGTGCATGGGGGGAGGGAGTTGTTGGGGTGACTGAGGCCCTGACGACTCACTGTATTGGGAGCAGGTGACCGGGTTAAGAGTACGCCCGTCACACCTTCACCGCAAACAGGTCCGGGTGCATCGTGCCCTCGGCGACCTTGTTGACGGTGCCGGTCATCATGATCGAGAAGCCGTCGCCGATGGAGATACCGATCGTGCCGCCTGGCATGTGCACCGTGACGTCGCGGTCCACGAGCCCGAGCTTGTGGGCGACCGCCGCCGAGGCGCTCGAACTGCTGCCCGAGGCGAGGGTGTAGCCGGCGCCGCGCTCCCAGATCTCGATGCGGATGTTCTTCCGGTCGAGCACCTGCAGGAACTGCACGTTGGTCTTGCGGGGGAAGAACTCGTGGGTCTCGAGAGTGGGGCCGTAGTCCTTGGCGAGGTCGGCATCCACTTGGGGCAGGGGAATGACGCAATGCGGGTTGCCGATGGTGGCGGCGCAGAAGCGGAAATCGCGGTCGAGGGCGCGGATCTTCTCGTTGATCACCTCGCGCGGTGCGCCGGTGACGGGGATCTTCGCGCTGTCGAAGCTGACGCTGCCCATCGCGACGGTGATGAGCCGGCCGTTGTCCTTGATCTCGGACTGCACATTGCCGCCGGGGGTCTCGACGGTGAACGTCGGACTCTTCACCAGACCCTGGTCCCAAAGGAAACGGGAGAAGATGCGCAGGCCGTTGCCGGACTTCTCGGCCTCGGAGCCGTCGGGATTGAAGATGCGGAGGCCGAATTCGCTGCTCTTCGAGGGCAGGGGGCCCCAGAGGATGCCGTCGGAGCCCACCCCGAAATTGCGGTGGCAGACGACCCGGATCTGGTCGACCGAGGGGGCCGGCTTCCACTGCGGGAAGTCGGCCGGGTTGAGGACGATGTAGTCGTTGCCGAGGGCGTGGTACTTGTGAAAACGCATGCGCCGGCCAGCAAAGCGACCGGCCCGCGGAAGACACGAAAAAAGGTGAAGCGCTTGCAATCCGAACGACCCATTTCAATGTCAGGTTTCCCTGCTATGAACCCCTCGTGGCGAAGCCTTTCGGCGCTCTTTCCGTTCCTGCTTGGGCTCGGCGCGGCGTGGTCCGTGCTCGCGGCCGAGGCCCCGGCGCCTGTGCCTCCCGCCACCCCGGTCGCCGGCAAGCCGTTGAGCCCGCCCGCGGGGGCGAAGGATTCCTGGCGGGCCATGACCAAGTTCGATTTTGCCGCCCTGCCGATCAACGAGATGCCGCCCGACGCCGGCAATATTTCGCCGATCGCGGGCGCCGACGAAGAGCCGGTCGGCACCTCGGCCCGGCTCGTGAAGCTGGTCGAGGCCACCCTGCCAACCTGGGCCCCCGGGCATGTGGCCGAACCGGTGCAGCGCGTGCGCAACCACCTCTTTCTCATCGGGGCCCCCGACCTGGCGCAATCGGTCGCCGAGCGCTTCCTTCCGGCCGCGGTGCTGCGCTACCTGCTCACGCAGTTTCCGGAGGAGGAACTCGCGCAGATCCTCTGTTGGATCGCGCTGCACCCCGAGGAGGGCACCGACACCGTGCTCAGCGACAAGCTGGTCCGCGACATGGGCGTGTCGGCCAAGATCGATGCCGCGGAGGTCCGGAACCGGACCTACTTTTATGCCGTGAAGCTCAACCGCTGGGTCATCGGCTGGTAGGGCTTGCACGCCAAGTGACGTGTGACAAGTGACGAGCGCATACCTACCCCGATTCCGATGAACTTCTCGTCACTCGTCACCCGTCACGCGGCACTGGAGGCCTCTCCATGAGAGGCCTCCTCGCCTACGCCGGCATGATGCTCCGGCTCCAGTTCCGGTCCCGGCTGGCGGTGTTCTATGGCTTTCTTTTTCCGCTCATCTTCATCGTCGCGTTCCGCATCCTCTACCGCCACGAGATCGGCCACGGCGCGAGTCACCTCGGGGAATTGCTCGTCGTGGCGATCCTGGGCGGCACGTGTTTTGGGCTGCCGGTCACGATGGTCTCCGAGCGCGAGCGTGGCGTGTGGCGCCGCTACCGGCTGCTGCCCACGCCGATTTGGACGCTGGTCGCCGGCACGATGGGGGTCCGGTTTGTGCTGCTGGCCGGCGCGGGGGCCCTGCAGCTGCTGGCGGCGCGGGCGGCGGACATGAGGGCGCTGACCCTGGTTCCTGACCCCAACCTGACCGCCCCGACGCACCTACCGGACCTGGTGTTGGCCTTCGCGGTGGTCTCATTCACCTTCTGCAGCTTTGGGCTGATTGTGGCGATGCTGACCAACTCGGTGCAGGCGGCGCAGGCCCTGGGCCAGTGCATCTTCCTGCCGATGCTGGCGCTGGGCGGCATCGCGGTGCGGCTGGATTCGCTGCCGGACTGGACCCAGACGCTCGCCGCCTTCACGCCGGGCAGGTATGCCGTCGAGGCCCTCTTTGCCTGCACTGCGGGCGAGGGGATCACCACGGTCCGCTATGAGCTGGGCGTGCTGCTCTTCATGGGCGCGGCCGCCGGTGTCAGCGCGGCCAAAATGTTCCGCTGGGATGTCCACACTGGCCACGAGCGCCGCAGCCGGCTCGGCTGGCTGGCGGTGACGCTGGCGGCCTGCCTGATCGTCGGATTCTCCACGTTGCGGCGCGACGCCGCGGAGGCGCAGCGGCTGCAGGACGAACGCACGAACCGGGAACAGGCGGCGCCGGCCCCTGAGCCCGCTCTGCTGCCGGCCCCGTCGCAGCCGCCGGCCAAGGCTCCGCCACCCGAGCAAAAGGTGTACGCCGTGGAGAAGGCGGCTTCCTGGGACGTGTTGACGCCGGCGAACCTCCTCGAGCTGCCCCGGACGCTGCCGCCGGACAGCGGTGTCGTGACCCCGATCGCCGCCAACCTGGACGAGATCGACGATGACACCCAAGCCAGGGGCAAGGCCATCCATACCAAGCTGGCGACCTGGGCCCCGGGCAAGGTGAGCGACCCGCTGCAGCGCGTCGCCAACCTGCTTTACGTGGCGGCGGTCGTCGACGTGATGCAGATTGCCCCCCTCGAGTCGTATCTCCCGGTGGTGGTGGAGCAGTATTTGTGGGAGAGCTCCCAGACCCCCGACCTGGTCCGGCAACTGGCCTGGATCGCCACCCATCCGCTGCCGGGAGAAATGGTGCCGGCCGAGGACATGGAGAAACTCGAGATCGAGGTGACGACCAACCGGACCAACGAGATCGAGTCGCGCCTGCACACCTATGCCGCCAAGTTCATGTTCCGGCTGCTGGACGACCCGGACAGCGGCGCGATCCCGAAAAAATAACCGGCCGGCCGCCATCTTTTCCCTGCCACACTTGCCTCGCTCCTGAGCCGCCCCAATTTTGGCGCCACGCTCGACACCCCAATCCCACGCCCCCTCCTGCCATGCCTGCCAAAGTTTCGATCCGTGACCTGCGCAAGAGCTACGGCGGCGTGGAAGCCGTGCGCGGGGTGACCTTCGAGATCCAGGACGGCGAGATCTTCGGCATGCTCGGGCCGAACGGCGCGGGCAAGACCAGCACCCTTGAGTGCGTGATCGGCCTCCGGGAGCCCGACGGCGGCGAGATCGACGTCTGCGGCATCGATGCCCGGAAGCATCCCCAGGAGGTCAAGCAGCGCATCGGCGCAGCACTCCAGACCACCTCGCTGCAGGACAAGATCACCGCCCGCGAGGCACTGCAGCTCTTCGGCTCCTTTTACCGCCACCGCGTGCCGGCGGCCGACCTGCTCAAGCGCTTCTCCCTTGAGGAAAAGGCCGACGCGCCCTTCGACACCCTCTCGGGCGGCCAAAAGCAGCGCCTCGCACTCGCGCTCGCCTTCGTGAACAACCCCGAGCTGGTCTTCCTCGACGAGCCGACCACCGGGCTCGACCCGCAGTCCCGGCGCGAGCTGCACGGTGAAATCGCCCAGATGAAACGCGAGGGTCACACCGTGCTCCTCACCACCCATTACATCGAGGAGGCCGAGCAGCTCTGCGACCGCATCGCCATCGTCGACCACGGGCGGATCATCACGACCGGCGCGCCCAAGGATCTCATCGCGGCGTCGAAGCTCACCCAGCTGGTGTCGTTCGAGACCGCCCGCCCGGTGGACGCCGCGGTCCTCGCGAGGATCCCCGGCGCCAGCGAGCCCGCCGTTGACGGTGTGCATGGCCGCTTCCGGACGCGCGACATCAGCCGGGCTCTGCCCGAGTTGATCAAGGGGCTCGAGGCGCAGCAGGTGCCGCTGGTCGGGCTCAATGTGGGTAAGATCACGCTCGAGGATGTCTTCATCGAGCTGACCGGCTCCAAGCTTCGGGAATGAACCAGGACCTGCGCGAGATCGTGGCGGTCACGCTCCGGATGTACCTCCGGAACCGGATGGCGCTGGCCTACAGCTACGTCTTCCCGGTCATGTTCCTGCTGGCCTTCGTGGTGCTCTACAAGGACGACGACCCGCTCCTGATCCGGCACATGGGCGAGCTGCTCACCGTCACCATCCTCGGCGGCGCCTGCTTCGGCCTGCCCACCTCGATGGTCAGCGAACGCGAGCGTGGGGTCTGGCGGCGCTACCGCCTCTCCCCGGTTTCACCCGCCCGGATCATCGCCGGCACGCTGATCGCGCGTTATCTGATGATCCTCCTCGCCGGCGTGCTCCAGGTCGTCGCCTGCATGCTCATCGGCGGCTTTGCCCTGGAGCATCCCTTCCAGCTTTGGGTGGCCTTCTCGCTCGTGACCTTCGCGCTGCTTGGGCTCGGCCTCGTGATCGCCACGATGGCGGACACCGTCCCCGCGGTCCAGGCCCTCGGCCAGTGCATCTTCCTGCCGATGCTGATCCTCGGCGGCGTGGCCGTGAAGCTGTCGGTCTTCGAGAACGATCCCAGTACGACCTGGGTGCTGCATCTTTCCGCCTTCTTCCCGGGGCGTTACGCCGTGGAGGTCATGCAGCAATGCGCCAAGGGCGGCGGCCTCGGGGCCGCGGGCTTCAGCGCGTTTGCGGTGATCGTCACCGGGCTCGGGGCCGCGGTCACAGGCGCCAAGCTGTTCCGCTGGGATGCGCACCAGCGCTTCCTGACCAATCGCAACCGGATCTGGCTCCTGGCCGCGCTGGGGGCCTGGGTGCTGATCGGCGTCGGAGCGGAGTGGCGCCGAGAAATCGCCCCGCGCCCCTCCCGGCCGAGTCTCCGGCCCAGGGTGGTGCCGGGTCCCACCCCGGATGCGATCCCGGCGTCCGGCACGCCCGCTCCCGCAACGTCCACACCCGCTCCGTCACCGGCACCCTCCCTCCCGGAGCAGGAACAGGCCCCCACGATGACCCCGGTGGCGCCGACACCACCCCCGGCCGCGGTGGAAGTGAAGGCCGACCCCGTGGTCACGGCCGCGCCGCCCGCTCCCGAGCCGGCCGGGGCTGCGGTGACGACGGAGCCTCCCGTCCCGGCCTCCCCGCCCGCGTCCTCAGCGGCCGTGTCCGCAGCATCCACCCCGGACACTCCCGCTCCGGCCACGCCTTGGCGCGCTTACACCAATGTGGATTTCGCCCGGCTGCCGTTCCTCACGGTGCCGCCCGACAACAGCAATGAGACGCCGATCGCGCCGGCGGACGACGCCCCGGACGACAACATCCAGGCGGACCTCAATGCCGTGGCGGCCGCCCTCAAGAATTGGGCGCCGGGCAAGGTGGCCGATCCCGTCCAGCGGGTCCGTAACCTCATGTATGTCGCCTCCACGGTCGACCAGGCCAAGGCGCAGATGGAGCGTCATCTGCCGTACGTGATCATGAATGTCCTGCGCTCCCAGTTCGAGGACCGGGAGCTCGCCCAGATCCTCTGCTGGATCGCGAACCACCCCGCCGAGGGTGATCACTCCGCCGTGTTCCGCCTCGATGAACTCGGCTTGCTCTTCAATGTGAACGACTGGGATGTGCCGGAGATCCGCCGGCGCAACGAGTGGTACTCGATCAAGTTCGTCTGGTGGGTGCTGGGCTGGTGATCGAATCGTTCCCGTTCCCGGATAAATAACCGGATTGCTGGTAGCGGTATTTTTTGGGCGGTTCGCGGATCTGTAGCTGGCCTCGTTGAGGCCGGCACCGGGGTCCACGACCCCGGCTACAGCCGCCGCGGCCCTCCCGACTTCGGAAGCATCGCCGCCAGGGTCCAGAATCGGGTTTGCTGGAGGCCCCGCACACGTATTCGTTGCAGGCCGCTGATGCCCCGACCTGCGCCCACCCGCCCCCGTGAGTCCCAGCCCTGGCCCGCCTGGGCCGGCCCGCTCGCCGTCTTTCTGGTGGCCTTCGTGGTCTACCTGCCGTCGCTGCGGGGCGGGTTTGTCTGGAACGACGTGGACTACGTGACGAAGCCCGGGCTGCGCTCGCTGGGCGGGCTCTGGCACATCTGGTTCAACATCGGCGCGACCGAGCAGTACTATCCGCTCCTGCACAGTTTTTTCTGGCTCCAGTACTGGTTCTTCGGCGATTCACCCCTCGGTTACCACGTCGTGAACGTGCTGTTGCACGCCGCGTGCGCGGCGCTGCTGGTGCTGGTGGTCAGGCGGCTCTTCGAGCCTGAGGGTCGGAGGGGCGGAGGATCGGAGGGTCGGAAATCGGATCTTCGGAACCTCGGACCCTCCGATCCTCTGCGCGCCAGCAGCGCGATCGCGCTGCTGGCCGGCCTGATCTTCGCCGTGCATCCGGTGTACGTGGAGTCGGTGGCGTGGATCTCCGAGCAGAAGAACACGTTCTCGCTTTTCTGGTACCTGCTCGCGGGGCTGGCCTACCTGCGCTGGCAGGAGGCTGTAGTCCGGGTGCCCTCACCCGGAGATCGGATTCCGGGTGAGGG
>CAMDOO010000014.1 GCA_945903545.1 Opitutus sp. GAS368 | reverse complement strand
ACACAGCCACGAACGGCCGGCTTTCGTTGCCGGAACTCGGATCGTTTTCCAATTTCGCAACCGCCGGTTGCGAAATTGCCGCTCGGTGGGAACGATTGGTCAATTGGGCCACAGCCTGTGGCCCAATTGCGAAAAGCGCGGGATACTCGTGGAAAAACTGCACCATGCGCTTGAGGTTGCGGACGGAGAAGCCCTTCACTTCCGGCAAAGTGCTGTGCAAATCCGCCGCCAGTCTCGGCAGCACCCTTGCACCCCAGCCCTCCTTTTTCTGGCGTTTCGCGAGCACGCCGCCGATCTCCCAGTAGAGCATGAGCAGGCTGGTGTTCCCCGCCATCGCGGTCCGTATCTGGGCGGTGCGGATGCGCTGCTTGATGTCGGTCAGCAGCGCGGTGTAGTCCCGGGAAAACGGCATGATTTCGTCCATACCTCCCATAACGAGGAAAACGTCGCCGATCTTTCACCTAATCGTATCTGGTGGGCGAAAAGTTGTGCTTTCCTCTTCCGGTCTTGGATTTGACGCGGTCGGCAAGGCACGGAGATTGGCGCATCTCCAGCCCTGTCTTGCCAATCCGCCTTTCGCCTTCCGCAATGGTCAACCGCATGATCCCCGTCACCGTCCTCACCGGCTTCCTTGGCGCCGGCAAAACCACCCTCCTGAACCGGATCCTCACGGAGAACCACGGCAAGAAACTCGCGGTGATCGAGAACGAGTTCGGCGAGGTCGGCGTCGACAACCAGCTCGTCATCACCAGCGAGGAGGAGCTGTTCGAGATGAACAACGGGTGCATCTGCTGCTCCGTGCGCGGCGATCTCATCCGCATCCTCGGGCGCCTGCTCAAGCGCAAGGACAAGCTCGACGGCATCCTGATCGAGACCACCGGCCTCGCGAATCCCGCGCCGGTCGCGCAGACCTTTTTCACCGACGACGAGATCAAGCAGCACTACCGGCTCGACGCCATCGTCACCGTCGTCGACGCCAAGCACGTGATCCAGCACCTCGCGGCCGATGACGAGTCGGTCAAGCAGCTGGCCTTTGCGGATGTCATCCTGCTCAACAAGACCGATCTCGTCACCCCGGCCGACCTCGATGCGCTCGAAGACCGGATCCACCACATCAACAGGGTCGCGAAGATCCACCGCACGCAGAACTGCGCGCTGCCCCTGGACCAGGTCCTCAACGTCGGCGGCTTCAACCTCGAGCGCGCCAGCGAGCTCGACCCGAAGTTCCTCGAGCCCGAGTACCCGTTCGAGTGGGCCGGTGCTTACCCGCTGCCCGCGGGTCAGCACGAGTTGGTGATCGGCCACATGGAGCACGATCATGACGACGGGCATGAGGGCCATGATCATGGTCACGAGGGCCACGACCACCATCACCACCACGGCAATCCGAACGAACTGGATGTCGTGATCATGCCGGTGAAGTCGCTGGAGGAGCGCGACCGGACGATCTCCCTCAACGCTGCGGTGCTGAGCTTCGCCGACTGGGAATCGCGCGTGAAGGACGGCGAGACGGTGGCCCCGGGCGCGACGCTCCACCGGTTGCTGCTCAAGGACGGCGACGGCAAATTCGTGCTGGATGTCGCCCACGCCGGCACGTTCCTCGTGTTCGAGTCGTGCGGGCACGACCCGCTCCACATTCACGTGAACGGCGACGTCGTGAAGCCCGTGTGGCAGGAGGACTTCCATGCGGCGCACGAGCACAACGACGACGTGACCTCGGTCGGCATCAGCCTGCCAGGCGACCTCGACGGCAAGCAGCTGAACAACTGGATCAGCGATCTGCTCCGCACCAAGGGCGGCGACATTTACCGGATGAAGGGCGTGCTGAGCGTGAAGGGCAGCAACAAGCGCCTGGTTTTCCAAGGCGTGCACATGCTTTTCGACGCGAAGTTCGACCGCGAATGGGGTGCCGACCCGCGCCAGAACACCCTCGTGTTCATCGGCAAGAATCTCGACCGCACCGCGCTGACGGAGGCGTTCAAGGCCTGCCTAGCTTAAGACAAGGTAGGGTCGTGTGTCCCACACGACCTTGATCGAAGGACGGCTGGGGACAGCCGTCCCTACCTTTTGACCCTGTGCGCTTGCGCGGCTCCACGCCCTGTCCAACCTGCCGCGCATGCAATTGATCAAGCACTGGGCCGCGGCGCTCGACGACTATGTCATCGATCTCGCATGGTCGCCCGATGGCAGCCTGCTGGCCGCGGCGTCGGCCGCCGGCCCGGTCTGGCTCTTCGCCTCGGCTGACGGCGCGAAGCGTCACCTATTGTTGGGGCATGAGAACGGCACCAACGCCATCGCGTTCGCGCCAGCAGCTGGATTTGCAGCCGGGGTCGGTGACCCCGGGATTGCGGGCTCACCGAGCCCGGCTACAGCGATGCAGATCCTGGCCACCGGCGGGCAGGATGGCGCGGTGAAACTTTGGGACACGGTCGCGGGCCAGCATGTCGCCACGGCCAAGCTTGGCACCGATTGGGTGGAGCACCTGGCCTGGGCACCGGCTGCGCAGGGCGGATCGGTCCTGGCGGCCGCAGCTGGCCGGAAGCTCGCGTTGATCAACCCCGACGCCTCGATCCGGCATCAGTTCAAACCCGCGCCCAAGACGATCACTGCTTTCGCTTGGTGTCCGCCCACCGCCCACCGCCCACAGTCCACCGGGTCGGTGCCCGTGCTGGCCGTCGCCTACTTCGGCGGGGTCTGTCTTTGGGATACCGGCGATTTCTCGGCGAAGAAGGAGTACGTCTACAACAATGGCATTCACGCCCTGGTGTGGTCGCCCGACGGCAAGTGGCTCGTCTCGGGCAACCAGGATCCGAGCGTGCACCTCTGGGTCCCGGCGGCGAATGAGGAGCTGCAGATGAGCGGCTACGAGACCAAGGTGAAGCACCTGTCCTTTGACCAGGCCTCGCGCTGGCTCGCGACCGGCGGCGGGCGCGACGCCTGCATTTGGGACTGCTCCGGCGAGGGACCGGAGGGCCGCGAGCCGGCGATGTTTCCCCATGATGCGCCGGTGTGCGCGGTCGCATTCCAGCATGCCCACGGCCTGCTGGCCACGGCTTCGCAGGACGGGGTCGTCATGCTTTGGAGCCCGGAGCGCAAAACTCCCCTGCGTGCCACCGTGAAGATGCCGGCCCCCGCCACCAAGCTGGTCTGGTCGCCGGATGACCGCCTGCTCGCCATCGGGAGCGAGAAGGGCGCGGTGTACGTGCTGAAGGCTGATTAATCCGGAAGGCAGGGGCCTGGGTTCCACAGACCCCGGATCAAGGACGGCTGGGGACAGGCGTCCCTCCCCATCACTCCCGCCACTTCTTTTCCCCGGCGGTCACGGCGAGGTCGAGGTGGTCCTCCTTGCGCGGGATCGGGCAGGCGTAGGACGGCGAGTAGGCGCAGTACGGATTGTAGGCGTGGTTGAAGTCGAGGGGGTAGACGTGGTCGGGGTCCTCGTCCTTGAGGAAGTCCAGGTAACGTCCGACTTCGTAGGCTTCCTTCCCGGTCGTGAGATCAGTGAACCAGAGCGAATAATGATAGGTGCCAGGCGCGAGGCCGGCCATGCGGTAGACGGTGAGCGTGTGACTCCGTCCCTCACGGGTGAAGCCGACGGTGCCGATGATGGTCGCCTCGCGTTGCTCGCCCTGGGTGTCGCGGATGGCGACCACCCGCGGGTTGGGATCGAGGCGCAGTTTGCTTTGGTAGATCCAGCCGGGGTCCGGCGCGAAGTACTTCAACGGGGCAAAGGGCACCTTCGGCTCCGCTTGGAAGGGCGATTGCGGGCTGGTGCGGAAGTAGGCGTCCTTCCGTGCGCGGAAGGACGCCAGTTCTGCGACCGGGTCCACGGCGACGGCCGGGACCGCGGTTTCCCGCCGGCATGCGACGGATAGCAGGAGCAGCCCGGTGGCCAGAAGGATGGCCGCCCGGCCGCTCATTTCTTCATCAGGGACTTCGGCGGTGGCGGTGGCGCTTCCGGCCGATTCACGTCCAGCAGTTCCACTTCGAAGAGGAGCGTGGCATTGCCCGGGATGTTCGGCGGATCGCCGCGGGTGCCGTAGGCGAGCGAGGGGGGAATGATGAGCAGGATCCTGCCACCCGGCTTGACCAGCTTAAGGCCCTGATCCCAGCCCTCGATCACGAGACCGCGGCCCAGGCGGAAGGACATGCCGGCCTTGGCGTTGGCTTCCTCGTCGAACACCGTGCCATCGATGAGCATGCCCTTGTAGAGCACCCGGACGCTGTCGCCCACCTTGGGCGGGTTGCCGGTGCCTTCCTTCAGGATCACATAGCGCATGCCCGTGGGGGTCTTCTTGGCCTCGGGCCATTTCTTTTCGACGATGGCGAGGTCGGCCGGCGGGAGCTTCTCACGCTGGGCATGCCCAAGGAGCGGAGTGAACCAGGCGACGGCGGCAAGCAGCAGGCGGACAATCGGCTTCATGGTGGTAACAGGCGGTTGGGAGGGGCGGGGCGGGGAATGAATTCCCGACCTGCCCAACGTGTGAAGGGCGGCGGAACCGTCAAATCTGGAATCGGCCATCGGCCGATTCCAGTGGCGGCTGGCGCCGCAGAGTTTTGGGTACAGATTTCCGGAAGGGGGAGCCCAGAGTACCATGATCGTCGCGGGGTAAACCCGCTCCTACAGGTCAGAGCCCAATCGCCGGGTGTTTGGCGACCAGCGCCAGCGCTTGCTGCAGGAGCGTCTTACCGGGCTCCAGGCGGTGCCACGGCGATGCACCCGACGGGTGCGGCAGGGGGATGCAGTCGAGTGCGACGCCCGCGTAGTTGAGGAAGAAGCTCTTTCCGATCAGGTCCTGCATCGGGGCCGCGGGCATGAACTGGGTGATCGCGAGCTTGCCCACGGGCAGGACCAAGGCGGGTCGCAGCAGGGACACCTCGGCCTGCAGCCAGGCTGAGCAGGCCGCGATCTCATCGGGAGCGGGTACGCGGTCGCCGCCCTCGGGCTTCTTGCCCGGGAAACAGCGGCACACCGCGGCAAAGTAAATGCGGTCGCGCACCTCCTCCTCGGTCCAGCCGAGGGCGCCGTGGAACCACTTGAAAAGGGTCTTGCCCGCGGTCCAGGCAAAGGGACGCCCGAACTTGGGCTCCTTGTCGCCCGGAGCCTGCCCGACCAGGATCACGCGGCTCGCGACGGGGCGGCCGACCACGACCGGCTTGTGCATCGCCGGGCACCGGTCGCACGCGCGCAGCGCCGCGAGGTGTTTTTCAACGACGGCAACGGAGGCGGCACACATGCGGCAAGGTTGGCCGCGCCGGGCGGGATGAGTCCAGAGAAAGGTAGGGACGGCTGTCTCCAGCCGTCCTGATCGAGGGCGTGTGGGGCACCCACGCCCTTACCCTCTGCCGGCGGATTTCCGGGCAGAGGCCTGCCCGGGCTACATTCAGATCGGAACCGGATTACCTCCGGCCGCGGAAGCCCCAGCTGCGGCCGCCACCGCCACCGGCCGGGCGCTGGCCACCCTGCCCGGCGGGCCGGCCTTGGCCGCCGCGGGGTTGGGCGGTCTGCTCGGGGCGTGCGGTGTAGGCCTGGTACGGGAAACCCTCGAGCTTGAGCTCGGGGATCTTCGCCCCGATGAAGCGCTGGATGTCGCGGATATCGTTGGCGTTCTCCGGGGTCACCAGCGTGAAGGCGTCACCCACGGCCTGCGCGCGGCCGGTGCGGCCGATGCGATGGACGTAGTCCTCGGGATTCTCCGGGACGTCGAAGTTGATGACATGGCTCACGCCGGCGACATCGATGCCGCGGGACGCGATGTCGGTCGCCACCATGAGCTCGTATTTCCCGCTTTTGAAGCCGGCGAGGGCTTCGAGGCGCTGGTTCTGCGAGCGGTTGGCGTGGAGCACGGCGACCGAGTGGTTCGCTGCCTTGAGCTTGCGGGCGATCTTGTCGGCACCGTGCTTGGTGCGGGAGAAGATCAGCACGCTTTGGAAATCGATCTTCTCAAGCAGGGCGAGCAGGAGGTCGAACTTCTGCACGGCATTGACCGGATAGAGCGCGTGGGTGACGGACTGGTTCACCGAGCGATTGACGCCGATCTCGATGCGGGCCGGATCGCGCAGCGCGAAGGCGGCGACGGCGGCGATTTCCGGCGGGATGGTGGCGGAGAAGAACAGGGTCTGGCGCTCGCGCGGGCAGCGGCCGATGATGTCCTTCACGACCGGGAGGAACCCCATGTCGAGCATGCGGTCGACCTCGTCGAGGACGAGGATGCTGATGTCGCGCAGGTTGATCTCGCCGGTCTTGAGGTAGTCCATCAGGCGGCCGGGCGTGGCGGCGATGACGTCGACCCCGCGGCGGAGTTCCTCGCGCTGGCGGCCGTAGCCGACGCCGCCGAACACGGCGACGGTGTTGATGTTGGTGAAGCGGGCGAAATCGCGGAAGGCGGTCTCGACCTGGGCGGCAAGCTCGCGGGTGGGCTCAAGGATGAGCACGCGCGGTTTGCCGTGGGTGCCGAGCTTGGAAAGGATCGGCAGCGCGAACGCAGCGGTCTTGCCGGTGCCGGTCTGGGCCGACGCGATCAGGTCGCGGCCGGACAGCACGGCCGGGATGGCGCGCAGCTGAATGGGAGTGGGATCGGTGTAACCGGCGGCTTGGACGCCACGGAGGACGGATTCGGAAAGACCGAGTGTTTTGAAAGGCATGATTAAGTCAGAGGTGGTCCGCCGTGAAAACAGGCGGACGGGAGGATTCCATCGGGACCGGCATCCTCAATCGAGGATGGGTCGGTCGAATCCTCCGCAGCTCTGACGTCCCGGAATGGGACAGGACAGACGGGCTGATTCGATTTACGGACGCGATGCAGGCTGAAGGGAAAAAAGAAAAAGGGACGGAGCCCCGAAAGGAGCTCCGTCCCTCGAAAATCGGAATTAAAGGATTCCGGGATTAGTAACGACGGTCGCCGCGATCGCGGCCACCACCGAAACCACCGCGGTCGCCACGGCCACCGCCGCCGCCACCGCCACCGCCGCCGAAACCACGGCCGCCGCCGCCACCGCCGCCGCCGCCGAAGCCGCCGGAGCGCTCTTCCTTCGGACGGGCTTCGTTGACGGTCAGGGCGCGACCGCCGAGATCGGTGCCATTCAGCTTCTCAGCCGCGGCCTTCGCCTCTTCGGCGGTGCCCATGGTGACGAACGCGAAGCCCCGGGGGCGACCGGTCATCTTGTCCATGGCGACGTAAACGTCGGTGACGGAACCGAATTGGCCGAAGGCCTGACGGAGCTCGTCTTCGGTGGTCTTGAACGACATATTGCCGACGTACAGTTTGGAGTTACTCATGTGATGTTCTTCGTAGATCCACCGTCTGCTGCCAGTTCCGTTCCCACCGTGGGTTTCGAAATCATCACTTAAGCCAAACGCTCAGCCAACGACTCACCAGATCCTGTCACCTAACGCTTTCACTAACGAGGTCGCGAAAGACGCAGACGACGAGGAGGCTGGCAAGGTAAATCTTAGCAGCCACTTGCGCAGTCAGGGCGCCGGAGTCGCGGAAGTCCCTGCCTTCAGGCGCTGTTTCAGCTCGTTCTTCACCTCGGCCTTGAGCTGTTCGCGCCCCGGTTTCGTGGCGGCCGCGGCCTCGCGATTTAATAAATATTTCGCGGCCTGCTGCGGATCGGTGAAGAAGGGGACGAGCTCGGCCAAGGTCGCGGGCCGCTGGTTGCCGGTGGCGGCGCGATAACGCTCCAAGGCCTCGCGAGCCGGCTTGTTGGCCGGGGTATCGGGCAGGTCCGCCTGGGCCGTGGCTGTGGCCTCGACCACCGTGGCAACCGGGTGGTCCTGCAGCGCGGCGCGCAACTGGGCCACCTCACCGGCGAGCACGAAAAGCTGGTCGCGGACCAGTTGGTTGTCCTTGCGCATGGCGGCCAGCGCCTGGTCGTCAAGGGTCCCGGCTGTGGCCGCGATCTGCTGCGGTACCGGAGCGGACGTTTTCGTCCAAAACACCCCGGTCGCGAAGGCGGCAATCACGAGCAGGACGGTGGGGGCAAGGGCGCGCATGGATTTGAAGGTGCGGACTGTTGGGGTGCGGACACCTTAGCGTTCGCACCCGCAAAAGAAAGGGCCTTTTGGCTCTGCGGGCCCCTGCCCTCTTTTGTAAATCCCCTCGCGCCCTTCCTGCTTTCCACTTCTTTTCCCCCGCCAATGGCCGATACCGAATCCATGTCCCCCCTCTTCGACTGGCTCAAGGACCGCGCTGCGGGCGTGCTGCTGCACCCCACGGCCCTGCCCGGGCCCCACGGGATCGGCACGCTGAACGGCCAGGCCGTGCGGTTTCTCGATCTGCTCCAGCTCGCCGGGGTGAAGTACTGGCAGGTTTGCCCGCTGGGCCCGACGGGTTACGGCGACTCGCCTTACCAGTGTTTTTCGTCGTTTGCGGGCAATCCCTACCTGATCGACCTCGACGAGTTGGTGACCCATTTCCTGCTCGATCAGGCCGATCTGGCGGCACTTGCCACCCTGCCCTCCGACCGCGTGGACTTTGGTGGGCTCTATGAGCGCAAGTGGCCGCTGCTTTTCCGCGCCAGCGAGCGCTACGAGGAAGCAGGTTCGCCGCCGCTGTTTGGGGACTTCGACGATTTTCGGGAAAGCAACGCCGACTGGCTCGAGGCCTACGCTTTTTTCCGCGCGCTCAAGGATCATCACGGCGGCCGTCCCTGGTGGGAATGGCCGGCGGTGCTGCGTTCTTACGAGGGTGCTTTGGGCACCACCCTGAAGGCCGAGTTGCGGGTGGCGATCCAAGCCCACGTTTTTACCCAGTATGTCTTTTTCGGCCAGTGGGCGCGCCTGCGCGCCGCCGCCGCCGCCCGCGGGATCAGCATTATCGGGGACATCCCGATCTTTGTCGCCGCCGATTCCGCCGACACCTGGGCCAATCCGGACTTGTTCGAATTGAACCCCAAGACGGGCCTGCCCCTCGCTGTGTCCGGTGTGCCGCCCGACTATTTCGCTGCGGACGGCCAGCTCTGGGGCAACCCGCTCTATCGCTGGGATCGGCACGCCGAGGGCAACTACGACTGGTGGATCAACCGGCTCAAGGCCGTGTTCGCCCTCTGTGACGTGCTGCGCATCGACCACTTCCGCGGCTTCGATGAATTCTGGCGCATCCCCTACCCGGCCGTGAACGCGCGCAAGGGCACCTGGGCCGCGGGGCCGGGTTTGGACTTCTTCCGGGAGGTGCAGGCCGCGCTGCCCGAGGCGCGCATTATCGCCGAGGACCTCGGCATGCTCTCCCCGACCGTCAAGGAACTGCACGCCGCGACCGGCCTGCCCGGGATGGCGGTGCTGCAGTTCGCGTTCGGCGACAAGCCCACGAACCTTTACCTGCCGCACAACCACACCACGAACAGCGTCATCTACCCCGGCACGCACGACAACGACACGACGCTCGGCTGGTATGCTGGCACCGACGAGAAAACCCGCGACCACGTGCGGCGCTACCTGCGGGTCGACGGCCGCGAGATCGGCTGGGATTTCATCCGCACGAGTTACGCCTCTGTCAGCCGCCTGGCCGTGATTCCCTTCCAGGACATCCTGAACCTCGGCCCCGAGGCGCGCTTCAACGCCCCCGGCATCCCGGCCGGTAACTGGCAGTGGCGCTGCTCCCAGGCCCAGATCGACGGACTCTTCAGCGAGACGGCGCCTTACCTCGCCGCGCTGGGTGAGATGTATGCGCGTTAGTTCGAGGTAGGGTTGCCTCGACGAGGCGACCGCAATGATCGATCCCGGCCGGGCCGTCGACCTAGCCCTACCTTCGATCCCGGCGGCGAGCGGAGGCGCCGCCGTCTCAGATTGAGCTGAAAAACCCGCTTCAGGACGCTTTGCTTTTGGCGCCACGTCGCGTACCTTGGGTCTGGCATGCTGAACAGCTTCATCCCCCTGAAGTCCGATGGTGACGCCGATTCCGCTGCGTACGAACAGGCGTTTGTGCGCAGCATCTCGATCGAGGAGCGTATGCCGCGCTCGCGCCGCCTGGAGCGGATTCTGGTGATCGGCTGGATCCTGATCGCGATCAAGTGGGGGGTCGTGGTCTGGGCCGTCCCGAAATTCCATATCCCGGTTCATGCGCTGTGGATCAACATTCCCACGGTGATTTTCGGCGCCACCTGCACGCTGGTTTACTGGCTGCGCGTGCGGAATCGGCATTGAATCGAAAGGTAGGGGCCGACCTCCGGGCGGCCCGGGTTTACGGAATCAAACGCGGTCAGCGCGAACGGCCCGCCGCGATGTCGGGCCCTACCCAAGACCGGGTCACGGAGATTTTCTTCAGACTTCCGTCCTCCGCCTTCTGTCCTCTGACTTCTGACATCATGCCTGCTGTCCCCGGACTCCGCAGCCCCTACGCCAAGATCGGCCGCCTCATTTTCTTCGGCCGCATGCTCGACAAGATCCGCCTGCACGCCGCCGGCAAGTTGCCGGCCGACTACCACGCCAATCTCGGCGAACCGCGGCCGGCCGTGTTCGACGCCCGCTGCTGCCGCTTCCTCGGGGTGCCCTATGAGGAGATGCGAGTACGCACCCTGCAGGGCGGTACCGACGAGGAGATGCTCGCTTGGGCGGGGTCCCGTGGCGGCCTCCGGCGCACCGACGATGACTGCCTCGCGTGGAATCATTTCCTGATGAAGCTCGGCCTGCGTGACGACCGGGCGGCCATCATCCGCCAGCGCAAGATCGATTCCGGCATGGCGACCCTGCCGATCGAGACGTTCTTCGACCTGATCGAATACGACGAGGGTCGGGATCCCCAGCGGGACCGGCCCTGGGAGAAGGTCTGAGGTAGGGGCGCGGGTCCCACGCGCCCTGGATCGAGGCAGGGCCCGCCGTCCCCGGCGGGCCGTTTGCGCCGACCGCGTTCGATACCGCAAACCCAGGCCACCGGGACGTCGGCCCCTACCCCTGCGGCCACAAAAAAAGCCTCTCCGCAGAGAGGCTTTGTGATTTTGGGCTCAGCGGCGGCGCCGCTTGATCGCGAGCTGGACGCCCGAGAAACGAATCATCTCCTGCAGATACTCGAACTCGTTCGGGTCGAGGTGGGCGGCTTCCTTCAGGCGCTCCTCGGCGCGCTTCATCGCGGCCTCGATGACATTCTCGTCCATCTTTTCCTCGGTGATGGCGTGCTCGGCGAGGACGTGAACGCGGTCGCCCTCGACCTGCGCAAAGCCACCGCTGATGGCGAGCAGCAGCGTGGCGCCGTCCTTGGTCACGCGGAGCTCACCGTGTTCAACCTGCGTGAGCAGCGGGATGTGCCCCGGCAGGATCCCGACCTCGCCGGTGGTCGTCGGGATGACGACTGACTCGACGGTGTCGGAATAGACCCGGGCTTCCGGGGTGACGATTTCCAGCGTGAGAGGCATCTTGGGTAAGTATTAAGGACCAAGGATCAAGTACCAGGAACTCAGCAGGTCGGTCTTCTTGCTACTTGTTGCTTGGAGCTTCGTCCGCTCAGGCCTTCTTGGAAGCCGCGAGGACCTCCTCGATGCCGCCGCGCATGTAGAAGTCACCCTCGGCCACGTCGTCCATCTGGCCATCAAGGATCATCTTGAAGCCGCGGACGGTCTCCTTGACGGGGACGTACTTGCCCGGAGTGCCGGTGAAGACCTCGGCGACCGCGAACGGCTGCGAGAGGAAGCGCTGGATCTTGCGGGCGCGATAGACGGTCTGCTTGTCCTCGGGCGAGAGCTCATCGAGACCAAGGATGGCGATGATGTCCTGGAGATCCTTGTAGCGCTGCAGCACACGCTGCACCTCGCGGGCGACCTTGTAGTGTTCGTCGCCGACGATGTCGGCCTGGAGCGCCTTCGAGACGGAGGCGAGCGGGTCGACCGCGGGATAAATGCCGAGCTCGGCGATGGAGCGCTCCAGCACGATGGTGGAGTCAAGGTGGGCGAAGGTGTTCGCCGGGGCCGGGTCGGTCAGATCGTCCGCGGGGACGTACACGGCCTGCACGGAGGTGATGGAGCCCTTTTTCGTGGAGGTGATTCGCTCCTGCAGGGTGCCCATCTCGTTGGCGAGGGTCGGCTGGTAACCGACGGCCGACGGCGAGCGGCCGAGCAGCGCGGACACCTCGGAGCCGGCCTGCGAGAATCGGAAGATGTTGTCGATGAAGAGCAGCACGTCCTGGTTCATCTCGTCACGGAAGTACTCGGTCATCGCGAGCGCCGAGAGGGCGACGCGCATACGGGCGCCCGGGGGCTCGTTCATCTGGCCGAACACGAGCGCGACCTTCGACTTGGAGAGGTCCTTCTGGTCGATGACGCCCGCCTCGGACATTTCGGGGTAAAGGTCGTTGCCCTCACGGGAGCGCTCGCCGACGCCGGCGAAGACGGACATGCCGCCGTGGGCCTTGGCGATGTTGTTGATCAGCTCGAGAATGACGACGGTCTTGCCGACGCCCGCGCCGCCGAACGCACCGGCCTTGCCGCCCTTGATGAAGGGGCAGATGAGGTCGATGACCTTGATGCCGGTCTCGAGGATCTCGGCCTTGGTGTTCTGCTCGGTGAGCGTGGGGGCCGCGCGGTGAATGGGGTACTTCTTGTCGAACTTGACCGGGCCCTTGCCGTCGACCGCGTTGCCGGTGACGTCGAAGATGCGGCCGAGGACGCCGTTGCCGACCGGGACCGAGATGGGAGCGCCGGTGTCCAACACGGCCATGCCGCGGACGAGGCCCTCGGAGGAGGACATCGCGATGGACCGGGCGACGCCGCCGCCCAGATGCTGCTGGATCTCAAGGGTGAGCGTCTCCTTCTTGCCGCTGACGGTGAACTCGACCGTGAGGGCCTGATAGATGGGCGGGATCGCGTTTTCGGCGAACTGGACGTCAACGACGGGGCCGATGACTTGGACGATTTTTCCTGAGTTGCTCATGATCGTAAAGGATTGGGAGACGGGAGAGGGGATTAGGCGGCGAACTGGGCGGCCGCGATTTCGAGGATTTCCTGCGTGATGCCGGCCTGGCGGGCCTTGTTGTACTCAAGGGTGAGGTCGCCGAGGAGCTTGGTGGCGTTGTCCTTCGCGGTCTTCATCGCGACCATGCGGGCGCTGTGCTCGGAAGCCTTGGCGTCGAGCGCGTGCTGGAAGACCTCGCGGTTGACGTAGAGCGGGAGGAGCGCCTCGAGCACGGCGGCGGGGTCGGGCTCGAAGATCATCTGGTTGTCCACCTGCTTGGCGGCGGGAACCTCGACGACACCGGCGTCGCTGTGCAGGTCGGCGATGACGTCCTTGACGCTGGAGAGCGGCAGCAGGGGCATGCAGGTGGGAACCTGCACGAGGGTGTTGCGGAACCGGGGCCAGATGACCTCGACGGTGTCGACGGCGCCCTCGAGGAACTGCTTCACCATGAATTCCGTGACGGCCTTGATGTCGGCGAAGGCGGTCTTGTCCGAGGCCGGGAAGTCCGCGAGCAGGTCGCGCTTGGTGCGGGCGATGAACTGCGCGCCCTTGCGGCCCACGACGACGTACTTGGCCGGCGTCTTGATCTCGGTGACGATCTTGAAGAGGTTGCCGTTGAGCGGACCGCAGAGCCCCTTGTCGGACGAGAAGAGGATGATGCCGCGGACCTTGATCTCACGGCGGGCGAGGAAGGGATGCTGGGTCTCCTCGACGCGGTCGGCGAGGGCTCCGAGCATCGTGGCCATCAGCTCGGCGTAGGCGCGGCCGGCCAGGGCGGCCTGCTGCGCCTTCTTCATCTTCGAAGCCGCGACCAGCTCCATCGCCTTGGTGATCTGGCGGGTATTCTTGACCGACTTGATGCGTCGGCGGATGTCGCGGGTTGAGGCCATTTACGGAAGGCGGAAGGCTGGAGGGAGGAGGCGGGCGTGGATTTAGGCCGTGTAGCCGGCTTTCCACTCGTCACAGGCGGCCTGAAGCTTGGCCTCGAGGTCCTTGTCGAGCGCCGCCTTGGTGCGGATCTCGGTGAGCAGGGCGTCCTTCCGGGTGGCGAAGAAGTCCTTCATCGCGGCGGCCGCGGCGACGACTTTCTTGGCGTCGATCGGATCGAAGAAATTCTTCTGCATCGCGAAGAGGATCGAGACCTGGAGCTCGATCGGGAGCGGGCTGAAGGCCGGCTGCTTGAAGAGCTCGACGATGCGGGCGCCGCGCTCGAGCTGGGACTTGGTCTTGGCGTCGAGATCGGAACCGAACTGCGCGAAGGCCGCGAGTTCGCGGAACTGGGCGAGCTCGCCCTTGAGTTTGCCGCCGACTTGCTTGGTGGCCTTGATCTGCGCCGAGGAACCGACGCGCGAGACGGAGAGACCGACGGACACCGCGGGGCGGATGCCCTGGTTGAAGAGATCGGTCTCGAGGAAGATCTGGCCGTCGGTGATCGAGATCACGTTCGTCGGGATGTAGGCCGACACGTCGCCGGCCTGGGTCTCGATGATCGGGAGCGCGGTGAGCGAGCCCTTGCCGTCGAGGCGCGCGGCGCGCTCGAGGAGGCGGGAGTGGAGATAGAACACGTCGCCCGGGTACGCCTCGCGGCCGGAGGGGCGCTTGAGGATGAGCGAGATCTGGCGGTAGGCGACGGCGTGCTTGGAGAGATCGTCATAGACGATCAGGGCATCCATGCCGTTTTCCATGAACCACTCGCCCATCGCGGCGCCGGAGAACGGCGCGAGGTACTGGTTGGCGGGGTTGTCGGCCGACGGGGCGGCGACGATGATGGTGTACTCCAGCGCGCCGGCGGCCTCGAGGGCCGACATGGTGCGGACGATGTTGGAGTTCTTCTGGCCGACGGCGACGTAGATCGAGTAGACCGGGCGGAACTTCGGGTCACCGCTCGCGAGGCCGACCTTGTTGATCTTGGCCTGGTTGATGATCGTATCGATGCAGATCGTGGTCTTGCCCGTGCCGCGGTCGCCAATGATCAGCTCGCGCTGGCCACGACCGATCGGGATCATGGAGTCGATCGCCATGATGCCGGTGAAGAGGGGCTGGTTGACCGACTTGCGGGCCATGATGCCGGGTGCGATGCGTTCAACCGGATAGGTTTCGGTGGCGGCGATCGGACCCTTGCCGTCGACCGGGTTGCCGAGGGCGTCAACCGCGCGGCCGAGCAGGGCCTTGCCGACGGGGACGGAGAGCAGCTTGCCGGTGGTCTGGACCTCGTCGCCTTCCTTGAGCTTCGAGACGTCGCCGAGGATGACGCAACCGACCTCGTCCTCTTCCAAGTTGAGCGCGATGCCGATGGCGCCGCCGGGGAACTGGACCATTTCGTTGTACATGACCTCCGAGAGGCCGTCGATCTTGGCGACGCCGTCAGCGACGGTCCGGATGTTGCCGGTGTTCTTCTTGATGGCCTTGCTGGAGAGCTTGGCGATCTGCTGTTCGATTTGTTCGAGGGCGGTGCTCATGGACGACGGGGAAAATGCGGTTGGAAAAAAGGCGGAAGAAAATCAGACGGCGGCGGAAAGGGCGGCGAGCTGGCCGGCGATGGAGGACTCGTAGATATCGTCGCCGACCTTCACGCGCAGGCCGGCGAGGAGCGCGGGATTGGCCTTGGCGGCCGCGGTGACGGGACGGCGGTACTTTTGCGTGAGCGCGGCGGCGATGCCGGCGAGGGTCGCATCCTGGATTGCGCCGGCGTGCTCAACGATGGCGTGGCTCTTGGCGAGCTCCGTGACGACGAGGCGGCGATAGGCGCGCAGGACCATCACGGGATTGGCGAGCTTGTGCTTCTCGACGTAGGCGAGGACACCGGCGACGCGGTCGGTCGACACGGTGCCGTCCACGAGGCTCAGCTTGAAGAGCTGGCGGGCGAGCATCTGGGCTTTCTTCGCGTGGGCGGCCATGGGGATTTAAGATCTGAAATCTCAGACGCCGGTGAGCTCGCGGCCGGCGGCCTCGTTGTAGCGGGCGCGGTCCGCCTCGGAGAGCTCCTTGGCGAGGACGCGCTGCGTGGTGGCGACGACGAGGCGGGCGATCTCGCCGCGGGCGTCGGCGAGCATCTTCTTGTGCTCGAGCTCGATCGCCTGCTGGGCCTTCTGGAGGATGTCGTTGGCCTTGGCGGACGCTTCCTGGGTCTGCTTCTCGACGTATTCCTTGGAGGACTTGCGGGCGTCGTCGACAATGCGGCCAGCCTCCTGCGAGGCCTTCTTGACGATCGCGGCGCTCTCCTGCTGGGCGGCGGCGAGCTTGACCTGCATTTCCTCGGCGTGCTTCAGGCCGGAGGAGATCTTCTGCGTGCGCTCGTCCATCGTGGCGATGACGGGCTTGATCGCGAACCGGTAGAGCACCCACATCACGATGACGATGCTGATGGTCTGGTAGGCGATGAACTTCGGCTCGACGCCGAAGTGCTCAAAGGTCTGCTGCAGGCCCGCGATGGGGCCTGGGGCGCCCGCGGCCTCAGCGGCAGCGGCGAAGAAGAGGGGCAGCGTCATGGCGGAAAAAGGGAGGGACGGCGCGGGCGAACCCGCGCCGTCAAGGGACACACTTCAATTAGGCAAGGAACAGCGCGAGAATGCCGAGACCTTCGGCGAGCGCCATGCCGATGATGGCTTGGACCAGGATCTTGCCGGAAGCACCGGGATTGCGACCGACGGCCTCGGCGGCCTTCTGGCCGATGAGACCGACGCCGATGGCGGCACCGAGGAGGCCGAGAGCGCTGGCGATGTTGCCGGTGACACCGGCGACGGGAGCGGCGCCTTCAGCGGCGGCGAGGATGATGTTGTTCATGGTGGTGTGTATTTTTTGTTGGGTTTCCGCCGTGCGCACTCAGGGCACGCTCCCGGCGGGAAATTCGTGAAACTCAGTGGTGGGACTCCCCGGCGTGGCCGTGCGCGGCGTCCTTGTCGTGATCATGATCGTCGCCGTGGTTGCAGATCAGGCCGATGTAAACCGAGCTGAGCAGGGTGAACACGATCGCCTGGATCAGGCCGACCAGCAGCTCCATGAAGTAGAAGACAAAGAAGAAGCCGGTGCCGTGGAGCAGGTTCTCACCGCCGAACACATTGCCGAAGAGACGGACCGAAAGCGTGAAGGGCCGGATGCCGATCGAGAACACCTCGATGAGGCCGACGATCATGAACACCAGTGCCAAGATCGGATAGAGCCAGCCGGGGGTTTCGTTCTTGTCGGCCTTGTTGCCAAACAGGTCCCACATGATGACCTTGAGACCGGCGTACTTGAAGACGATGATGAGCCAGGCGCCGAAGGAAATGAGGGCGAGCGCGATGGTGCCGTTGAAGTCCGAGTTGAACGGCCGGATCAGTGCGCGGGTGATGTGGAATTGACCATCGACCTCATGGCCCCAGCCCATCGTGCCGACGCCGGGGATGAGACCCATCCAGTTGTGGAACAGAATAAAAAGAAACAGGGTGACCAGGATCGGAAAGGAAGCCGGGAAAGCCTTCTTGCCGACGATGGGCTCGAACAGGTCGCGCAGGGCCTCGATCAGGGCCTCAACCACGGCCTGACCCTTGGACGGAAGCACGGATGGTTTTCCCACCAGCCAAAGCACGAGAAATACCAACAGCGCGGAAACCGCCCAGCCAGTTGCCATGCTGTTGGAAATCGTCCAGCCGCCGCCGAAGTCGGCGAGCTTGGCCGCGCTCGGGGCGACCCCTTCTCCCTCGGAAGCGAACGCCGCGGTTGCGGTCAGAAACGCCAGAGCGGAGACGGACTTTGTGCCTAGTTTGAAGAAGGTGCGGGACACGGTAATGTGCTAGAAAGGAAAGGACGTAGGCAAACGTCTGAAACCCCGTCAACCCCCGAAACCGCGCGTTTCCACCATGAGGTTTGGGAATTAGACCAAGAAGGGTGATTCCCCCGTTTTCTTATCCGGCCCGGTAGGGGTCTGTTTTCTGTAGCCGGCCTCGTTGAGGCCGGTTCCGGCACCGGGGTCAACGACCCCGGCTACAGACAGATCATTCGGCCAAATTGGCCCAACTACCTCCGGCCCGTTCAGCGCCGTTGGGCGATTAGGGAATGGAAGGCTTCAGCCCGCTCCTGAAAGACCGTCGGAAGCTCAAAAGGCCAAGGCGCCTGGACCAATTCCCAGTCCGGATGGGTCTTCAGTGTGGCTTCGACGTCGCGGAAATAGGGCTCGAAATCGGTGCGAAAACACAGGTGGGATCCCGGTAAGGTCCTGGCTGCCAACGTTTGGAGGAAGTGAGCCTGCATGGTGCGGTGCTTATGATGCCTCAGCTTCGGCCAGGGATCCGGAAAGAGGACGAAGATGAGGTCCGCGAGAGCCCCGGCCGGCAGGACCTCAAGGAGCATGGCGACGTCCCCGCGCAGGAAATGGAGGTTCTTGAGCTTGGCCCGGTCGCGTTTGCGCAGGGAGCGGACCACCCGTTCCTGCTGCAGGTCGATCCCCACGCAGACCCGGGCGGGATTGGCCTCGGCGAAGGCGTTCAGGAAATGGCCGTGGCCGGATCCCACCTCCAGCACGAAGGGACCTCCATGGGGTAAAATGGCCGCGATCTCGGCCTGCAGTTTATCCCGGCGTTCCCCGAGGCGGGTGCGGTATTCGGCGGTGCGTTCGGAATTATCCACTGCGCACGGCTAGAATCCGGCGGGGTCCGGCGCAAGCCCGGCCGGTAGGGCGTCGACTCCGTCGGCGCTGTGATTGGCTCGAGGTAGGGGCCGACCTCAGGGCGGCCCGAGCTTGCGGGATCAAACGCGGTCCGTCCGAACGGCCCGCCGTGACGTCGGGCCCTACCTCATCCTCCGTGATTAAAAATTCCGGCGGTTTTAAATCCCTTAAATCCGCTAAATCCGCGGTTAAAAACGGATCGACCTCTGCGACTTCTGCGGACTCTGCGTGAAACCAAATTGAGTTGATCCCGACCTATTCCATCCGCCGAGGCAGGCTGAAGAAAAACGCCGCGCCCTTGCCGAGCTCGCTTTCGACCCAAACCCGGCCGCCGTGCAGCTGGATGATGTGTTTCACGATGCTGAGCCCGAGACCCGTGCCGCCCTTCTCGCGCGAGCGGCCCTTGTCCACGCGATAGAAGCGCTCGAAGATACGCAAAAGGTCCTCGGCGGGAATCCCCGGGCCGTTGTCGCGCACGCAAACCTGCACACCCGCGGCATCCACCTTCGCGGTCACCTCGATGACGGATCCGCGGGGAGAATACTTCAGGGCGTTGTCGATCAGGTTTTCGAACACCTGGGTGATTTTAAGCGGATCGATCGCGAGCTCCCCCACCCCGGGCTCGAGGGTCAGCTTGAGACTGTGTCCGGAGGCCGCGGGCCGGCGGCTCACGTCCTCGACCACGCTGGAGATCAGGGCGGTGAGATTGATCTTCTCGGAATTCAATCCCGGCGTGGTGGACTCGAGGCGCGAAAGCGTGAGGAGATCCTCGAGCAGGGAATTCAAGCGCTCGGTGTGGCGCTGGATCGTGAGCAGGAATTTCTCGCGGTCCTCCACGGGCATGTCGCGGCCCCCGTCGACCAGGGTTTCAACGTAGCCCTTGATGACGCTCAGCGGCGTGCGCAGCTCGTGTGAGACGTTGGCGACGAAATCGCGGCGGAGTCCTTCGAGTTTCTTTTGCCGCGTGACATCGTGCAGGACAAACAGCGACCAGGATCCGCTCGGTTGATCGATCGCCGGGATCTGCGCGCCGGTTGCCTCAACCCAGATGGAGGCTCCGCCATTCGCGAATTCAACCTCCTGTTGCGTCGGCGCGTTGCCGGCACGCACCGCGTTCACGTACTCGAGAAATCCGCGCGAATCCAAGGCCAGCTCGAGCCGTTGCTGCGGCACTCCGCGGGTGCGCGGGAAAAGCGCGTGGAGGGCGCCGTTCGCGAGCATGATCCGGTTTTGCTCGTCCAGGATCATCACCGCCTCCTTCAGGCTGCCGAGCGTGGTGTCGATTTGGGCGAGCTGGTTGTTGCTGAACTGGCTGAGGCGGTTGTGCCCCGTGACGAGATCGTTGGCCGTGCCGCAGAGTTGCTGAAATTCCAGGCCCAGCAACGCGGGCTCATCCTCGCCCAGGAACGGCTGCCGGCGCGCCAGCGACTGGCCGAGACGGCGCAGCGCTTCCCGGTGCCGCTGCAGGCTGCTGCGGGCCGAGTACAAAAAGCCCAGCGCGACCAAGGTGAGGACGACAAGCAGGAGGTTCATACTGGCTCAAGCCTTCCGATCCGAGAGGCGGTACCCCACCCCGCGAATGGTTTCCACCCAAGAGGCTTCATCGCCCAGCTTTTCCCGCAGCCGCCGCATGTGGGTGTCGACCGTGCGGGTCTCGATCTCGGCTTCGTAGTTCCAAACATCCACGAGCAGCTTCTCGCGGGTCTGCACCCGGCCGCGGCGCTCCATCAGGATCTGCAGGAGCTTGAACTCGGTGGCCGTCAGGCTCAGCGCCTCGCCGCCAATTTTCACCTCATGGCGCACCGGATCGAGCGCGATCCGGCCGGCTTCCAGCAGCTTCCCTTGCCCGTCCTGTTCCCCGGAGCTGCGGCGACGCAGAATCGACTGCACGCGCAGCATCAATTCCTTCGTGCTGAATGGTTTGCAGACATAGTCATCGGCCCCGCTCTCCAGGCCGGCGATCCGGTCGTTTTCCTCGGTTCGGGCCGTGAGGAAAATCACCGGCACCTGCTTGAGTTTGGGATCCTTCCGCAACGCCCGGCAGATCTCCAGACCGCTCAAATCTGGCATCATCACGTCGAGAATGACCAAGTCTGGGAGAAACTCCTTCGCCAAATTGACGGCCCGCCTCGGGTCGTTCAGTGCCTGCACCGAGTGCCCGGCCGCCTTCAGGTGATAGACCAGCAGAGTGGTCACATCCGGCTCATCATCCACCACGAGGATTTTCGCTGTGATCGCGTCGTTCATCGGACGTAACTTAGCCGGACAATGAGCCCGCTCCTAGCGAATATAGGTGTCGTTTCACAAATGTTACAGCGTCCGTGGCCGGCCCGTGACCCGATTGGTGCCGCATCGACCCAAGAATGATCCACCCACGGGTGGTGGTCTATCTTGAATGTAGGAGCGGGTTTATCCCGCGATAATCGCCGGAATCGCGGCGTAAAGCCGCTCCTACAGCACTATCCGCCCACCCGCCCGATTGCCACCATCAGGACACTGATGTCGGCTGGGGTCACCCCGCTGATGCGGCTGGCTTGGGCCAGGGAAAAGGGCCGGGCCGAGGCCAGTTTGGCCGCCCCTTCCTTGCGCAGGCCACGCAGGCCTAGGAAATCGAAGCCGTCGGGGATCCGGATCTGCTCCAAATGCCGCTGTTTATCGATCTGGCGATACTCCCGGTCGAGATAACCGGCGTAGGCGACGCGGTAGAGAACCTCATCGCGGATGGCGGCGGATTCGCGTCCGAGTTCATCAGGAAACGACAGACGCCGGAGCGGATTTTCGTCCCCCTCCCCTCGCTCCGCGGTCGCTTCGCGCCGGATTTGCTCGGCCCACGTGCTCTGGCCGTTGCGGTCTTTGGCCAGTTTTTCTGTCCACTGCTCCACGGACTTGGCCTTGGATTTAATCCGATTTAAGCGGCTTTCCGACAGTAGCTTAAATGATTCAGAATGATGCCAGAGACGCAACTCGGCGCTGCCGTGATTAAAGAGTAGCCGATGCTCTGCCCGGCTCGTGAACATCCGGTAGGGCTCATGCGTGCCCTTGGTCACCAGGTCATCGATCAACACCCCAATGTAAGCTTCGTGGCGCTGAATGATCAGGGGAGCTGCTCCCCTCACCTTGTTGACCGCATTCACGCCGGCCACCAATCCCTGCGCGGCGGCTTCCTCGTAACCCGAGGTCCCATTGATCTGGCCGGCCAGAAACAGGCCCTCGACCTTCTTCGATTCTAAACTGGGCAGCAATTGGGTCGGCGGCGCGAAGTCGTACTCCACCGCGTAAGCTGGTCTGAGAATCATGGCGTTCTCCAACCCTGGAATGCTGCGGACCATCTCCATCTGAGTATCGAATGGCAAACTCGTTGATAGCCCGTTCACGTAGTACTCGTTGGTGGTTCGCCCCTCGGGCTCAAGAAACAGCAAATGGCGGGGCTTATCGGCGAACCGGACGAACTTATCCTCGATACTCGGACAATAGCGCGGCCCTACCCCTTCGATTTCCCCGCTATACATGGCCGACTTCGAAAGATTACTCCGGACGATCTCGGCGGTCTGATCCGTCGTATAGGTCATCCAGCAAGACACCGAGTCCGAGCCGGGTGCCCACCCCAGCCTCTTTTCGCCGGTCCGTTCTACGTGGAACAAGTCGGAATCCATCCGGGTGTCGTGATAAGCAAATAGCGTCGGAACCGCGTCACCGCGTTGTTCGGTCATCTTCGAGAAATCCAGGCTGCGGCCCAGCAGTCGCGGCGGCGTGCCGGTCTTTAAGCGCTGAAGCTCGATTCCGGCTTCCGCCAAACTGCTCGAAAGCGTCTTGGCGGAAAAGTCGCCCAGACGGCCGCCCTCATTCTTGTTCTGGCCGATATGCATCAGGCCGCGTAGAAACGTCCCGGTCGTGATGACCACGGTTGAGCCGGCGAACTCGATATCGAGGTTGGTCCGGCAGCCGACGACCTTGCCGTTCTTGTAGATCAAGCCCGTGACCGTGGCCTGGAAGATCTGTAGGTTCTCTTGAATCTCCAAGGTGTGCTTCAGCCGCAGCTGATAGACCTTCTTGTCGCACTGGGCCCGCGGCGACTGCACGGCCGGTCCCTTGGACTCATTGAGCAGTCGGAACTGAATCGCGGTGACGTCGGTGTTGATCGCCATCTCGCCGCCGAGCGCGTCGATCTCGCGGACCATCTGTCCCTTGGCCTGACCGCCAATGGCCGGGTTGCAGCTCATCTGGGCGATCGTATCGATGTTGCCCGAAAGGAGTAGGGTAGAGGCCCCCATCCGCGATGCCGCGAGCGCCGCCTCGACGCCGGCATGGCCGGCGCCGCAGACGATCACATCGTACGGTATCTTATTGAATAGCATTATATTAAAATAATAGAATCTGTTGGTCCATAGACTGTAGGAGCGGGTTTATCCCGCGATGATCGCCGGAATCGCGGCGTAAAGCCGCTCCTACTTCCCGATGCAGAACGTCGCGAAGAGTTGATCCAGCATCCGCTCGTTGTCGATCTTGCCGGAGATCTCGCCGTAGGCATCCAAAGCTGTGCGCAGGTCGCTCGCTAGCAATTCCGTGGGTGCATTTTGGGCCAGCTTGCTTCGGGCGTCCTGAAGGGCGGAGCGGGCCCGACCCAAGGCGTCGGCGTGGCGGGCGGAGATCGCGACCAGGTCGTCGCCGACGGCGACTTGAAAGGTGTCGGCCAGCCGAACGATGGCCTGGGTGAGCTCGTTGATTCCCTGGCCAGTCAGGGCCGACACACCGACCGCGAGGGACCGTCCCGCCGGGGCGGGGGGCGGGATATTTTTAACAAGATCCAGCTTGTTAAAGACCGTGATGCTTTTCTCCGCCGTCAGCAGCGGCAGAAGGTCCGCGGGCAGGGTAGGGGATGGCAGTGATGCATCCATCACGATCAGAATGAGATCCGCCTCGGCGGCGCGCCCGAAGGTCTGCTCGATGCCCATCCGCTCGATGGCGCCCGGATTGGGGTTCAATCCGGCCGTGTCGATCAATCGAATCGCGTGTGGCCCGATCACGATGCGTTCCTCGATAAAATCGCGGGTGGTGCCAGGTTCTGGGCTGACCAAGGCGCGGTCGTGTCCGACCAAGCGGTTCAGGAGGCTGCTCTTGCCGGCATTTGTCGGCCCCAGGATCACGGTCTTGATGCCGTCACGCAGCATGGCCCCATAGTGACTCGTCGCCAGTAGCCGGCTGGTGTCGGCCTGCAGGCGTTCAAGTTCCCCCACCAGCTGGGCGCGATCCTCCGGCGGCAAATCCTCCTCGGGGAAATCGATGTAAGCCTCCACCCGCGCCAACACCCCGAGCAACCCGTCCACGAGCGGGGAGAGATGGCGGCCCAGCGCCCCCCGCAGCTGCTGATTCGCCGCCGCGAGCGCCCGTTCACCGCGCGCGTGGATCAGGTCCATCACCGCCTCGGCCTGGCTCAGATCCATCCGCCCGTTGAGAAATGCCCGCTGGGTGAATTCCCCGGGCTCCGCCATCCGGCAACCGCGCGCCAAAAGATCCTCGAGGATCTTCTGCGCGATGTAGGGATTCCCGTGACCCGAGATTTCCAGCACATCCTCTCCGGTGTAGGAGTTGGGCCCGGCGAAAAACGTGTAGAGCACGTCGTCCAGCAGCGCTCCCGCGAGATCGCGATAGTCGCCGTGGTGAGCAACGCGGGGCAGGGGAGCAGCCCCGCCGCAGAGGCCCGCGGCGATTTCCTTGGCCGCTGGCCCGCTTACCCGCACCAACGCGATCGCCGCCGTCCCAACCGGCGTCGCCAAAGCGCAAATGGTATCGGGAGTCCCGGGCATGCGCGCGAACCAACCCGCCGCGCCACAGGTTGCCAAACCAAAAGCCCGGGGGCTCGGACCCCGGAGGTTTCACGCGGAGAGCGCAGGGAGCGCGGAGGACGGATGACAGACGGCGGAAGACTGAGGAGAGAAAAGGGTGGGGGCGCGTGCTTGCCTCGGCGAAGCTGGGTCCCACGCGCCCTGGATCGAGTGCTGGGATTGACCAGCGGGGTAGGGCGGACTCGCTGAGTCCGCCGCGATGACCGGTCAGGGTGCGGGTCAGACCGCCCGCTTCACTTGTTGGCCAGGACCTTGTTTCGCCGACGGATGATGCCCGCCAGCGCACGCAGGGAATCGTTCACCGCCCCGGCATTGGGGAAAGCTTTTGCGACGTCAGTTCGAGGACGACCACGTTGGCACCCTGCGCATAACGCCGCGCATGCTTGCCGCGCGTCCCGCGCGAGAAATCGTACTCAGCCCGCATGGCGGGGGCGGCGATCTTCTCAGTGGGCTTCTTCATAGGTCTTTCGTTCGTGCCGGCTCGCGGGCCGGGCGATGATGAGGCGGATATGGTCGCCCCGCTCGGTGTGCACGACAACCAGCAATTTTCGCTGACGCGACTGCCCCAGGACAATCGCCCGTTCCTCCACATGCGAGTGAGCCGGATCAGGAATCGTCAGCGAACGCGCATCGCCGAAGACCGTGGCCGCATCGGCGAAACTCACGCCATGCTTGGCGAGATTGGATCGTGCCTTGCGCTCGTCCCACTCGAAATGCAGGGCCATCGCCGGATGGATTTACCTCGTCCGGCAGCGCGGGGCAGGCCGCCGGCCTCCGGTTAACGGCATGGTTTGGTCCATACCGGGTATAACGCAGAAAAGGATCCCGATCTTTCACACAATCGGGCGCCGAGATCACTTTTCTAACGATCTGCGGCCTGACCCATGAATCGGCCCCGCAACGTGCGCGGCAAAGTCCCGCACTATCAGGAGACCTTCATCGACGACAGTGAGGTGGACGTGCTGCGCGTCCTCGCGATCCTGCACCGCAACCAATTCGAAGGCGTGATCATCCCCGACCATGCGCCGCAAATGAGCTGCGCCGCCCCCTGGCACGCCGGCATGGCCTACGCCCTGGGCTACCTCAAAGCAGGCCTGCAGAGTCTTCAGGTCCCGTAAACACCGGCCCTCAGAACCCCGGCCTTTGGCACGCAGATGGCGCAGGGAGCACAAGGGAAAGAAGGAAGGGCAGGGCGGCCGGAACCCGCCTGGCCCGCATGGGGGCCGATCCGAAGGGGTTGGGCCGCACTTTATCACATTTATCACCCATCACGCCGGTAAATGTGACAATGTGCGGCCCAACCCCTTTCACGGATCCCGCCCGTCTCCGGCTGAACGTCAGCGCCGCCGCCCGCGATCCGGATGGGGTCGGGGCGTTTATTGTTTGATCGGGGGCGTCGCCGGCATTGGGACGGTTTCGCCGCCCTGGCCCGGGGGCGTTCACCGGATCAAGCTAGGCCGAGGCGAAGGGGTTGGGCCGATGATCGACATAATCGCACCATAGCCTTCCGGCGGTGTCGTTGTTTTGGCGCGCGACGCGCCTTTCACCATGCAGCATCCCAAAAAACTCCAGCATCACGGCGGACCGAGCTCATCGAGCTATCCTCCTCCCGGCCCTGCCTGGAAACGCATGCACCACAGCGCATTCTTCTGGGTGGCCGCCTTCTTCATCCTCGTCGGCACGGTCATCATGATCGTGTACCCCAGCCTGGTCTTCGCTCCCGCCGGGCCGGCCGGCAGCCGCTAGATCGGGGCCGAGCCGAAGGGGCCGACGCGACCTAGTGACTTTTGTGCCTCTTCGTGGGCAAATTCAGAAGGGAGCGGATAGCCACGAAGAGGCACCCGTCTTCGCTCCTGCGAGCTACGCCGCGGCAGGCAGGAGGCACAAGACGGAGAGCGGAGGAAGGGTAGGGGAGCGTGACCCACGGGCCCTGGATCAAGGACGGCTGGCCCAAGCCGGTTTGGCCGCAAAAAGGCGCAAAAATTCTCCGGCTCCGGTGACGTCACCATCGCGCTTATAAGCGCACGGGAGACTCCTTTCGCAGTCCCGGAAACTTTTGCGCCTTTTGCGGCTGACCTTCCTGAGGTTCGTCGCCCTTCGACTCAGCTCAGAGCCTTGTGTCTCTGTGGGCCAAAAACGCCGACGCTCAGCGGTCCGAGACTACCATCGGCTTCACCCGCACGCCGTCGGCGATTTGGTCGCCGGGGTAGACCACGACGCGGTCACCGGCCTGCAGGCCTTCGAGGATCTCGGTCTCCAGGCCGTCGCTGTGGCCGATCTTCACGTTGCGGGCGCGCGCGGTGCCGCCGTCGAGGACGTAGGCCTGCCACGCCTGGCCGCGCTGGAAAAGCGCGCCGGCCGGGGCCTTCAGGACATTGGCTGATTCCCAAGTGACAATCCGGGCTTCCACCCGGTAGGCGTCGCCCAACGAGGGACGGCGCTCGATCGGGTCCGTGAAGTCCACGACCACGTACACGCGCTGTTCCTCGACGCCGAGGGCGGAGATCTTGGTGAAGGCCGAGGGCTCGACCACCCGCACGCGGCCATTCAGCGGCGCCGCGCCGCCCCATTTCTCCAAAAACACGCGGGCTCCCGGCTGGATGGCGACGGCATCGCGCGACAGGACCTCGATCCGGGCTTCCGAGTCGCCGGGATCACCGACCTCCAGCAGGGGAAAACCGGCGGGCACCACGCGGCTGCTTTCCTGCAGCACGCGCAGGACGCGCCCGCTGATGGGTGAAGTGACAACAAACGCCTCGCCCGGGCCGCCGGTGGCTTGTCCGCGCATTTGCAGGGCCCGCGCCTGCTCGAGTTCGAATTCCGCCACCTTCACGGCAAACTCCGCGGCCCGCGCTTCCTGCGCCGAGGTGCCGGCCCGCATCTGGGCGCCGTCGAATTCCTGCACCGAGATCGCCTTTTGCTCCAGGAGGCGCTGCATCCGGTCGAAATCCGTGGTGTACAACTTGGCGGCCGCATCGGCCCGGGCTCGCTGGGCCACGGCACCTTCGCGGGCGGCTTCCGCGCCGCGGACCCGCGCGTCGGCCTGGGCCTGGCCGCGGGCGTCGAGCAGATCCGCGCCGGCGGTCTCGAGCAGGGCGAGGGGAGTGCGCCCGGCGATCACCTCCGCACCGGCCTTCCAATCGATCCGCCGGAGCTGGCCGGCCATGGGGGCGGAGACGACATAACGGTTCTTCACCCGGGTCATGCCCTCCTCGTTTACGGTCTCGGAGAGCGGCCCGCGCGACACCACGCCGGCCTCGACGGGCAGGGGCTTGGGCCAGAGTCCGATCACGATGAGCGACGCGAGCACGGCTCCGCCCAGCCAGGGCAGGCGCTGGGTCCAGCGGCCGGCGGAGCTCCGGTCGCGGGGCGGGGGCGTGGTGGGGTTGGCGGCGTTCTTATTCATGGGAAAATCAATCGCGCGCCTTCAGCACGCCGACAAGATCAAGCCGGTCGAGCAGCCGGCAGGCGAGGATGGCCGAGATGACCGAGGCCACGGTGACCACGAGCACGGCGAAGGCGTAGTTGGATGAAGTGAGGATCAGCGGCAGGCGGATGAACTCGTTGTTCACCGTCTGGAGAATCCCCGCGGCGAAGACCGACCCGATGAGCAGGCCCGCCGGCAGCGCCAGCAGGGTCAGCAGGGCGAGTTCGCCCACCAGCACCACGGCCACCTCGCCCCGCGTGAAGCCCACCACCCGCAGCGTGGCCAGCTCGCGCTGGCGCTCCGAGAGCGAGATACGCGCGCTGTTGTAGACGATGCCGAACGCGACGACGGTCGCGAAACCGAGGTAGAGGCGCTGGATCAGCCCGATGCTCTCGGCGGTGGTCTTGCGGAAGCTGTTCCGGATCGAGTCCTTCACCAGCAGGCTCGCGGCCTGCGGGGTCCGCTTCAGTTCCCGCAGGAACTCGCGCCAGCTGCCGGCGGCGACGGAGAGATACGCGCCGTTGATCCGGTCGCCCTCGCCGAGGAGGCGGTTGAGCGCGTCGAGTTCCATGAAGGCGGCCGTGCCGGCGAAATCCTCCGAGAGCGCGGCGATGCGCACCCGGAGTTCGGCCCGTTTGCCGTCCAGCACGCGCAGGTTCACCTCGTCGCCCGCGGCGACACCGAGCACCTCGGCCAGCTTGGAGGAAAGGACGAGCCCCTGCGTCGGGAGGATGATCTCGCGGTCGTTCGCATCGATCACGCGGTTGAGCACGGCATGCTGGGGCAGTCCCATCAGGCCGAGGCGCCGCATGCGGCTGCCGTTGCGGATCTCGACCGGCGCGTTGCGCACCGGCTCGGCGAGGGTCACGCCCGGCAAATGCCGCAGGTCCGCCAGCGCGCGGGCGGAGCCGCCCTCGATCAGGGAGACAAACGCGGTCTGCCGCTGGATGATGTCCCACTGGTAATCCATCACGTAGTTGATCCCGTCGCGAAACGCGCTCGGCACGACGAGGATCCCGGTGGCGAGGGCGAGGGCGGCGGATGTGAGCACGGCGCGCCAGGGCCGCCGCTCGATGTTGCGGAACATCATCCGCACGGAGGCGGGGAGCGCCCGGCCGATCCGCAGGCGTTCCACGAGGGCCGGGCGGTAGCGGGTGGGGGGCTCGGGGCGCATGGCCTCGGCGGGCGGGAGCTGGATCGCGGCGCGCACGGCGCCACGGACACCCACCACCGCCGCAAGCGCACAGACCAGCCCCGCGGCAATGAGCGCGTTCCTCGCCAGCATGAATTCCAGGTGGGGGAACCGGAAGAACAGGTGGTACATCTCGACGAGCTTTTGCCCGAGCACCGCGCCGCCGATCGCGCCCAGCAGCGTGCCGACGACCACGATCGCCAGGGCGAACTTCAGGTAGTGCCAGCCGACCTGGCGGTTGGAGTAGCCGAAGGCCTTCAGGATCGCGATCTGCTCGCGCTGCAGCGTGATCTGGCGGCTCATCACGGCGTTGACCATGAACGCGGCGACGCTGAGGAACACCAGCGGGAAGCCGACGGAGAGTCCGCGCAGCGTGCCGATCTCGTCGCGCAGGCGCGTGTGCGAGGGATGAGATTCGCGACCGTAGGCGCCGCGGCCGCCGTAAGGCTCGAGCACGCGGTCCACGGCGGCGATCACGGCCCGCTCGGAGGCGCCGGGCGCCAGGGTGAGCGTCACGTTGTTGAAGGCGTCGTAGAGGTTGCTCGCGGTCGCGAGTTCCTTGTACGGCATCCAGAACACGCCGTAGGTGCGGTTGTCGGGCAGGGCCGCGCCCGGCGGGGCCTCGAAGACGAACTCCGGCGAGAGCACGATGCCGGCGATCCGGAAAACCTGGCCGCGCCCGTAGAGCACGGCGTTGAGCGTGTCGCCCGGCTTGAGGTGGTTCGCCTCGGCAAAGGCCTCGCCCACCATGACCTCGCCCGGCTCGGCCCGGCCGGTGAGCATGCGGCCCTGGCGGAGATAAAGGCGCCCGAGCTCGAGTTCGCCGCGCTCGGGCAACGAGAGGATGGTGCCCACCGCCGGCTGGTCGATCCCGGGGACGTCGAGCGTGGCCTGCAGGGAGATGCCGGTCTGCACGACCGCGACGCCGGGAATGGCGGCCAGCTCGGCCTCGACCGCGACCGGTGCGCGTTTCAGCCGGGCAAAAACCTGCCCGAAGCGGTTGTCGCGGTAGTATTCGTCCCGCGCCGTCTCCAGCGAGACGATCAGGCTGCGCGTCATGATCATCATCGCCAGGCCGCACGCCATCACAAGCGCCACGGCGATGGCCTGGGCCTTCAGCGCGCGCAGGTCGCGCAGGAGCTTGAGGTCGAGCAGGGACATCAAGGTAGGGGCGCGTGTCCCCACGTGCCCTGGATCGAGGGCGGCTGGGGACAGCCGCCCCTACCACTTTCCGACATGCCGCCGCCCTGATTCGATATCACCATTTCAAATCCCCCACGGGCAGGCGGTGCTGGTTTACGTGCGCGCCGGTGATTTTGCCGTCGGAGAGGGTGATCACGCGGCTGGCCATGTCGGCGATCACGGCATTGTGCGTGATCACGAGCGTGAGGGTGCCGAGCTCGCGGTTGATGCGGTCGATGGCGTCGAGCACGGTGATGCCGGTGCGGACGTCGAGCGCCCCGGTGGGCTCGTCGCACATCAGCACGGCGGGGCGCTTGGCGATGGCGCGGGCGATGGCGACGCGCTGCTGCTCGCCGCCCGAGAGCTGGGCGGGGAAGTGGTCGAGCCGCCCGCTCAAGCCGACCAGATCCAGCGCGTCCTCCGGCTCCATCGGGTTCTGGGCGATCTCGGTGATCAGGGCCACGTTCTCCCGCGCGGTCAGGCTGGGGATGAGATTGTAGAACTGGAAAACGAAGCCAACGGCATCGCGGCGGAACTGGGTGAGGCCGGCCTCATCGGCGTGCGCGAGGTCCCAGCCGCGGTAAAGCAGGGAGCCGCTGCTGGGCACATCGAGCCCGCCGAGGAGATTGAGCAGGGTGGACTTGCCGCTGCCGGAGGCGCCGAGGACGACGACGAACTCACCCGCGGCGCATTCGAGGTCAACCCCGTCCAGGGCGTGAACCGCGGCCTCGCCGTCACCGTAAACCTTGGCGAGTCCCCGGGCCTGGAACACGATCTCGCCGCCGGGCGACAGGGCAGGGGAGGCGGTTGCAGTCATGACAGTGTTCCAGTGAAAACAACTTGAGGGCCGCCGCAACGGACAACCGCCGTTTTCCCGCCGGGTGTAGTTGGCTGTGCAGGCGTCAGAACCGTGCCTGATGCGGGGAGTGCGACCGGATGGGTTCGGGGTAGGGTTGCCACCCCGTGGCGACCGCGATGATTCCGGATTGGTTTCACGCAGAGAAGTCCCGCGGACGCGGGACAAGGCAAAGGGCGCGGAGGTTCGAACCAAACAAAGAAATTCCGGGCTCCGCGTTCTCTGCGTCTCTGCGTGCCAACCGTTCGCAAGATCGATCCCGGCCGGGACGGCGTCCCAGCCCTACCTTGATCCCGGCGGCGGGAGGAACCAACGCCCTGCCGAATTACGAAGCAACCCTCTCCTTATTTCCGGTATCTCGCGGTGATCCCGGCGGCGGTGTGGCGGATGCGTTCGCGGAGTTCCTTGGGGGCGATCACCTCGGCGGCCGCTCCCCAGCCGAGGATCCAATGCTCGATCTCGGTCAGCGATCCGAGCTTGAGCCGGAGCTCCAGCCGGCCGGCGGGCAGTTCCACCATCTCCTGCGATTCGTGCCATTCGCGCTCGCGCACCCGTTCCGCGGCTCCGGGGTCGAAGCGGATCACGACGCGGTGGTTGCCCTCACCGCCCATCACGCCGAGGGCGTTGGCAAAGAATTTCTCGGGCGAAAAGTCCGCGGGGCGCGTGAAGGTCTCCTTGGTTGGCCCGACGGCCGCGATGCGGGTCACGGCGAAGGTCCGCAGGGCCTCCCGCTCGACATCGAAGCCCACGAGGTACCAGAGGTTTTCCCGGTTCGCCATGTGGTAGGGCCGCACGCGCCGGGTGGCGGGTTTCGTGTCGCCGGGCTTCCGGTAGTTAAAGGTCACCTCTTCCTGCCGCAGCACGGCGCCACTGAGCGCGTTGAAGACGGCGAGGTCGGTGCGGCCGAGGCCCATGTTCTTGAACGAGACCGCCCGCAGTTCGTCGGCCGGCGAGAACGAGATCTTGTCGCGCAGGCCGCCCGCCAGTTTGCCGAAGGCGATCTCCAGCTGGCGGTGAAAGGGCGTGCCCCGGTATTGCTCCAGCGCGCGCTGGGCCACGAGCAGGGCCATCAGCTCGCCCTCGGTCACATGCACCGTGGGAAAGGAATTCACCGGGTGGGTATAGCGGTAGGCCTGGATGCCCTGGTCGTACTCGATCGGCAGGTCCAGGCGGTCGCGCATGAAGGCGATGTCGCGGACAACCGTCTTGCGCGACACCTCCAGCGCCTGCACGAGCTTCGTGCAGTTGATGAGGGTGCCGCGGCGCAGCTCCTCGTGGATCCGGAGCATGCGTTCGAGGGGAGGGCGGGAGAGCTGGGCGCGGGGGGTCATGGGATGGGATCTTACTCTTTCTCCCGATCGATCATCGCGGCCGGCCCAGCGGGCCAGCCCTACCTGGCGATCCGGATCGGGAGAAAGAGAACGATTAAGAGAAAGAGTAAGATATTTTGTGGGTGGGACAGTCAATGTCCCAGGGGGTGGGGTAGGATGTGCCCATGAACTCAACCATCTCCCGCCGGTCCCCGATGTCCTTTCCCCTTGTTCTCGCCTGGTCGCACTGCGGCGCGGCGTACCGGGTCACGCCGTGGCCCGAGGTGCAGCTGGAGCGCTGCTATGGGACCGAGTGGATCCCGGTCGCCGCCTCCACGGATGTCCTCGCCTCGGCCGCCCGCATGCTCAACGAGCAGAACTGGCAGCCTTACCTCGAGTTCGTGCCCGCCCCGATCCGGGAGTACCTCGCCCGCTTCCGGTTCACCCGGATGGAGGCCCTGCTCGTCGCCGCCCGCTGCCCAGTGCTGCTCGCGGAGCTGGCCGAGACCCCGGCGCTGACCGCCTTTGTGGCGTCGCATGCCGACCTGCGCGGCACCGCCGGCCCGGTCTGGTCCGAGATCAACGCCATCTACGAACGCAGCGGCATCTTCGGGCTGCTCGAGTGGCTGGGGTTGCCCTCCTCGCGCCAGACGCTGGGCGTGCTGCGCAATCTCTCCGATCCGGACGTGCCGAAGCGCTTCCTCGGGCCCCTGCGGGCGATGCTGTGGGAGCCCCGGACCATCTTCACGCTCCAGCGCACGCCGGGCATCACGGATCGTCAACTGGCGCGTTATTGCCACTCCCCGGCCGCGGCGTGAGCGTTTCAGGCCCATTAGCCGTCAAAATAATCGCCGGTCTTGCATCAAAAAGTGAAAGATTCACGGTCCCACTTACGTTCTTACCCTTGTTGGAATAACTCTCGAATAATTTAAACACATGTCCAAAGCCGCCCCCACCCGTACCGAAGCCAAAGCCGCCGTCGTTCCCGCCACGCACGTGCGCGAAAAGAATATCGAGCTCGCCGTTTCCTCCATCACCAAGCAGTTCGGTGAAGGCTCGATCATGCGCCTGGGTAGCAATGCGCGGATGAAGGTCGAGACCCTCTCCACCGGCTCGCTCGCCGTGGACCTCGCCCTGGGCGTGGGCGGGCTGCCCAAGGGCCGCATCGTGGAGATCTACGGGCCGGAATCCTCCGGCAAGACCACTTTCTGTCTCAGCGTCATCGCCGAGGCCCAGAAGCGCGGCGGTCTCGCGGCCTTCATCGACGTGGAGCACGCACTCGACCCGAAATACGCCCGCGTCGTCGGCGTGAGCCTCGATGACCTGCTCGTTTCCCAGCCCGATAGCGGCGAGGACGCGCTCAACATCATGGAGACGCTGATCCGCTCCAACTCGATCGATGTCATCGTGCTCGACTCGGTCGCCGCGCTCACGACCAAGGCCGAGCTCGACGGCCAGATGGGCGACATGACGATGGGCAGCCAGGCCCGGCTGATGTCGCAGGCCATGCGCCGCCTCACCGCAGTGGTGAGCAAGACGAACTGCGTCTGCATCTTCACCAACCAGATCCGCGAGAAGATCGGCGTCATGTTCGGCAATCCGGAGACCACCTCGGGCGGCCGCGCGCTGAAGTTTTTCGCCTCGGTCCGCATCGACATCCGCCGCAAGGACCAGATCAAGACGCCCGAGGGCAAGGTCATCGGCAACCGGACGAAGATCAAAGTCGTGAAGAACAAGGTCGCCCCGCCGTTTACCGAGGTGGAATTCGACATCATGTACGACGAGGGCATCTCGAAGATGGGCTCGCTCCTCGATCTCGGCCTGGAGCACAAGATCCTCGAGAAGAAGGGCGCCTGGATCGCCTACGAGGGCAACCTCGTCGGCCAGGGCCGCGACGCCGCCAAGGCGATGCTCAAGGAGAAGCCGGAACTCGCGGAGAAGATCACGAAGGCGATCCTCGAGAAGGTGAACGTCACCGGCGGGACCGTCGTCACCGGCGCCGCGGCCGAGTGAGGGCCATTTAAAAGGTAGGGGCGGCTGTCCTCAGCCGCCCTTGCCTTGAATGGGCCGCTGGGAGGGCGTGTGGGACACACGCCCCTACCTTTTTATCTCAATGCCCGCCCGCCGGCCCGCCCGGCTTGAAGGCCGTGGCGAACCACACCGCCGCGACCATGAGCAGGAAGCTCACGCCGTAGTTCCAGGTGATGCGTTCCTTCAGCACGAGCGAGGCGAAGACCACAAAGACGCCGAGCGTGATGCATTCCTGGATCACCTTGAGTTGGTAGCCGGTGAACTCGCCGCTGAGGTAACCGCCGCGGTTGGCCGGGACCATCAGGCAGTACTCGAAGAAGGCGATCCCCCATGAGACGAGGATGACGGTCAGCAGCGAACGCCCTTCGAGCCACTTGAACTTAAGGTGCCCGTACCAGGCCAGGGTCATGAAGATGTTGGAGCAGACCAGCAGCAGGATGGTTTTCATGGGGCGCGGTGATCGCGGGGAGCTGGGAATGGGAAGTTGGCAGTTGGTTCGAGCCATTGACGGGCCGGGTCTTGGGCCTCGCCTCCGGCCCTAACGACCAATTCCCAACTGCTAATTACCCGGGGAAGCCGCCTCGTAATACTCGCGGAACCATTCGACGAAGCGGCGCAGGCCGTCTTCCAGCGGCACCTTGGGCTTGAAGCCGATCGCGGCCTCGACCGCGGTGAGGTCCGCGCAGGTCTCGAACATGTCGCCCGGTTGGGGCGGCAGCAGTTCCACCTCGGCTGGCCGGCCCAGGAGTTGTTCGAGCATCCGGACGAAGAGTAGCGTCTCGACGGGCCGATGGTGCCCGAGATTGAAGATGCGCGGGGCTGGCGGTGCGGCGCCGGCCTGATCCGCCGGAGGGTAAAGCAGGACCTTCACCACGCCATCGACGATGTCATCGATGTAGGTGAAATCGCGGAGGTTCTTGCCGTGATTGAAGAGGCGGAGCGGTTTGCCCTCGGAGATGGCCCGCGCAAAGAGCGTGGGGGCCATGTCGGGACGCCCCCAGGGGCCATAGACGGTGAAGAACCGCAGGCCGGTGATCCGCAGGCCATGCGCGTGGGCGTGGCTGTGAGCCATCACTTCGTTGGCCTTTTTTGTCGCGCCGTAGAACGAGACCGGCCGGTCCGTGTTGGCATCCTCGCGAAAGGGAGCGGTCGCCCCCGCCCCGTAGACGCTGCTGCTCGAGGCATAGACCAGGTGCTTGGGCGGAGTGCGCCGGCAGGCCTCTAGCACACTGGTGAAGCCCGCGAGATTGCTGTGCACGTACGCGGCGGGATTCTCGAAGCTGTACCGCACACCCGGTTGGGCTCCGAGGTGCACCACGTACTCCGGTTTGAACTGGGCCATGAGCCCGGCGAATTTTTCCGCGTCGGCGAAATCCCCCTGCACGAAGCGAAATCCCTCGAGCTTTGAGAGCTCGGCGAGGCGGGCCTGTTTCAGGGCCGGATCATAGTAGTCGCCGATCGCGTCCACGCCGAGGACTTCACAACGCTTGGTCTGCGCCAAACGACGGGCGACATGGTGGCCGATGAAGCCGGCGGCGCCGGTGACGAGGACTTTCATTGGGCGCGTGATAGGGCAGCGATCCGGGCACGGCTAGCCCGGATTTTTTGCGGCGCCGAAATCCCGGGCGGCTGACCGGGGCGAAAAAAACCCAAACTTCCTCTTGCTCGGCGGAAACACGGTGCTTTACCTTGAACCTCCGGTACCAACTTTTCCTCCCGTCATGAAGATCAAAGCCTATCTCAAGCCCTCCTGTGGCTGGTCCAATGGCGTCCGCGCGATCATGCAGAAGCATCATCTCGCGTACGAGGACATCGACATCATCAACAACGGCGCGAACTACGCCGAGATGGTGCAAAAGTCCGGCCAGCCGCTTTCCCCCTGCGTCGAGATCGATGGCGTGATGCTCGCCGACGTCTCCGGCGAAGAGGTCGAGAACTACCTCCTCAGCAACAATCTCGTGAAAGACACGGCCGCCGCGACCGCTGTGCCGACCAACGCCGGCTGCTCCGACGAGGAGCACGCCAAGATGGCGACCAAAACGATCCGCTTCTTTTGAACCAAGCTGAGCGCGCACCGCACATAATTTCCCTCCGGGCCGCTCTCGCTACAACGAGGCCGGCCCATTTTTTTGCAGTGGCCCCGTTCCTGCTCCGCTGACCCACCTCTCCCAACACCGAACATGCCTAGCCGATCCGATCGCACCAGCCCGTCGCGCCCGTCGGGGTCTTCCCGCCCCGCCAAGCAGGGTCTCTATGATCCGTGGTTTGAGCACGACGCCTGTGGCGTCGGCTTCGTCGTCGACATCAAGGGCCGCAAGTCGAACCAGATCGTCAAGCAGGGCCTGCAGATCCTGACCAACCTGGATCACCGCGGTGCCAGCGGCGCCGAGGTCAACACCGGCGATGGCGCGGGTATCCTCCTCCAGCTGCCCCAAAAGTTTCTCTCCGATTGCGCCAAGAAGGCCCGCTTCACCCTGCCCGCCGCGGGCCAGTATGGCTGCGGGCTCGTGTTCATGCCCCGCAACGCCACCTCCCGCCGCAAGCTGGAACAGGTGTTCGGCCAGATCATCCAGTCCGAGGGCCAGACCCTGCTCGGCTGGCGCACGGTGCCGACCGACAACAGCATGCTCGGCGAGACGGCCAAGTCGGCCGAGCCGTTCATCCGGATGGTCTTCATCGGCCGCAACCCGGCGCTGACCGACGACATGGCCTTCGAGCGCAAGCTCTACGTCATCCGGAAGCGGGCCTATTCCGAGATCCGCACCGCGACCCTCGCCGGCGGCGAGACATGGTATGTCCCCAGCCTCTCCTTCAAGACGATCGTCTACAAGGGCATGCTCACGACCGCGCAGCTCGAGCAGTACTTCCTCGACCTGCAGAACCCGCTGATGGAGTCGGGCCTCGCGCTCGTCCACTCGCGCTTCAGCACGAACACGTTCCCGAGCTGGGACCGCGCGCACCCGTACCGCTACATCGCCCACAACGGCGAGATCAACACCCTCCGCGGCAACATCAACTGGATGCATGCCCGCCAGGCGCTGTTCGAGTCCGAGCTCTTCGGCGAGGACATGCAGAAGATCCTGCCGATCATCAACCCGAACGGCTCCGACTCGTCGATGTTCGACAACACGCTCGAGCTGCTCGTCCTCGCCGGGCGTCCGCTGACGCACGCGATGATGATGATGATCCCCGAGCCGTGGTCCAACCACGAGACGATGGATGATGCCCGCAAGGCTTTCTACCAGTACCACTCCTGCCTGATGGAGCCGTGGGACGGGCCCGCCGCGATCGCCTTCACCGATGGCAAGCAGATGGGCGCCGTGCTGGATCGCAACGGCCTGCGGCCCTCGCGCTACTACGTTACCAACGACGACCTCGTCATCATGGCGTCCGAGGCCGGCGTGCTCGACATTCCCGCCGACCAGATCCGCGAGAAGGGCCGCCTCCAACCCGGCCACATGTTCCTCGTCGACACCGAGCAGGGCCGGATCATCGAGGACGCGGAGATCAAGCAGCAGCTCGCCGCCGAGCGGCCCTACCGCCAGTGGCTCAGCGAGTATCTCGTCAAGCTCGAGGACCTCCCGTCGGCCCCCGCGGTCCCCGCACCCGACCATGCGACCTTGCTGCACCGGCAGATCGCGTTCGGCTACACCTTCGAGGACCAGCGCGTGGTCCTGGCCCCCATGGCGCGCGACGGCGTCGAGGCCATCGGCTCGATGGGCAACGACACGCCCCTGGCCGTCCTCTCCAACAAATCCCGCCTGCTCTTCGATTACTTCAAGCAGCTCTTCGCGCAGGTCACGAACCCGCCGATCGACAGCATCCGCGAGGAAATCATCACCTCCGCCGAGACCCGCATCGGCTCCGAGGGCAACCTGCTCAACCCCGGCCCGCTCGCGTGCCGCCGCGTGGAGTTGAAGTGGCCCGTCCTCACCAACGAGGAGTTCGCCAAGATCCGCCGGCTCGACCAGCCCGGCTTCAAGGTGGGTGTACTCCCGACCCTCTTCCGCGCCACCCGCGGCGAGAAGGGCCTGGCCAAGGCGATGGAGGAGCTGTGCCTGATCGCCCGCCGCATGATCGAGGACGAGGAGGTCACCGTTCTCATCCTTTCCGACCGTGGCGTCACCAAGGACTTCGCCCCGATCCCGTCGCTGCTCGCCGTCGCCGGCCTGCACCATTTCCTCATTCGCGAGGGTCTCCGCACGCGCATCTCCATCGTCCTCGAGACGGGCGAGGCGCGCGAGGTGCATCACTTCGCCCTGCTCATCGGCTACGGTTGCAGCGCGATCAACCCGTACCTCGCCTTCGAGACGATCGACGGCATGATCCAGGACGGCCTGCTCGTGAACGTCGACCACAAGACCGCCTGCAAAAACATGGTCAAGGCCGCCTCCAAGGGCGTCGTCAAGGTCATGTCCAAGATGGGCATCTCCGCGATCCAGAGCTATCGCGGCGCGCAGGTCTTCGAGGCCGTCGGGCTTCGCCAGGACATCGTCGATCATTACTTCACCTGGACGCCTTCCCGCGTGGGCGGCATCGGCCTCGATGTCATCGCGCAGGAAGTCCTCGCCCGGCACCGGGCCGCGTTCCCCGACCGCGAGGTCGACGGCATCGTGCTCCCCACCGGCGGCCAGTTCCAGTGGCGCAAGGAGGGCGAGTACCACCTCTTCAACCCCGAATCCATCCACTACCTCCAGAAGGCGGTGCGCACGGGGAACTTCAACACGTTCAAGAGCTACTCACAGATCATCAACGAGACCTCGAAGAACGTGGCGACCCTTCGCGGCCTGCTCGATTTCAAGGCCGGCGACACCATACCGATCGAGGAAGTGGAGTCGGTGGAGAAGATCATGAAGCGCTTCAAGACCGGCGCCATGTCCTATGGCTCGATCTCCAAGGAAGCCCACGAGACGCTCGCCATCGCCATGAACCGGATCGGCGGCAAGTCGAACACCGGTGAGGGTGGTGAGGATCCCGAACGCTTTGTCCCGATGCCCAACGGCGACTCGAAGAGCTCCGCGATCAAGCAGGTCGCGGCCGGCCGCTTCGGCGTCACCAGCGAGTACCTCGTCAACGCCAAGGAACTCCAGATCAAGATGGCCCAGGGCGCCAAGCCCGGTGAGGGCGGCCAGCTGCCCGGCTCCAAGGTCTATCCTTGGATCGCCAAGACCCGCGGCACCACCCCGGGCGTCGGCCTCATCTCCCCGCCGCCGCACCACGACATCTACTCGATTGAGGATCTCGCCGAGCTCATCCACGACCTCAAGAACAGCAACCGCCACGCCCGCATCAGCGTGAAGCTGGTGGCTGAGGTCGGTGTCGGCACGATCGCCGCGGGTGTCGCCAAGGCGCACGCCGACGTCGTTTTGATCTCCGGTCATGACGGCGGCACCGGCTCCTCGCCGCAGACCTCCATCTACCACGCCGGCCTGCCGTGGGAGCTCGGACTCGCCGAGACCCACCAGACCCTCGTCCTCAACAACCTCCGCTCCCGCATCGCGGTCGAGACGGACGGCCAGCTCAAGACCGGCCGAGACGTCGTCATCGCCGCCCTGCTCGGCGCCGAGGAGTTTGGTTTCGCCACCGCGCCGCTCGTCGCCACCGGCTGCATCATGATGCGTGTCTGCCATCTCAACACCTGCCCCGCGGGGGTCGCGACCCAGGACCCGCAGCTCCGCGCCAAGTTCGCCGGCAAGCCCGAGCATGTCGTGAACTTCATGCAGTTCATCGCGCAGGAGGTTCGTGAGCTCATGGCCCAGCTCGGTTTCCGCACCATCGAGGAGATGATCGGTCACACCGAGCGCCTCGAGCCGAAGAAGGCCGTCGAGCACTGGAAGGCCCGCGGCCTCGATTTCAGCAACATCCTCTACCAGCCCGAGGTCGGGCCGGAAGTCGGGCGCTTCTGCCAGACGACCCAGGATCACGGCCTCGACAAGTCCCTCGACCTCACGACGCTCCTCGAGCTCTGCCGCCCGGCGATCGAGCGCGGCGAGAAGGTCGTCGCCGAGCTGCCCATCCGCAACGTCAACCGCGTCGTCGGCACCATCACCGGCAGCGAGGTCACCAAGAAGTACGGCGCCCAGGGCCTCCCCGAGGACACCATCCGGATCCACTTCAAGGGTTCCGCCGGCCAGAGCTTCGGTGCGTTCATGCCGAAGGGCATGACGTTCTCCATCGAGGGTGACGCCAACGACTATGTCGGCAAGGGCCTGTCCGGCGGCCGGATCATCATCTACCCGCCGTCCAACGCCTCCTTCAAACCCGAGGACAACATCATCGTCGGCAACGTCGCCTTCTACGGCGCCACCGCGGGTGAGGTCTACCTCAACGGCCGGGCCGGCGAGCGCTTCGGCGTCCGCAATTCCGGTGTCAACGCCGTCGTCGAGGGCGTGGGTGACCATGCCCTGGAGTACATGACAGGCGGCCGCGTGGTCGTCCTCGGCACCACCGGGCGCAATTTTGCGGCCGGCATGTCGGGCGGCGTCGCCTACGTGCTCGACGAGGCCGGCGTCTTCAAGAAGGACGTCAATCTTGCCATGGTCGGCCTCGAGAAAATTGAGACCCCCAAGGAAATCGCCGAGGTCCGCGCCCTGATCGAGAACCACCTCAAGTACACCAAGAGCGCGCGGGCCAAGCATGTCCTGGCCAATTGGGCCGCCCTCCTTCCGAAGTTCGTGAAGGTGATGCCGAAGGACTACAAGCGGATGCAGGAATGCATCGAGCGCGTGCAGCTTCAGGGCCTGACCGGCGAGGAGGCCGTCATGGCCGCCTTCGAGGAAAACTCCCGCGACCTCTCGCGCGTCGGCGGCAACTAAGCGACGGGCGCGACAGCCCGCCGCATTTCAAATTTCAAATTTCAGATCTCAGATCCTTAACCACCATGGGCAAACCCACCGGCTTCATCGAGTACCTGCGCGAGCTTCCCGTCGACCGCGCGCCTGTCGAGCGCGTCAAGGACTGGAAGGAATTCCATCATCACATGGATGAGAAGAAGCTGCGCACGCAGGGTGCGCGCTGCATGGACTGCGGCGTGCCCTTCTGCCACACGGGCAAGCTCATCAGCGGAATGGCCTCCGGCTGCCCGATCAACAACCTGATCCCGGAGTTCAACGACCTCGTCTACCGGGGTCTTTGGCACGAGGCGCTCGACCGCCTGCACAAGACCAACAACTTCCCGGAGTTCACCGGACGGGTCTGCCCGGCGCCCTGCGAGGGCTCGTGCGTGCTCGGCATCAACGCGCCGGCGGTGACGATCAAGAACATCGAAGCCTCGATCATCGACCGCGGCTGGGACGAGGGCTGGGTGATCCCCGAGGCCCCCAAGGTCCGAACCGGCAAGAAGGTGGCCGTGATCGGTTCCGGCCCGGCCGGACTTTCCGCCGCCGCCCAGCTGAACAAGGCCGGCCACAGCGTGACGGTCTTCGAGCGCGCCGACCGTCCGGGCGGCCTGCTGATGTACGGCATCCCGAACATGAAGCTCGACAAGCAGGAGGTCGTCCTGCGCCGCATCAAGCTCATGGAGCAGGAGGGCATCAAGTTCATCTGCAACGCCAACGTGGGCGACAACGTCGAGCCCCAGATCTTCCTGAAGGAATACGACGCGACGGTCATCTGCACCGGTGCCACCCAGCCGCGCGACCTACCCATCGAGGGCCGCAACCTCAAGGGCGTGCACTTCGCGATGGAGTTCCTGACCGCGAACACCAAGGCGGTCCTCGGCAACAACGGCGCGAGCCCGATCAACGCGAAGGACAAGGATGTCGTCGTCCTTGGTGGCGGCGATACCGGCACCGACTGCGTCGGCACCTCGATGCGCCACGGCTGCAAGAGTGTCGTCCAGATCGAGATCCTACCGAAGCCGCCGCTGGAGCGCACGGCTGACAACCCCTGGCCGGAGTGGCCCAAGACCTACAAGATGGACTACGGTCAGGAGGAGGCGGCCGCCCGGTTCGGCGCTGATCCGCGGGTCTATCTCACCACCGTGAAGAAGTTCATCGGCGACTCCGCCGGTCAGCTGAAGGAGATCGTGACCGTCGAGATCAAGTGGGAGAAGAACGAGAAGGGTCAGTTCATCCCGAAGGAGCAGCCCGGTACCGAGAAGACCCGCCCCGCGCAGCTGGTGCTGCTCGCCCTGGGTTTCCTTGGGCCCGAGCAAGCGCTGCTCAAGGAGCTCAAGCTCGAGACCGACCCGCGGAGCAACATCAAGGCCGAGCACGAAAAGTACACCACGAGCCTCAAGGGCGTCTTCGCTGCCGGCGACTGCCGGCGCGGTCAGAGCTTGGTGGTCTGGGCGATCAACGAAGGTCGCGGTGCCGCCCGGGAGTGTGACAAGTACCTCATGGGTGTCACCGATCTCCCCTGAGGAGGCTGGAAACGAGCCTGAGGCCTGCACTTCAGCGAGCCGGCCCGGTTGCAAACAACCGGGCCGACTGGTCTATATCAATCAGCGTGAAGGCGTGGTGGCACGGGTAGCCAAAGTCGCAGGCCGGTCACAGACTTGGCTTTGATCGGTTGGGCTGTTGCCGGAGCCGGGCGCGTCCGGGATTTTATCCTATTTGCAGCAATTGTTCTGCGCAGGGGGCCCTGAGACCGTCTTGATGGTCTGGGACTGTTTCCGGCGCCAGTGGGCAGAGATCGGAAAGATCAGCCCGCAGGTAATTTGCATTATCATGCCTTACATTTGTACATTGGTGCCATAACGCTGAATTCAGCGGAGTCGTGTTAAGCTATTCAATTATAGAAAACCGACGCGCTAATACCAAAATTGCTGCCTAAGCTGCTATCAACCGTTCGGGGTAATTGGTAATGTGATGGCGTTATCCCCCCTCATCTGCCGTCCCCGGCTTTATCCCAGTTAGTGTCTTTTCATGCCGCTCGGTCCCCCGAGAGGCGTCTTCTACATCCATATTTCAAGGCCATCGGGCCTTTGTTAGCGTTATTCCCCAACCCTAGTCCTACCGTAAAATGACTACCTCGAAAACCGTCAGCTCGCGAGAAGACCGTCCGTCGGCCTCGCTCTGCTCCAACCGACGGGGCGTTTCGCCCCTTCAGCTCAGCAGCACACTGTTAGCCCTGTCCCTGCTCGCACTCCCTGTGTCACTCCAAGCCCAGTCCGCCGCCGCCCCTTCCGCGGCTGCGTCGGCTCCCACTGACACGGTGCGACTCAACCCCTTCGAGGTCTCGGAGGCGGTGGACGACAGCTTCAATACCAGCACGGTCGGAACCGGTGGTCGCATGGTTCTGGAGCTCAAGGATGTCCCCGCCCAGTATTCAGTGATCAACCGCGCGTTCATCGACGCGCTTGGTATCACTGACATCAACGAGGCCGCCTCCTGGGCCCCCGGCCAGTCCTTCAACCCGACCAACGGCTTGGGCGATTCCGATGGCCAGTATGGCCGGTTCCAGCAACGCGGTCTCACGCAGTTGACCACCCCGAATTCCACCAACAGCTCCGGTGGTTCGACGGGTACCCAGCGCAATTTCTTCCAGAATAGCGCGGCCGGCAATCAGGACGCCTATGCGGTCGAAACCTTCGACTTCGGCCAGGGCCCCAACGGCATTCTCTTCGGCGGAGCCCAATCCACCGGACAGTTTCAGGCGTCAGCCAGCGCCGCCGGACTTGCGGGTGTCCAGAGCACGCAAACCAAGAAGGCGCGACTTGATCGGACGCAGACCTCCATCGCCGCCGAAATCGGCGCTTGGGATTATCGCCGCTTCACGTTCGATCACAACCGGCCGATTTCCGACCGCATCGGTGTTCGCATCAACGCCGTGGACTTGGATCAGCATGGCTTCACGGATCACCGCGAAGTCCAGAAGCGCGGTCTGCAAATCGCGGCGTCCTTCCGGATCTCCAACAACACCGACCTGTCGGTCGAGCTCTCGTACGACAAATCCCAGCAGCACAACCCGACCACGATGAATGAAAACATCTCGGGATGGGACGGCAGAACCGTTGGCCGCGGTCTCATCGACAGCACGATGATGCCCAACACGGTGAATAACAACTCAGCGAGCCTCAGCAAGGCGTATGGTTCCATCCTGGGCACCGCGACCCCGGTGGCCTTCGGCGGTGAGCCCAACGGCGTCGCTCGTTACAACGGTAACGCCAATGCCTACTATTTGGACTACTCGACCAACATGATCATGAACATGCGCGGCATGCTGATCACCCGCCGTGCCAATGCCACCAGCCGCACCCCGCTCTGGAGCACGACGGCGCCCAACGGCCAGTTCTTCGTGCAGGGCACGCGGCCCCAAACCACCACCAGCTTCGGAGTCGCCGGCAATCAAGATGTGAATTTCGGCGTTGCCAACCGGACCTGGTTGAATCTCACCGGATTGCCCTTGGATATGTACCAGCGGGCAGCCGCCAATTCGAAGTTTTATACCATGGGGATCCGGGAGAACATGAACTGGGAGGGCCCAGCCCAGGAAAGTCGCTCGCGCGATTTTCAATTCAGCTTTTCTCACCGTATCGGCAACAATCTTGCCCTCGGCTTGCAGGGTGATTGGAACCGCAACCAAGTCGACGGACGTTTGATGGATCGTCAGGTGAACGGGCTTCAACTCGATATCAACCAGCTCCTTCCCGACGGCACCCCGAATCCGAATTTCCTCGCGATGTTCTCGGCCTCCGCCGGTGACGGCACTGGCATCCAGCACTCCATCTCGACCGACAAGGGCCTCCGCGCCAATGTCCAGTATACCTTGGATACCGGTAAATGGGGTAACTACGTCTTCAATCTCAACGGTAATGCCAATACCCGTCGCTACGATTACGGTCTCTACGGGCTCGCCATCAGAAGCGCTCCGAATGATCCTGCCCTGCAGAATCAGGTCAAGGATCCACGCTCTTGGGTGACGAGTAGCTCGGTCCGCATGATGATCCGTCAGTCCAATGATAAGGGCTACCGCGAGCCCCGCACGCTGACGGACTTCACGCTGATCAATTCGCAGTGGAACGGCACCGGCACCGAAGGCGATGCCAATGCCTTCACCCCCACGGTCACGCGTTCCACCGTCCAGACCCAATGGGCGCTCCATTCCTTCGGCTCGGCTCCCGCGGTCATCCAGGACTTCCTCTCCCAGCAGTTGGCCCTCCAGTCCACGGCCCGCTGGCTCGACGGTAAAGTCGTTTTCCTCGGTGGCTACCGCCGGGACCTGAACAAGACGATGACCCGGCAGATTATGTTGCCGGCTTTCCAACCCACCATTGATGCGATTCAGCGCCCGCTCGGTTATTCGGGAGTGCTGCCCAACGGCGGTAATACCCGCTGGGACGGTATCACTCGCTTCTGGAAGCCGAAGTTCGCCGGCAGCATGACCGACTACTACAAACTGACCTACACCCCGCGTGATGCAAACGGGAACAAGGTCGGATCACCGCGCTTGGCGTCTACTCGTCCCATGACGACCATCACCACCGGTGGCGTGGATGGCGTGAATGGCGGCCAGTTGAACGGTACTTTCACAGTCATGGATCCCCGCTACGTGAACGACCAGTTCCGTGATGACTGGGGTGTTCCGGATCTCCGCAGCTACGGCAGCACCAAGACCTACGGCGTGACCTATAATGTCACCAATTGGTTCGCTCCGTTCATCAACAAGAGCGATCAGATCCTGCCCGTTACCCTGTCGAGCGCTTCAACCAGCACTCCTCCGGTGGACCTGGTTGGTCGTCCCTCCAAGGACATGTTGGCCAAAGGCACCGACTTCGGCGCCCGGTTCAGCTTCCTGAACGGCAAGCTCTCGGGAAAGTATAACTACTACGATACCACCCGATACAACTCCCCGGCCACCAACGGCGTGATCACGAACATCAACGGTCTAATCAACGCAAACCGCTGGGATGACATCAACACGGCCGCCGGTGCCGGTACCGCCATCAACCAGCTCGGGATCATCCCGCTGAACGGCAACGGCGACTACAACACCTCGAGCAACTATGGCTATGAATGGGAGTTGAGCGCTCAGGTTCTCTCGGGTCTCCGTCTAACGGTGAATGGTGGCGCGAGCAGTCGCGCGACCGACAACTCGACCTTCTACCCCCTCACCAAGGAGTACATGGCGAATCCCGATCGGGTGGCAGAGTTCCGCGCGTTGCTTGAGGACGCCGGTGCCAGCCTGGACACCACCCAGAAGCCGGTCAGCAACGGTCGCACGGTCGTGGGCGCCGCCGGTCTCGCGGTCCTCACGCCAATGCCGGGCAAGTCGCTCGGCTTGGACAGCACCAATGCCGTCAATGCCTACAACAACCTCTGGATCCAGAACGACCAGCTCGCGACCAATGCGACGCGTACCCGGAACACCCCGTCGGCAAACTTCTATGCCGACTACCAAGTCCAATCGGGCCTCGCCAAGGGGCTACGGATTGGTGCTGGTGTCCAGTGGCAGGGACCGACCAACTTCGGTAACTATGGCGGTCAAACGATCATCGTCACCGACCCGGTCCTCGGCCAGGTTGCGATCGACGATCCGAGCGTGAACAATACCGACATCATCTGGAAGTCGGGTGCAGTCCGGACCCAAGCCAACTTCGCCTACACCTTCCGCCTGAAGGATTCCAAGACCCTGGCGTTGGCTCTGCGGGTAAACAACATCGCCGTGCCCACCCTCCGTTACGGTTCGGTGAGCCGCCAGCCTCAGGGTGATTTGACCAAGCCGGATCGGGTCCTCCTCGAGTCCGGCAACCCGACGGAAATCAATGAGCCGATGAACTTCCGTTTGACCGCGACTTATTCGTTCGGCAGCGGCGGGCGCAACGCTCGCTAAGCTCAAGAAGCGAATAGAATTCAGCAACGCCCGGTGTGCTTCGGCACACCGGGCGTTTTTTTGCCCGGGTTAAGGGCTGTCGGCACGGAGGCGCCGAATGATCCCGTGGGAATCCTTGGGAAAATGTGCGCCGCGATAGAGTTTTGCCTCCGCCGGTTTGCCATGCAGGATCGGCCGCAATGTCAGACCGCACCCGTCGCAAGGAGCATCCTGCTGCGCCGAAGCCCCCGGAGAATAAATCGGTGGCTTGGCCGGCGGTTGCCCTGGGGGTGGCGTTGCTGGCGGCCTACGCCAACAGCTTCGGGGTTCCGTTCCTGATGGACGATGACGGGGCGGTCCTGAAAAACCCTTCAGTTTGGAACCTCGCCAATCTCGGGGCGGTTTTGTGGCCGCCGGAGGGCATGACGACCGCGGGCCGGCCCCTGCTCAATCTCAGTTTTGCGATCAATCACGCCCTCGGGGGCGAATCGGTCTTCGGGTATCACGCGGCGAACCTGCTGGTGCACCTGCTGGCCGGCCTGACGCTGTTCGGGGTTGTGCGGCGGACCCTCGTCTCGCCGCGCCTGGCTCCAGCCACGCAGGACGCGGCTTGGACCTTGGCGCTGGTGGCGGCGCTCTGGTGGACCCTGCATCCCCTGCAGACGGCCTCGGTGACCTATATTTCCCAACGGGCCGAGGCCATGATGGGTCTGTGCTATCTCTTCACGCTTTACGCCTTTATCCGGGGGACGACCCCCGGGGCCAAGGTGGGCTGGCGTTGGGTTGCAGTGGCCTCCTGTGCCACGGGCATGGCCATCAAGGAACCAATGGCCACAGCCCCGGTGCTGATCGCCCTCTACGACCGGGTTTTTGTCAGTGGTTCATTCCGGGAGGCGTGGCGGCGCCATCGCGCCGTTTACCTTGGACTGGCTTCCACTTGGCTGTTGCTCGCGGCCTTCATGCTGAGCCGGTCGCATGCGGCGCGCGGCATTGGGGCGACCGCGGACATCACCCCGTGGATCTACGCGCTGACGGAATTCAAGGTGGTGGTGCGCTATCTGGGTCTGGCGGTCTGGCCGCATCCGCTGGTTTTCGATTATGGCCCTGGGGTCTATCTGGGTGGGCTGGGCGCCGCGTTGCCCTGGATGCTGGCCGTGGGTGTGTTGCTCGGGGTCATTGCCTATGCTTGGCGCCGCTCGCCCCCGGCCGGATTCCTGGGCTGCACCTTTCTACTTATCCTGGCTCCGACCTCGACGGTGGTGCCGGTGACATTCCAACCCATGGCGGAGAGCCGGCTATACCTGCCGCTCGCCGCAGTCTTGGTGGGTCTGGTGCTCGCACTGCACCGGATGGCCGGCCGACGAACGCTGGTGGTTGGCGGCGCAGTGGCGGTACTCCTGCTGGCCCTGACCGTGCGCCGGAATACGGACTACGCGACGGAGCAGGGAATCTGGGAGGACAATCTCACGAAGCAAATGGGCAACTGGCGGGCGCACTACAGTCTCGCACTGCTTTACTCGAAGACCCCGGGTCGCGAGGCGGACACCGTGGAGCAGTTTGCCGCGACGGTGCGGCTTCGCCCGGACCATGCCGATGCGCAGAGCAACCTCGCCGGGGTCCTGATCAATCAGCCCGGCAGACTGGAAGAGGCCATCCAGCACGCGGAGGCCGCGCTCCGGCTCAACCCGAACCATGTCTATGCCCACGCCAACCTCGGGCTGGCCTTGGCTGGCCTGCCCGGGCGAGAAGCGGAGGCCATCGAGCATTTCACCGCCGCCGTGCGGCTGGCCCCCGAGGATGTGGAGGCGAGGAGCACCCTGGCGAACGCGCTTTACTCCATGACCGGGCGGCTGGCCGAGGCACTGGTGCAGTACGAGGCGGCGGTGCG